>NZ_BDBY01000297.1 GCF_001613225.1 Nocardia pseudovaccinii NBRC 100343
GCTCCGTGGTGGTTGCGGATTGCCGGGACGTGCCGATTGTCAACTGCTCGGCTCCGGGTCAGCGGATCTGGGCTAGGCGAAGCAATTGGTCGGCGAAATCCTCGTCGGTTACCGGAGTCAGGGTCAGCTCGTGTGAGGTGGTGAGCAGGTAGCGTCCGTCACCGGTGAAATCGAGCCAGCTGCGGTGCCGGGTGGGCGGCGACATCGGGTTTTCCGGTTCCACGGTCACGGTGATGAAGCCGCGACCGTCCACCGGTTTTCGCAGGATCTGGCGGAACCGGGCGGCGCGGCGATGGCCGTTGGTCGCGCTGTCGCCTTCGTCGGAGTTCAGGACCGCGTCCTGCGGCTCCCGCATGGGCGCCAGCTTGCCCGGCTCGGCCGATCCGATGATCTCGACCAGATGTTTGCCGAGGCTGCGGACGTGGCACATGCGCACCGTCACCTTGTCGATATCGGCGATCAGAATGCCCGCGTGGTTGTGCACCACCGCGGCGAAAACGAGGATCCGCTTGGCGCCCGACTCACCGGAAACGGTGATGGTGGTGGCATCGGAGCGGGCGCACAGCATGAGCGCGGCCGCCAGATCGGCATCGGCCTGGCGGGCGAAGCGCTGGGGTAGTCGCAGTGCGGTGTATTCGGATTCGGTGCGGACCGTGGCGGCGGGTGCCAGGTTGACCGGGTAGGGGCGGCGGTCCAGGTTCGTTTCGTTCTCCCAGACATGCGTGAATTCGTCCGGGGTGAATACCCATTTCACCGTGCGCCCCCGCTGGCATTCGGCCGCGCGATCTGTGGGCCGTCGGGCGGCGGGGTGAATCGGGGGACACGGTCGCCGGATGCGGGCATGATCGGGGTGTAGACATAGGTCATCGTGTCCTGGACATCGGCCTGCGCCGTAGCAGCGGCCATGTCGTGGTCCATCCTGCGTTGTCCGCCGTGGATCGTTTCGGCGGCCGGATCTTCCAGAGCACGATACTGCGGCGGCGGCGGAATCGCCGCTCGGATGGCCTGTGCCGCATCGGAATTGAGCTCCATCAGGCGCTGTACCGCGCGGCAGACATCATGCGCCTCGGTACCGGCGCGGACGAAATCGCGGGTGGCGCGGAGCGCGGCATCGGCGGAACGACCCGACCAGTGCGCGAATTCGCGATTGGTGGCATCGGAGAAGGCCTGGAATGCCTCGGCGACCACGGTGGCATCGGCGCGCCAGGCATCGGCGACCCGGCCGAGAGCCGCCGGATCGATGACCTCGTGCACCAGATCCCAGATCTCCTGGTGCGTATAGGCGCCGAACAGTTCGCGCTCGGGTGCGTACGGGGGATCGGTTCCGCCGCTCGCCGATCCGGCGGAGGCGGCGACGGCGCGCTGCTGGACCCGGATGGCGTCGGCGGCTGCCCTGGTGACGGAATCGGCCATGGGTCAGTGGTTTCCGTCGGTCTGTTCGCCGCGCGGCGACTCCAGGTAATCGGTGATCAATTGCAGGGCGGCACGATTCGCGGCCTCGGCATCCTCGAAACGCTTTCCCGCGGCCAGATAGGCGGCCTTGTACAGCAGGGCCGTTTCCTGGAATGCGGTGACGGTGTCGAGGAATTGAGTGCCCTTGTCGCCGAAGCCTTTTGCCAGTCCGTGGCCCGTCGGCAGGTCGGGAAAACCGGATACCTCGGTGACGAGATGTCCGGTGGCCGTTGCCTTTTGCAGATCCTCGACGAGCTTGTCGCATGCGGCGGCGAGGTTTTCGGCGACATCCTCGGCCAATTCGAAGGGTTCCCCGCCGCTGGTTCCGGTGGCGGCGGCATACAACTGCCTGGCCATCCGCTGACCGGTATCCGGTACCGCCATCTGGGTCGCCCCCTCACGTTCGGTCCGCCCACCGCTTGCGGGCACTTTACCGTTCGGTACCGACCGGTGTAACCCGCTTGTGCTCGTCCCTCAGCGTCGCACCCGTGTGATGTGGCGCACGACAAAGTGGATCCCTAGAGCGGGCGGGTGGCGCTGATGTATTGCAGGAGGCGGTGGACCTGTTGACCTATATCGATCAGTCCCGCTTCGGCGAAGAGCTTCGGGAAGGTCTCGTCGTCGAAGACGCGCAGTCCACTCCAGCCGCCGACGACCCGGCTCGCGCGGCCGAACGGGTTGTCGGCGCGGTGACTGGTGGTGATGGCGATGCGGCCGCCGGGGGCGAGGACGCGGATCATTTCGCGGGTCGCCGCGATCGGATCGGGGATCAGATAGAGCGCGCCGAAGCAGCAGACGGCGTCGAAGGTGCCGTCCGCGAAGGGCAGGGTGCGCGCGTCGCCACGGAGGTAGCCGACGCGCGGACCCGCATTATCGGTGACGGCTCGGGCCAGCATCGGCTCGGAGTAGTCCAGACCGATGGCGAAGCCGTCCCCGTCGAGAGCATTGCTCAGATAGCGAGTGAAGTTGCCTGGACCGCAAGCGATATCGAGCACCTTCTTGGACCCGTCGAGACGCAGCGTGGTGACGGCGTCGCGACGGTCGGCGGCTGTGCTGCGGCCGCTGGCCAGATAGAACAACGCAGGCCGCCAGGCCTTTTCGTAGATCGCGGCGAGAGCGGGGGCGTTCATGGTGCGTCGAGCGAGGTTCACCGCACCGCCCTCGGGTCCGCAGACGGCGATTTCATCCGAGCTCCTCGGTTTGTCCCCGACTACGTGCGCTCGACCTCGATAGTCATGCCTGCGGCGCGCAACCGGTCGGTGAGCGCGTCGCCCATCGCGGCCGCAGGGGTGAGAATGCCAGCCAATCCGGGCTGCTTCGCGCCGTCGAATGCCAGGCACAGTCCGGCCTGTCCGAGCATGACGGCGGTGGCCTGGTAGCCGGGATCACCGGTGCCGGAGAAGGTCGCCACGTATTTCGCGCCCGAGGAGGTGCGCGCGTAGGTCTTCATGCTGAACCAGCCACTGGTGCGCGCCTGTTCGCTCGGTCCGGTGCCCGGCTTGGGCACGATCCGGTCGAGCAGCTTGCGTCCCACCGCGACTCGCGACAGCACCGCACCGGCCGCCATCGTCGCCACGATGCCGCCCGCCATACCGGCGGCCACCAGCGGCGCCGCGGCCGATTTGCCCGCGTTCATCACCTCGCGGTAGCGGAAGTTCTTGCCGTAGACCCAACCGAGCAGGCCATTGGTGCGGCGCACGATCTTGGTGTTGTGCGCGGCCATGACGAACGTGCCGACCCACCCGTCCAGGCTGGGGTCGATGCTGCTCGCGCGCTGCAGCGCCTGATCGGTCTGACGGCCGACATTCGGTTCCATCGACTTGTCCGGGCTGAGCGAATAGGGGTGGCTCATCACCGAACCCTTGGCCGGATCGGCCGCGATGGCCTCCATCATGGCCCGGCCCGAGTCGATGGTGCCACCGCTGACCCCGCCCTTCAGCGACGCGATCAGGGTGGTGTCCTCGAGCTCGCCGGTATTGTCCGCGACGGTGCGCTTGTACAGCTGGTACACACTCAGATCCGACGGAATCGAGTCGTAGCCACAGGAATTCACGATCTTCGCGCCGGTCTGCACCGCCTGCTCGTCGTACCGGTCGATCGCGTCCCGGATGAACAGCGGCTCACCGGTGAGGTCGGCGTAGTGGGTCCCGGCCTTCGCGCACGCGGCCACCAGCGGGATGCCATAGCGCAGGTACGGGCCGACGGTGGTCACCACAACCGTGGTCCGCGCCGCGAGTGCGTCGAGTGCGGCCTGGTCGGTCGAATCGGCAACTACCAGACCCCAATTCGCGGCGGCCGGGCCGAGTTCGTCACGGACCGTTGTCAATTTGTCGAGCGAGCGTCCCGCCAGTGCGATGCGCGCCTCGGCGGGCGCCGTGCCGAGCAGATATTCCGCGGTGAGCTTGCCGACGAAACCCGTTGCGCCGAACAGCACTAGGTCGAATTCTCGGTTGTCTGCCATGATCTTCCGTTCGATAGCTGCTGTGGTGAATTACTTGGTACCGGAACCGCGCGTGGTCGGTTTCTTCGCCCGTGCCCGCGGCTTCTTGGTCGGCGTCGGTTTGCGCTCGATCAACCACTCCCGATGCGCCTTACCCAAATCGGTGACCGGCGCCTCGTCGTAGAGCCATTCGCGGGAAATCTTGTGCCAGTTCGCGGTGCATTCGAGCTGACCGAGCATGCCGAAGGTGAGGAAGTCGGCACGCCGCGAGAACAGGTGCTCAGGCGGCAGATTCTGTTGCTTCATCCCGGTGAATTCACTGGCTCGCGGATCCACCGCGAGCAGAAACGCACCGCTGGCCAGTTCCGGGGTAATGGTCAGCTCCTCGTCGAGCAGACACCATTCCGAGGCCGCGAGCACGTATTCCAGGCATTCCTCGGCGCCGATCTCATCGGGCGAGTCGATGACGCCGCGCTCGATCATCAACTGCCGCAGGTCTTCTGCCCGATCCTCGGCCGCTGCGCGCAGGCAGATCGTCTCGAACCGCACATGTTCGGGATCCATCCGGTTGAACAGACCGAAATCGAGGAAGCCGATCCGGCCGTCGTTGGCCAGCAACACATTTCCCGGATGCGGGTCACCACAGAATTCGTTGAAGCTGAACAGCGAACCGACATAGAAGCGATAGATGATCTCGCCGATCCGATTGCGCTCGGCCGCGGGCAACTGCCGGATCTCCTCGAATCCCTTGCCCGCCACATATTCACTGACCAGCACCCGCGTCGTACTGAGTTCGGGCAGTGAGCGCGGCACCATGATGAACGGATGTCCGGCGTAGAGATCGGCGATCTGGAGCTGGGTATCGGCCTCGGCGTGATAGTCGAGTTCGCTCTCCATATTCAGCCGCAGCTCGTCGAGTACGGCGGGCGTCACCCACGGCATCGCCGATTGCAGTACCCGCCGGAACATGGCCAGATTCTTGAGATCCGCGCGCACCGCCGCATCGATACCCGGGTACTGCACCTTCACCGCGACCTGACGTCCGTCGTTCAGCCGCCCCAGATACACCTGCCCGATCGAGGCCGCGGCGATCGGCTCGGGCTGGAATTCGGCGAATACCGCGTCCAGCGGCTGCCCGAAGTCCTCCTCGATCACCTGCCGCATCGACTCGAACGACACCGTGGGCGCGGCATTGCGCAGCACGGCGAGTCGTTTCTGGAAGCGTTCGCGATGGCTCTCGGGCACCAGATCGAGATCGAGCACCGACATCATCTGGCCGAGCTTCATGGCCACGCCCTTCATGGTCCCGAGGACCGTGACCACCTGCTCGGTGGTGCGGATCATGGACTCCTCGGCCATCTTCGCGCGCACGGCCGCCGACCGGCCCCGCATGGATAGGCGTGTGCGCTGGGTTCGGATAACCGAACTGGCTGCCACCGCTCCCAGCTTGGTGCCACGAGCAAGCCGAGAAGTCGGCACTTGCTTCGCCATCGAGGTACCTCCATTGGTGCCAGCGGTCGGAGCGACGGGCGCGCAGGCGGCAGCTTGCGTAACCACGTAGCGACCCGCGCAGACCGCCATCGGCGGGAGTGCGCGGGGCGGTGACGTGGGACACCCGCGTACCGCTCGGCTTCAGAGTAGCCAAACTCGCGGCAATGTCGAGACCGCCGTCACTATTTCAGCTAGCGCCCCAGCTAGCGGCCTGTTAGCGCGCGAAGTCGAGCGATTGATCAGTTGGCGATCACGAGCTAGCGCTCAGGCGCCTGTCTGCGGCGGGTCCGGCAGGATGTGCGGCTGGGCGTTGAAGATCGCCCGGGAGCCGCCCGCGCGCGCCATGCCCTCGATGGCGCTCCAGGCCATCATGGTCAGGTAGTCGATGACTTCTTCGCGCGACATCGCCTTATCCGTGGTCCACCAGTGCGTTGCCAACTGGATGCCGCCGACGAGCACATACGACCACAGCAGCGCGCCCTCGGTCCGGAAGCCGTGCTCGGCGCCGCGATCGATGATGACCGTGGTGACGACGTCGGCGAAGAGCTTCTCGAATTCGGCGAGCGAGGACTGATCGGTCGAGCCGTTGCCCATGATGAACCGGTAGACCTCGGGGTCCTCGTCGACCGTGCCGACGTAAGCGGCCAGGGCCGAACGCACCAGGTGGTATTCGTCCGCGTCGAGGCTGATCGCCTCGTACACCCGCGGCATCAGCGTGGTCTCGATGAACCGCTGCATGGTCGCGTGGACCAGGTCGTTCTTATCCGAGAAGTAGCGGTAGAGCACGGTCTTGGAGACACCGATCTCCGCGGCGATCTCGTCCATGCCCGCATTGCTGCCGCGCGTGCGAATAGCCGCGAGGGTGCCATCGACCAGCTCTTCGCGGCGGTCGATCTTGTGCTGCCGCCATCGGCGCTTGCGTCCGTCCGTCCGGCCGGTGCGCACCGCCGCCGGTCGTTCGGCAAGCTCGCCGACATCGACAAGGTCATCGGTGGACAGCGTGAGCTCCCTCGTTTGTATGGGTTCGTGGACCACCAGCTTAGGTCCAGGCAACGACCGACATGCGCGTTTGGGTGTTGGTTGCGACAGGTTGCACACAATCGGGCCATTCGGCGTCGGTTGCGTGTCGCTTGCGATCGGCTCGGAGGTCGGTCGGCGACACACAGCAGAATGGGTGTCATGGAGAAAGCTCCCGGCAACACGGCGGCGCGAGCGACGGGCCCGGAGGCGGTAGCGGAGCGTAACCACGAAGGGCCCCGCGAACGCCGCCAATTCAATACAGCGGTGCTGGATGCGTCGACGTCCGCACCACCGACCAGTTTCGCGGCCTTCGTCGACGAGGCGGGCAAGCGCCGCGATCTGTTCAAGATGAAGGCCCTGGCCACCGGGTTGTTGGCGTTCGCGACGGCGGTCTATCTGTTCTGCCGCTGGCTGGAATCGCGCGGGGCGGGCGATGATTGGGTCGGTTACCTGCGGGCCGCGTCCGAGGCGGGCATGGTCGGCGCACTCGCCGACTGGTTCGCCGTGACCGCGCTGTTCCGTCATCCGCTCGGCCTGCCGATCCCGCACACCGCGATCATCAGGAAGAAGAAGGATCAGCTCGGCGCCAGTCTCGGCGCCTTCGTCGGCTCGAATTTCCTTGCCCCGGACGTGGTCTCGGCGAAGGTGAATTCGGCGCAGGTTTCCTGGCGGGTGGGGCGCTGGATGGCCGACCCCGGACATGCGGGCCGGGTGGCCCAGGAGAGTTCGACCATTCTGCGCGCGGTGGTCGGAGTGCTGCGGGACGAGGATGTCGAGCAGGTCATCGACAACACCATCGTCAAGCGGATCGCCGAGCCGCTGTGGGGTCCGCCGATCGGCCGGGTGCTCGCCGAACTGCTCGCCGACAATCGGCAGTTGCCGCTGCTCGACATGCTTGCCGAGCGTGCGCACCAGTGGGCGCTCGGTTCGCAGGAAACGATCGACCGGATCGTTTTGCGGGATGCGCCGCAATGGGCTCCGAAATTCGTAAACATTCTGCTTTCAGAACGGATCTATCGGGAACTCGTCGAGTTCACCTGGAAGGTGCGGTCGAATCCGGAACACGAGGTGCGGCTCGCGGCGAATCGGTTCCTCGAGGAATTCGCCTACGATCTCCAGCACGATGACGCCATGATCAAAAAGGCCGAGCGGATCAAGGCGCAGATCATGGGTCGCGAGGAGATCACCGGCATGGCCGAGGCGACCTGGCGCGCGGCCAAGCGGCTGATCCTGGAATCGGCCGACGATCCGAACTCCACGCTGCGGCGCAAGGTCGCCGAGAATGTCCAGCAACTCGGGGAGCGGCTGCGCGACGATGCCGAGATGCGCGCCAAAGTCGACGATTGGATCGATCGCGGCGCGCGGTATCTGGTGGAAAACTATGCGGAGGAGATCACCACTCTGGTCACCGACACGGTTGCCAGGTGGGATGCCGAGGAAGCTAGCAAGAAGATCGAATTGCAGGTTGGGCGTGATCTGCAATTCATTCGCATCAATGGCACGGTCGTAGGCTCGCTGGCAGGGCTGATGATCTACACGATTTCGCATTTGATGTTCGGCGGCTGAGCAGAGCGCGCTGAATGTTTGCTGGAGTGGTGCTTACAGCGTGCTTGCAATAGCTAGCACCCTGCTTTAGAATTGGAAACGTACAACCGCCAGAAGGTGAGTGATGGCAGACCAGCCCGAAGGTTCCGCCGAGTACACCGACGATTCGCAGGAGAGATCCAGCGGCGTCGGCGAAAAGGCGGCGCGTGTGGCCAACGCGGCACACGACATCGGAGGTTTCATCAGGGCACAGCGAGAAGCCGCGCAGGTCTCGTTGCGTCAGCTCGCCACCCTGGCGGGAGTGAGCAATCCGTATCTCAGTCAGATCGAGCGCGGATTGCGTAATCCGTCCGCCGAAGTACTCGCGCAGATCGCCAAGGCACTGCGGGTCTCTTCGGAGGTGTTGTACGTCCGGGCTGGCTATCTCGAGCAGCGGCCGCACAGTCCGGTCCGGGATGCCCTGCTTGCCGATACGTCGATCAGCGAACGGCAGAAGCAGGTGCTGCTGGACATCTATGAATCGTTTCGCCGGGAAAACGGAGGAAGCGAACCAGGGGGGAACGAGTGGGACAGCGACGTTCCGAGCACATCACCAACTCCGCCACGCCAGGAGAGCGAAGAATGACCGAAAACGCAAACATCAAGCCACTGTTCGCAACCGTCGGTGCCGGTGACGCCGTGTACGCCGCGGTTGTCGACGCGGTCACCCAGGTGCGTGAGCGCGCCGCCTCCACCGATGTCAGCGGTCGCGTGGAAGAGGCCCGCGAGCGCTTCGCCAACGTGCCCGCCGATGTCCGGGCCCAGTTCGAGACGCTGCGCGAGCGGCTGTCCGGCCTGCCCTCGGAGTTGCCGGAGGACCTCGCCGAGCTGCGCGAGAAGTTCACCCCGGAGGAGCTGAAGGCGCTCGCCGAGAAGTACTACACCCAGGTCCTCGATCTGTACGCGGATCTGGCCGTGCGCGGCGAGGAAACCGTCGAGCGGCTGCGCGCCAACCACTTGGTCGAGGATCAGATCGAGCGCGTCGAGACGCTGTACAAGGATGCGGCCAGCCGAGCCGAGGATGCGCTCGCCAAGGTCAACGAGCTGATCGGCCGCCCGGCCAAGGAAGCAGAAGAGGCCGAGGTCGAGCCGGTCGTCGAAGCGGAGGTCCTCGAGGTGACCACCGAGACCGAGCCCGTCGCCGACGGCGTCGCCCCGAAGAAGGCCCCGGCCAAGAAGGCGCCCGCCGCCAAGAAGGCTCCGGCCAAGAAGGCGGCCCCCAAGAAGGAGGCCTGACACCCTCGCCTTCTCCACGCTGACGACCCCGCACACCGACGTGTGCGGGGTCGTTGCTTCTATGATGGGCTGGTGGACACAGCGCACGGATTGGCCAGCTGGATCTTGTACGGGCTGCGGCTCTTGGCGCTCGGCGCGACGATTTTCGCGCTCATCCACGCCATCCGCCAGCGCCCCGACGCCTTCACCGCGGTCGACAAGCTGACCAAACCGATCTGGATCGCCATCCTCGGCGCGGCGTTGCTGTTCCTGTTGCTCTCGCTGAGCGTCACGAGTCTGCTTGCGCTGGTGTCGATTATCGCGACCGGCGTGTACCTGGCCGATGTGCGGCCGAAGGTGGATGAGATCCAGCGCGGGCCGCGCTGGTAGTGACTACTCGCCGGAACGAATGATCTCTTCGATATTGCGCTCGGCCAGCGCGCTGATCGTCAACGACGGGTTCACTGTTCCGCTGCTGCCGGGTACCGCCGCGCCGTCCATCACGTACAGGCCTCGATAGCCGCGCACCCGACCGTACGGGTCCGTCGCGCGTCCGATCACCGCGCCGCCCAATGGATGTGAGGTGAACGAGGCATCCGCCTCCAAGGCTGGTTGGGCGTTGGACGGGCAGTTGCAGGTCGCCTTGTTGTTGACTTCCCGCGCGTGCGCCAGGTAGCCGGCGGCACCGTCGGGTGGCCACTGCAGGTTCACGCTCCCGTCGGCCGGGTTGTAGACGAACCGGCCGCGGGTGTCGTCGAGGACTATGCCCAACGACGCGACAATGCCGACGTCGAAGGGCGTGGTGCCGGGGACGAACCAGTTCTCCAGCGATACGGGTGCCTCCGTCTCGTCCAGAACTCGGCTCGCGGACGGCGTGCCCTGCGTACCTATCTCGAGCGAGCTGGCGGGCCGCGCCAATGCGACATCGCCGTTGCCGCCCCAGCCTTCGCCGATGTGCTCGTTCAGATTCGGTAGCGCGCCCGTCGCCCGCGCGCGCACCAGCAGTTCGGAGGTGCCGACCGAGCCCGCGGCGAGGAACAGCTTGTCGCAGGTCAGCGTGCGGATGCGGAGCACCTCGCCGGTAGGTGCGAGTTTGGTCACGGCGACGGTATAGCGCCCCGACTCCTCGCCGATGGCGTCCACACGATGGCCGGGATAGATCTGGGCACGGCCGGTGTCCTCGGCATAACGCAGGTAGTTCTGGTTGAGATCGAATTTCGCGCCGTTGGAATTGCCGAGGTTCGAACAGCCGACCGTGGCCGACGGCGTCGATCGTCCGGTCAGCTCGTCGCGGATGACGTCCCAATTCCAGCTGCCGTCGATGCGCTGCGGTGTATAGCCAGCCGCGCGGAACTGTTCGTCCCAGCCCCGTGCGTGGGTGAACGCGAAAGAGTCGTAGATGTCGTTCGGTATCGGGCTCAGCCGCAACGTGTTTCGGACCCTGGGGTAGTAGACGTCGTGCATCTCGCGGTAGTCGACCACGCCCTGGAAGACGTGGTCGAAGAACCGCTGTTCCGGCTCGATCATCACCCCGGTGAACACCACCGAGCCACCGCCCACACACGCACCGCGCCATACGTCCATGCCCGGGTAACTGGAAACGTCGAGAACTCCGCCGAACGGATCGATCTGCACCGTGAGCCTGTTCGCGCCGGTAAAGGTCGTGCGATGCCAGAAGCCGCGACCATCCGGAACCGTGTCGTTGGCGAAGATATTGCGCCACGGATCGTTCGGCCAGCGCGACCCTCGCTCGAGCACCGCGACCTGGGTCCCGGCCTGCGCGAGACGCAGCGCGGTGATCGACGCCCCGAACCCTGATCCGATGACGATGGCGGGCATGTGATCCGCCGGATCCGGCAGCGGCGCGAAGATTTCCGGCACCAGCGTGCGGTACACCGGTGATTTCGGGCTCGGACTGTAATCGTCGGCCCACGCCGCACACGTGCTTCCACTCGCAAGACCCAGCATCGTCGCCAGGCCAGCGCCCTTGACGAAACAGCGCCTGTCCATGGTGCCTCTCACCTGATCCGAAGGTCGCTCCATCAGCGCCGATAGCGACGCTGCGCCGATAGCGGCTATCTATCATATGGAAAGGAGGAGTGGGAGGTGACGAGATCTTGATACGCGTATGGATCCGGTGGCTGATGATGCATGGCCTGCCACGGTTCTACCTGCTGTGGGCGGCGCGTCGGGGCGATCCCCTTGGACAGATCGCGGTCGGTGCCGATCGTCTGCTCGGCTCGTCGCCGTACATCGAGGAGATCCGGCAGCGGGGCCGGATACCCAGGATTTCGGGTTTGCGCGTGACCGCGGATTACGAACTGTGCCGACTCATCCTGCGAGACCGTCGCTTCAGCGTGGTCAGGCCCAACCATCCGGCCCTGCCGAAGCCGATCCGCTGGGTGATGACCAAAACGGATCCGGGGCTGCCCAACCTCGCGGAACCGCCCTCGATGCTGGTGACCGATCCGCCGGACCACACCCGCTACCGTCGCCTGGTCGGGCAGGCATTCACTCCGAAGGCGATCGCCAAACTGCGTGAGCGGGTTGTCGAAGTGACCGATGACCTGCTCGAACGCCTGGAATCGAAGCCGCGGCCGGATCTGATCGTCGACTTTTCCGCACAGTTGCCGGTCGCGATCATCGCCGAGATTCTCGGGCTGCCCGCCCACATGCATTCGACCTTGCTGAAGTGGGGAGATTCCGGTGCGCCGCTGCTCGAACGAGGCCTGAGCTGGAGCACTTACCGCCATGCCATAGAAGACCTGGCCGAGGTGCGGCGGTACTTCGATCAACACCTCGACGGGCTCACCGCCGAACCGGCGGACGACGTGCTCAGCATGCTGGTGAAAGGTGGCGAGCTCTCCCGCCGCGAGCAGATGGCCAATGCGGCGCTACTGCTGGACGCCGGATTCTTGACGACGGTGAATATGCTCGGCAACGGAATCGCCCTGCTGACAAGCCATCCGGACCAGCTGGAACTGCTGGCGGCGCAGCCGGAGCTGTGGCCACGTGCGGTCGAGGAAGTCTTGCGTTACGACGGTCCGGTGCGGATGACGGGCCGAGTCACGAACTGCGAGGTCGACCTCGCCGATCAGCGCGTCGAATCCGGTTCCCTGGTCCTGCTGTCGCTGGCGGGCGCCAACTACGACCCCGCCGTCTTTCCTGAGCCCGAACGATTCGATGTGACCAGGGCCAACGCCGCGGATCATCTCGCGTTCGGCAGCGGGGTACACGGCTGCTTGGGCGCCACGCTGGCTCGATTGGAGGGCTCGATCGCGCTGCGGGCCTTGTTCGAGCGGTACCCGGATCTGGCCTTGGACGGTCCGCCGATCCCGCATCCCCTGCGCAATCTGCACGCCTATCGCTCCATGCCCGTCAAGCTGCGTGGCTGAGCTGGTTCGGCTGCGGTTGGGGAATGGCGTGGTGGGTATCGAGGGCTAGCTGTCTGCGTGCGCTGGTCGCCATCGACGCGACGGGCCTGCGTGCCTGTTGCTGGATTTTCGGTCGACTTTGTGCGATCCGATAGGTGACCGGAGGCGCGATTCGGCGGCGGTTCGGCAGCGTTCACAGCGGTGGTCTGTGCTGTTGACGGCTGGTTTCGACCTTTCGGCGACTGGCTGGTTCGAGCTTGCTTTGGGATCGTTCACAAACGGAGATGGGGAGAAGTTGGGATAACTTTTGTACTGCTTGCTCTAGCTAGCACGGCGGTTTGCGATTAGTGTATCGGAGAGTTACACAAAGGAGTGTCCGATGCGTGCAATGCCGCCTGCACTGGTGGACGTCCCTGGTCGGGTCCGGGGTTTGCTTCACACACACCGCGCCGATCTGCGGTCGCGTACCTATGCGACCCCGGCGCTGAATCCGCCGACCGCGCCCCACGAGGTCGTTCCGGTCGTCACCCGCGATGGTGCGCGTTTGCGTGTACACGTCTACGGATCGGCCCATGCGCAGACGATCGTGCTGGTACACGGCTGGACCTGCGCCATCGAATACTGGAATGCGCAGATCAACGAGTTCGCCGATCGGTACCGCGTAGTCGTCTACGACGTGCGTGGTCATGGCGAGAGCGAACTCGGCTCCAGCCGTCTGACCACCGATCTGCTCGCCGACGATCTGGCCACGGTGCTCGACGCCACACTGCGCCCGGGCGAGCGGGCGGTCGTGGTCGGCCACAGCCTCGGCGGCATGACCCTGCAGGCCTGGGCCGGACGCTATCCGGACCGCGTCGCGAAGCAGGCATGCGCGGTGCTGTTGACCAACACGGCGCCGGGTCGACTGATCGCCGAGACGACTGTCCTGCCGTTCTTCAATGCACCACTCCCATTGCTCAACCGGCGAATTCAGCTGCCGCACAAGATAGGCCGCCTAGGCCTCGGCTCCCCGCTCGTCTTCCCGCCGCTCGCCCCGGTGAAGTGGGCCTTCACCCGGCAGATCATGAGCCTGCGCTCCACCGGCGACGTGGTCGACTACAGCCTCGCTGTCGTCCGCTCCTGCCCCGCCCGCGTCCGTGCGAAATTCGGAATCCTGCTCGCGGAACTGGATCTCGGCGAATCGGCACGCAACCTCGTCGTACCGACCACCATCCTGGCGGGCGAGTTCGACGATATGACGCCGCCGGTGCACGCGGAGCGAATCGCCGAAATGCTCAGGGAGACAGGCAGTCTGGTCAAGTACGAGGTGCTCCCGCAGGGCCATCTGGGAAATACCGAGATGTACGAGCGGTTCAACGAGGAACTGGAGTTCGTCCTCGACTCGGTACGTCAGCCCGCCAAAGCAGCGGGGTAGGCACCTAGGAGAAGACCACGGTTCGGCGGCCGTGAACCAGCACTCGGCCCTCGAGATGCCAGCGCAGCCCCCGCGCCAGCACCACTCGTTCGATGTCGCGACCCTGGCGGACCATATCGCGGACCTCGTCGGCGTGATCGATACGGATGACGTCCTGTTCGATGATCGGGCCCGCGTCGAGTTCGGCGGTGACGTAGTGGCAGGTCGCGCCGATCAGTTTGACGCCGCGGGCGAAGGCCTGATGGTAGGGCCGAGCGCCGACGAACGACGGCAGGAAGCTGTGGTGGATATTGATCGCCTTGCCCGCCCAGTGCTCGCACAGTTCGGCGGGGAGCACCTGCATGAAGCGGGCCAGGACGACGGCGTGCGGATCGTGCGCATCGACCAGGGCGCGCACCTCCTCGAAGGCCGGGCCGCGTTCGGCCGGATCCTTCGGGAACGGCACATGGTGGAACTTCACGCCGTGCGCCTCGGTCATCCCGGCGAGGTCCGGGTGATTGCCGATCACCGCTTCGATGGTGGCGGGCAGTTCACCGCTCGCGGCGCGTCCGAGCAGGTCGTGCAGGCAATGGCCGTCCTTGCTTACCAGTAGTACGGCCCGGCGACGCTCACCGGAGTCGAGCAGCTGCCACTCGGTCTCCGTGCCGAAGTCGGCCGCGACCCCGGCGAACCGGTCGCGCAGTTCCGCGATACCGAACGGCACCGTCGCGGCCTTGATCGCCTGACGGGTGAAGAACCAGCCGATATCCGGGTCGGAGTGGTAGCCCGCCTCCACGATGGACCCCCCGAACTCGGCGATGAAGGAGGTGATCCTGGCAATGATGCCGGGACGGTCCGGGCACCCGAGGGTGAGCACGAAACGTCGGTCGTCCAGGACAGGTGGAGCGGAACTCATGCGCTAATCCTCCCAGGTCGACAATGTGCACCTGCGGCACCCTGCCCCGGGCAGGTGTTGAGCGAAGGTGGCGGGAAAGCCGACAATGGAAAAGTGACGCGGGTGAAGTTCGTACGACAGCTCGATGGGCTGACGTACGAATTCGCCCGCGACGGCTGGGCCCACGGCTACCCCTCCTACAAGCGAATCGATCATGACCTCTGGTGCCGCCGCCTCCCGGACTTCGGCTGGTCGATCTGCACCGATTCCGGCGAAGTCCTGAGCCGCCCCTTCGACGACCCAGGCCAAGGCCCCCTCCCACCCGAAGGCGCCTGGGTCTCCCGCAAACACGAACGCTCCTACGTCTACGACATGCACCACCACCCCTGACCCGCCGAGAATGTATTCCTGGAGCGCCAGGCTCCTGGCTCCTGGACCAGCCCGGACTACGATTCGTAAAACGGCTCCGCGTAACGGAATTCGCCGGTGATCTGCGAGTCGTACGCCGACAACGCCCGCACTTGGAAGTGGGAAACCCAGGCCGGTTCATCCGGCGTGATGCCGAGACGGGCGGCGGGGGTGAAGCCGAATTGGGGGTAGTAGTCGATGCTTCCGGCTAGGCCGACGAGGGGTTCGTCGAGGGCGTCGGCCGCGCCGAGGACGGCGTGCATCATCGCCGCGCCGACACCATTGCCCTGATGTTCGGCCAGGACGCCGATCGGGCCGAGGGCGAGCACCGGGAACGGGCCGACGCCCGCGCGGGTGAGACAGACGTGGCCGATGACGGTGTCGTATTCGACCGCGACCATCGAGAGGGTGGGGATCCAGCCGGAATCGCTGCGCAGCCGGGTGACGAGGTCGACCTCGGGTGGGTCCGCCGCGCTGTCGTCGGTGAATTCGGCCGTCCCCCGGTCGTTATCGGTATTCGCGTACTGCGGTCCGAAGGCGCTGCGGTGGACGGCCGCGATCGCGGCGGCATCGTCGGCGCGTTCGCGACGGATCAGCACGGTGTCGTCTCCTCCTGAACGAATGGGGCCATCCGCAACTGCGCAACAGTCGGCTGGGCAGTCGCAAAGCGATGTCCGTAGCTCCACCGACAGTATCGAGTGTGCGCGATGTGTCGCCAGGCGCGCAATGGAATTCGCCACCGGTATGCCAGACTCTCACCCTGTGGCAAATTCCGCGTCGCTGACCAGGGCCGAAGTGGCCGCCATGATCGATCACACGCTGCTGGCGCCGGAGGCGACGGCCGCGGAGGTGAACGCTTTGGTCACGGAGGCACGCGAACTCGGCGTGTACGCGATCTGCGTGTCGCCGTCTATGTTGCCGATTCGAGCCTCCGGCGTGGTGGTCGCGGCGGTCGCCGGATTCCCTTCCGGGAAGCACCATTCGCTCGTCAAGGGCGCCGAGGCGCGCCTCGCGGTCGAACAGGGCGCGGCCGAGGTCGATATGGTGATCGATGTCGGAGCCGCGCGCGCAGGCGATTACGGCGCGGTGCTGTCCGACATCGTGACGGTGCGCGAGGCAATGGGGGATCGCGCGGTGCTCAAGGTGATCATCGAATCGGCGGCGCTGTCCGATGCCGCGATCGTCGAGGTCTGCCGCGCCGCCCAACGTGCCGGGGCCGATTTCGTGAAGACCTCCACAGGATTTCACCCGTCCGGTGGTGCCAGCGTGCACGCCGTCCAGCTCATGGCCGAGACCGTCGGCGGACGTCTCGGTGTGAAGGCCAGCGGCGGTATCCGCACCTCCGAAGCCGCCGCGGAGCTGATCGCCGCGGGCGCGACCCGTCTCGGACTTTCGAAATCCCGTGCGGTGCTGGAGGGATTCCCCGCCTGATCCCGAGCCCGACAATCAGGGCTGTGGATTCGATAACCTGGCTATGGAAATGCCTACCTGGATAGCCATTTCGCCCCGGAAACTCTCAGGTCCGGCACAACGCGCGCGGACCTGAGAGCCGGATCAGCAGCTGACGCTGCCGCTGCTGTCCTGCGCGGCGGGCAGTTCGGTCCGCCCACCCGCCAGCTTCACCGCGACGCCGTTATCGGTGACCTTGACCTCGGTGGCCTTCAGGCCCAGCGGGTAGCTCTGCAGACTCTGCGTGAACACGTCGACGATGCCCGACACCAGATCGGTCGGAATCCCCATCCCGAGCAGCGCCGCCGACTTCGTCTCGACCTGCACGGTGCCGTCCTTGATCTCGGGCTTCACCTGCAACTGCGCGAGTCCGCCCAGCACATCCAGGGTCAGCATCCCGCTCGACGCGGAGGACGACACGCCGCTGACCAGGCCGCCGAGCGTTTCCCGGATGCCGTCGTTGCCCCAGGTGACATCGGCCGACGAGCTGCCGACGGTGCTGCCGCTGCCGCTATTGCTGACCTCGACATTGTTGAACCTGGCGTGCACCACCATGCCGACGGCCGGACCGAACTTGGAATCGTCGCTGTCCACCTTCACCTGATCGACCTTCCCGTCGATCCAGGTGATCAGCATGGGTTTGGCTCCGAAGCTCACATCGATCTTCGAACCCATATCCTTCTCGAATTGTGTGCTGATGCACCGTGAAACCTGGTATCGCGCGTATGCCTCCCCGCCGACCAGCACGGTAGCGAGCAGAATCGCTACCACAACGAGGGCGATCACCAGGGCGCGCCGGTTGACCTTCAGGGTGGATGGGCTCTTCGTACTCATGCGGTCGATTCTTCCCCACGTTTCTGTGCTCGCTCTGAGGGCGCTGTGAGGGGTTCGATTGTGACATGCGACACAGAGTTCGAGCGTAGCCTGGTCGACATGGCTGGCGATGCGGCGGGCCGCGCACTCGATTCCGCCGAGCACGGGTGGCGTGTGCTGCGGCGATTGGCCGGGCGCCATGCCGGGTTCTTTACTACCAGGCAGGTGCTGCGCGCCGGATGTGAGGCCCACGTTCGCGCCGGTCTCGGCGACGGCTCGGTGACGCGGGCCGGAGTCGGGCTGCTGCGGTTGGCCGATTGGCCCACCGGCCCGCTCGACGAATACGCCATGTGGGCGGCCTGGTTCGACGGGGCCGCCGCGGTATCGCATCAGAGTGCTGCGGAGTTGCACGGACTCGGTCGACTACAGCCGCGATTCCTGCACATGTCGGTCGGTGCGGGACGGCCGCCGATCACCCCGCGACTGGTGGTGCTGCGCCGCCCTTTGATACCGGCCGATCTCGAACCCGCGGGCGGATTTCTGGTGACCACGCCCGTGCGCACGGTGCTCGATCTGGCCGAGGCGGCTATCGGGCAATCCGCATTGGATGAGGTGGTGGGCGACGCGGTCGCGATCCACCGTTGCGGTATCGATGAAATCCGTTCCGCGAGTGTGCGACTTCCCCCGCGTGCGGCGGCTCGCGTGCACCGGGCCCTCACCGCCGCGTGACCGGCCCGGTGAAGTCGCGAATGATCCGATTCGGCTATCAATGCATTCGATCTCCGGTTTTGCCCGGCGCGCAATCATGGCAGGGTGACTGACCATGGGGACGGTAGGTCAGGGCAGTTGGGATCTCGTCTTTCCGTCCGGAGCGCCTGAGCGCATCGGCGATATGTTCGCCACCGCCGTGGTTGCCGACGCGGTCCGCAGATATGACGGCGACCTGGCACAACAGGTCGAAACCTGCCGGGACTGGCACTGCGACTACCGCGGTGTCTTCCGCGGCCTGACCGCCCTGGCCGCGAGCTCGCCCGCGGTGTCGGTGGGGATCGCGACCGACGGGTTGCGGGCAGCGCGCCAGCTGCTGCGTTTCGTGACCGGGCACACGATCGCGCCGCTGCACAGCGTCGACGTCGATGCGATAGCCACACCCGACGGACTCCGGACCGACCGGATCGACGGGACCGCGAAACCCGCGCCCCGACTCGAAATTCCGTTCCGCGGTGCGCTATTGGCCGAGGAGGCGCTGTGGCAGCAGCTCACCGACTGGCGTCGCCGCGGCATTGTCGAGCCCGCGTTCGCGGCGGCAGTGGAGCGGGTGATCGATCATCCGGAGTGGTTGTCGCTGCCCGGTTTCCGGGTGATCGTCACCGGGGCGGCGGCCGAACTCGCCCCGCTGCGGCCGCTACTGCGATGGGGTGCCGACGTTCTCGCGATAGACCTGCCCGGGCCGGAGCGGTGGCGCGAGATCTCGGATATCGCGAAGGCGGGAGCGGGACGACTGCGCTATCCCGTCACGGTCGGACCCGGTGCGGATATAACCAGGCAGTTCCCGGCGTTGGTGCATTGGATTCGCGCGCAGTTCGACCACGACGCCCGCCCGGTATTCGGCCTGTATGCGAATGGTCCCGGACCGCAAGGGGTTCGACTGGCCGCTGCGCTGGATGTCCTCGTCGAGGATCTGCTCGAGCACCGCGATGACGCGGCCATCGCATACCTCGGTTCGCCGACCGACTGCTATGCCGTGCCCGAGGACGTCATCGCCGACGCCCACGCCCGCCTGCGCGAGCGCGGTGCCGGGCCGCGGGTGTTGCGCGTGCTCACCGCATCGGCCATGTACCGGCCCAACTACCGCACCACGAATCCGGACCACCTCGGCGCGACCTGGAGCGTCGCCGATGCACTGCTGCCGGTCCAAGGCCCGAATCACGCACTGGCCCAACGCCTCCTGCGCTGGCGCACCGTCCTCGCGCACACCGCGGGCCGCACGGTCTCATCCGCCGTCGCACCACCCGCCAGGACGAAATCCCTCCGCACCCAGCGCTCCCTCGCCGCCACCTACCGCGGCGCCCGCCACTTCGGCATCGAGGTCTTCGACCCCGACACCGCCCGAACCCTGCTGGCAGCCAAGCTCGTCGCCGACCTCTTCGCCCCACCCGAAACACCGGCCGAAACCAACCCCGAGGGCATATTCGTGGCAGGCGCGGCCCACGGCGGTCTCTGGCGCCAGCCCTACGAGCCGACCTCGATCCTTCCGATCGCCGCCCTCATCGGCCACTTCCGTGCGTTTTTCGGCCGCCCCTGAAGCCCACGACGGATCGCCGGAATACCAGCCCCCCGCACAGGGACCCGCAGCGCGCGAAAGCTGGGCCGATCAGCGGATCGGGATCAGTGCGCCAGCGCCAGCACGCCGCAGCTGCCCGTCCGGCGCGAAACAGCCGAAAGGCCCTCCGGGTGCACGTTTCGCGCGGACAGACGGTCCGGCGAGCGCCACGATCAGGATCAGGTGGCAGCCACGGCGGCATAGCCCGAGAAGCTCGGCCCTCAGTACCATCTGATCGACCCGGTGCGACTCAGGTTCGGTTGGGTGCAACGGTGGACCACGGCACCGAAAGCACGCAGTCGCGCATGCGGCGGCGATAGGTGCGCACCGGGAAACCCTCCTGGCGCAAGTACTCCGCCGCCGCGCGCCAGCGCACTCGGGGGCCGAAGGGGGCGAGCGGGGCGGCACGGGCCCATGCGCGATCAGCGGCCGCCAAAAGCGCGTGGATCGGCTCGCCGGGAATGTTGCGGTGGATCAACACCTTCGGCAGGCGCTCGGCGATATCGGATGGACGCTCGACCGTGAACGGATCCCAGGCCAGGGTGAGTGAGCGCGGTCCGGATCGATCCAGCAGCACCCAGGCGCAGCGTCTGCCCAGCTCATCGCAGGTGCCGTCGACGAGTAATCCGTCCGGATCCATCCCGGACAGGATGGTGGCCCACGCATCCGGAACGGCGGTTTCCGGATACTGCCGCAGCACATTGAACGCGCGCACCAGCACCGGTCGCATCCCGGCCAATTCGAATCCGCCGCGCGCGAAGGTCACGCCGTCGCGGCCGGGCACCACGCGTTCCGGATCGATCTCCAGCCCGACCACCCGCGCATCCGCGCGGACCGTGCGCAGCCGGACCGCCAACTCCAGCGTGGTCCACGGACTCGCCCCGTAGCCGAGATCGACGACCAGCGGATCGGCCGCACTGCGCAGTCGACCGGTGACCAGTTCGTCGTGGATCAGCCAGCGGTCGCTGCGTCGTAATCGGTTGACACCGGTGGTGCCCCTGGTGATGGTGCCGACCGGTCTCAGCGGGTCGGGTTTTGCTCTTCCAGCCACTTCACGGTCTGCTCGGCCTCGCCGCGGAACAGGTCGACCAGGTTGACCAGCATCAGCTGTTCGAGTCGCGGGCCGACCATCGGGATGAACACCTTGGCCTCGGAGGAAAACCGCATGGTGCAGCCGGTATCGGTGGGGAACAGGCGAATGGTGCCGCCGAGGCTGCCCGGCCCGGCCGGAATCGAGGCCGAGAACTTGCCGACGGACTCGTTCTCGTCGAACGGTCCCCAGCTCTCCTTGCGGGTGATGACCATGTCCTTGCGCATGACCGCCTGCGCGATCTCCGGCAGCATGTCGCGCGGCAGGATGTGGTTGAGCACGACACTGATACCGGAATCGCTGACATCGAGGCTGACGACCTCGCTGCCCGGCGCTAATTTCGACATCTCCGCGCACCGGTCGTCCCAGTACTCCCGGGTCGACAGCGCCGCGTACAGCTCCTTGGTGGTGTGCAGCGGGAAGCGGGCTGAATAGTCCAGTCGGCGGGCCATGAGGGGTTACGTTACCGGGACCGGCTGCCGCCGCATCGCTCGGCGGTAGGTCTGGGGATTCACACAATCGCCACACCCACGCCATGCGGAATCCGCACATCGTCCGGACAGAATCGCAGTATGAACAGGACGTGGGAGGCGTGGGGCGGGGTGATCGCGGCGACGATCGCGGCACTTCCGCTCGCCGTTGTGGTCGCGTGGTGGCTGGCGCGGCGGCGGGGTTCGTGGCGCAATGCCCTGTGCGAGGTCGGCATTGTGGCCGGCACCGCGCCGTGGTTGTGGATGGTCCTCACCCCGGCGGGCGCCGGCCGTTCGGTGAATGCGGTGCCGCTGCGCGATCTGATCGATCAGCTGCGCGACGATCGAGTCGTCGAGCAGCTCGGCGGAAATCTGCTGGTATTCGCCGCGCTCGGCTTTCTGCTGCCGATGCGTTGGGCGTGGTTCGCCAACCCATGGCGGTTGCTGCTGGTCGGCGCTGTGCTATCCAGCGTCGTGGAAGTATCGCAGTTCGCACTTGGCATCGGCCGACACTCGTCTGTCGACGATGTCTTCGTCAACGCGACCGGAGCCTTGCTCGCCGGACTCGCATCGAATCGCTGGTGGCTGCCGGGCGCACCAGAGGCCCTGCCGAGGAAGCTCAGTGCTCGGCGAGCCAGTTGTTCGTGAACTCTTCCTCGTTCGCCAGCAGTTCGGTCAACCGCTCCGCGATCGCGGCCTCGATCTTCCCGCCGAACAGCGGAATCTTCACCTCGATGGTGCCCTTGGTCTCGGCCACCGAACCGGAGCCGTCGGCCGTGAGCTCGATGGTCCCGTGCACCTCGGCGGGCGCACCCTCCACGCGCGCGGTGAAGGTTGCCGAATCGCCGGTCCAGCTCTCGGTGCGCGGGATGATCAGGTCGCCGGGCCGCACCGCGGTGATCGCGGCAGGCAGCAGCTCGGCGGCGATGACCTGCACCATCTCGACCTTGACCTGGTCGCCGTCGACGGTGACCGAATCCAGCCGGGCATTATCGCCACCCACCTCGGCGAT
>NZ_BDBY01000298.1 GCF_001613225.1 Nocardia pseudovaccinii NBRC 100343
GGAATGCGCGACGACCGAAGCGCTGGTCGCGACGGTCCGGACGCTGGACACCGCGGGCATTCCACTACTACTGCTCGCGGGTGGATCCAACCTGCTCATCGGCGACGACGGCTTCGACGGTGTCGTGGTCCTGGTGCGCAACGAGACGGTCGAGATCGGCGCGCACGGTGTGGTCGCCGAGGCGGGCGCGAACTGGGACGCGGTGGTCGCGGCCACGATCGAGGCCGGTCTCGGCGGGCTGGAATGCCTGTCGGGCATTCCCGGATCGGCCGGTGCGACGCCGGTACAGAACGTCGGCGCGTACGGCGTGGAGGTCGAGAGCCTGCTGCGCCGCGTGCGCTTGCTGGATCGGGCGAGCGGCGAGATCCGCTGGGTCGAACCGGCCGAACTCGGCTTCGGCTACCGCACCAGCGCACTCAAACATCGCGATACCGCCGTGGTGCTCGCGGTGGACTTCGCACTCAATGCCGATGGAGCGAGCGCACCGCTGCGCTACGGCGAACTCGCGAACGCACTCGGTGCGGGCAACGGCGACTCCCGGCCCGCCGATCAGGTCCGGGCGGCGGTGCTGAAGTTGCGCGCGGGCAAGGGGATGGTGCTCGACCCCGCCGATAACGACACCTGGAGTGCGGGCTCGTTTTTCACCAATCCGGTCGTTCCGGTGCACCGCGTCGAGGCAGTGAAGGCTGCGATCATCGCCCATGTGGGCGACGTCACGATCCCGACTTATCCGGCTCCCGACGGCGTCAAATTCTCCGCGGGCTGGCTCATCGAGCGGGCGGGCTTCGCCAAGGGTTTTCCGGGTCCCGACGCCCCGGCCCGGCTGTCCACGAAACATACGCTGGCCTTGACCAACCGCGGCAGCGCGAGCGCCGCCGATCTGGTCGCACTGGCCCGTACCGTCCGCGACGGTGTCGCCGAGCGATTCGGTATCCGGCTGGAGCCGGAGCCGGTACCCATCGGAGTCGCTCTGTAAACGGTGAAACGGACACCACACTCTTCGCAGGCCGGTCGGATGGTTTTCGCCGCGTAAATTCGATGAAGTGAGCCATCGTCCAGTCATCCACAGACCGGCCGCCGCCGTCTCCGCCGTGCTGCTCGTGGTAGTCGCGCTGGTGGCCGGATGCACGTCCGACAAAGGCGGAAACAGCAACTCCGCCAAAGACAACACCCCCGTCGCGAAGGTCACGCTGACACCCGGTGCCGACGCCAAGAACGTCAATCCGACCGCACCGATCTCGGTCACCGTCACCGACGGCACCATCGATCAGATCGCGCTGACCAACGCCAACGGCAAGCAGGTCGCCGGTGAACTCGCCGCGGACAAGCACAGCTACCAGACCACCGAACCGCTCGGCTACGACGCCAAATACACCTGGTCCGGCACCGTGGTCGGTATCGACCACAAGCCGGTCCCGATCGACGGCGCCTTCACCACGCTGGCACCGAAGAACACCTTCCCCGCGACGCTCAATATCGCCGATAACCAGGAAGTCGGCATCGCCGCCCCGATCATCTTGCAGTTCAAGGGATCTGTGCAGAACAAGGCCGCGGTGGAGAAGGCGCTCACCATCACCACCAATCCGCCGACCGAGGGCGCGTGGGCCTGGTTCCCGGACGACAACGGCGGCTCGCGCGTGCACTGGCGGCCGAAGGATTACTGGACGCCCGGCACCACCGTGCACGTCGCGGCCAAGCTCTACGGCCTGGATCTCGGCGGCGGAAACTACGGATACTCCGATCTCACTTCGGATTTCCGCATCGGCCGCAGCCAGATCGTCAAGGCCAGCGCGCCGAGCCATCGCATGCAGGTCGTGCGCGACGGACAGGTCGTCGTCGATATCCCGGTCAGCTACGGCGAGGGCAATGAGGCGCGCAATGTCACCCGCTCCGGTGTGCACGTCGTCACCGAGAAGTACGAAGACTTCATGATGTCGAATCCGCCGTTCTACACCAATGTTCGCGAACGCTGGGCCGTACGCATCTCGAACAACGGCGAATTCATTCACGCCAATCCGGAATCCCTTTCGGCACAGGGCTCTTCGAATGTCACCAACGGCTGCATCAACCTGTCGCCGAGTGACGCGCAGGCCTACTTCCCGACCGCGCTCTACGGCGATCCGGTCGAGGTGACCGGCACGTCGATCGCGCTGTCGGCCGCCGATGGCGATCTCTACGATTGGACCATCGACTGGAACACCTGGACCGGGCTGTCGGCATTGCAGGGTGAACCCAAGAATCCGGTGTCCGCGACACCGGTGCCGCCGCTGCCCGCTGGCGGTCGCTGAGCTAGGCAAACCCGGCGCGACATGCGACGATCGGTCAGGTGACCAGCAGACCAGCCACCGAGGACAACCTGCGCGAGCTCGCGCGTCTGCGTCGTGTCCGCGACCGGATCGACCGGGAGTACGCGCAGCCGCTCGACGTCGAGCGGCTCGCCCGCGACGAGCACATATCGGCTGGTCACCTGAGCCGCCAGTTCAAGCTCGCCTACGGCGAGTCGCCGTACTCCTACCTGATGACGCGGCGCATCGAGCGCGCGATGTCGCTGTTGCGACGTGGCGATCTCAGCGTGACCGAGGTCTGTTTCGCGGTCGGCTGCCAGTCACTGGGCACCTTCAGTACTCGGTTCACCGAGCTGGTCGGAATACCGCCGAGCGCCTACCGGGAGCAGGCCGAGCACGCCACGGTGGATCTGCCGACGCTCGTCGTGAAACGGGTGACCAGACCGATCAGGAATCGAGAAGCGCGGGTCATCTAGCAGCAACTAGCGTGAGAGCCATGGACATCACCATTCAATCGAGCTTTCTCCCACAGGACGATCCGGAGGCCGCCCTGGCCTTCTACCGTGACGCCCTCGGCTTCGAGCTGCGCAAAGACGTCGGATTCAACGGAATGCGCTGGCTCACCGTAGGCCCGGTCGACCAGCCCGGCACCTCCATCGTCCTGCACCCGCCAGCCGCCGATCCAGGTATCACCGATGACGAGCGGCGCACCATCGCCGAGATGATGGCCAAGGGTACGTACGCCAGCATCCTGCTGGCTACCAAGGATGTCGACGCCACCTTCGAGAAGGTGCAGGCCACCAATGCCGAGGTCGTCCAGGAGCCGACCGATCAGCCATACGGGGTTCGCGACTGCGCCTTCCGCGATCCCGCCGGAAATATGGTCCGTATCCAGCAGGTGAGCTGAGCCTCGGGCAATCGCAGCGCTCGACACCAGTGGCGACCGCAGGTCACCGGTGTCGAGCCGAGGCGAGCAATCGCCACGAACACCGCCGTACAAGTACCGAAACACACTGCTCGAAGCTGATTAGATCGAGGCAGTCGACTCCGACGGAGACCGCGCAGGCGGCCCGCGCACCTAGATGGAGAACCGATCAGCATGGCCAAAAAGACGGAAACGCACATGCACGCTGCCGACAGCCACGATCTGATCCGCGTGCTCGGCGCGCGCGTGAACAACCTCAAAGACATCAGCATCGAAATCCCGAAGCGCCGATTGACCGTGTTCACCGGTGTTTCCGGCTCGGGCAAGAGTTCGCTGGTATTCGACACCATCGCCGCGGAGTCGCAGCGGCTGATCAACGAGACCTACAGCACCTTCGTGCAGGGCTTCATGCCTACGCTGGCTCGGCCCGATGTCGATGTGCTCGACGGGCTGACCACCGCGATCATCGTCGACCAGCAGCGCATGGGCGCCGACCCGCGCTCCACGGTCGGCACCGCCACCGACGCCAGTGCCATGTTGCGCATCCTGTTCAGCCGACTCGGCAAGCCGCATATCGGCTCGCCGCAGGCGTTCTCCTTCAATGTCGCCTCGATCAGCGGCGCGGGTGCGGTCGCGGTAGAGCGCGCCGGGAAGACGGTCAAGGAGCGTCGGAGCTTCAGCATTACCGGCGGCATGTGTCCGCGCTGTGAGGGCCGGGGTTCGGTCAACGACATCGATCTGACCCAGCTGTACGACGACACGAAATCGCTGAACGAGGGCGCGCTCACTATCCCCGGCTACAGCATGGATGGCTGGTTCGGGCGCATCTTCACCGGCTGCGGGTTCTTCGATCCGGACAAGCCGATTAAGAAGTACAACAAGCGCGAGCTCAACGATCTGCTCTACAAGGAGCCGACCAAGATCAAGGTCGACGGCATCAATCTGACCTACGAGGGTTTGATCCCGAGGATCCGCAAGTCGATGCTGTCCAAGGACGTCGACGCGCTGCAGCCGCATATCCGCGCCTTCGTGGAGCGGGCGGTCACCTTCCAGATCTGCCCCGAATGCGACGGGACCCGGCTCAGCGAACTGGCGCGCTCGTCGAAGATCAAGGGCATCAGCATCGCCGACGCCTGCGCCATGCAGATCAGCGATCTGGCCGAATGGGTCAGCGGGCTGAAGGAGCCGTCGGTGGCGCCGCTGCTGACCTCGCTGCGGCACACCCTCGACTCGTTCGTGGAAATCGGCCTCGGCTACCTGTCGCTGGAACGGCCCGCGGGCACGCTGTCCGGTGGTGAGGCGCAGCGCGTCAAGATGATCCGCCACCTCGGCTCCTCGCTCACCGACGTCACCTACGTATTCGACGAGCCCACCGCGGGCCTGCATCCGCATGACATCCAGCGGATGAACGAGCTGCTGCTGCGGCTGCGGGACAAGGGCAATACGGTGCTCGTCGTCGAGCACAAGCCGGAGACGATCGTCATCGCCGACCACATCGTCGACCTGGGTCCTGGCGCGGGTACGGGCGGCGGCACCGTCTGCTTCGAGGGCAGCGTGGATGGGCTGCGCGGCAGTGGCACCATTACCGGCCGTCACTTCGACGACCGCGCCGCGCTGAAGGAGACGGTCCGAAAGTTCAACGGCGCGTTGGAGATTCGCGGTGCGTCGACCAATAACCTGCGGGATGTCGATGTCGACATTCCGCTCGGCGTGCTCGCCGTCATCACCGGCGTCGCGGGCTCGGGTAAGAGCTCGCTCGTACACGGCTCGATCCCCGCAGGCGCAGCTCAGCTCGACGGCCGCTCCGCAAGCTCCGCGGACGTGGTGTCGGTCGATCAGGGTGCGATCCGTGGCTCCCGCCGAAGCAACCCGGCGACCTATACCGGTCTGCTCGACCCGATCCGCAAGGCATTCGCGAAGGAAAACGGCGTCAAGCCAGCGCTTTTCAGCGCAAACTCCGAGGGCGCCTGCCCCAATTGCAACGGCGCGGGCGTCATTTACACCGACCTCGCGGTCATGGCCGGTGTCGCCACCACCTGTGAGGAATGCGAGGGCAAGCGATTCCAAGCCGCAGTGCTCGAGTACCACCTCGGCGGTCGCGATATCAGCGAGGTGCTCGCGATGTCGGTGACCGAGGCGCAGGAGTTCTTCAGCGACGGCGCGGCGCGCACACCGGCCGCGGAGAAGATCCTGGACCGGCTCGCCGATGTCGGGCTCGGCTACCTCACCCTCGGCCAGCCGCTCACCACGCTGTCCGGCGGCGAGCGGCAGCGGCTCAAGCTGGCCACCCACATGGCGGACAAGGGCGGCGTCTACGTCCTCGACGAGCCGACGACGGGCCTGCATCTCGCCGATGTCGAACAGCTGCTCGGCCTGCTCGACCGGCTGGTCGACTCGGGTAAGTCGGTCATTGTCATCGAGCACCACCAGGCAGTAATGGCCCATGCCGACTGGATCATCGACCTCGGTCCCGGTGCGGGCCACGACGGCGGCAAGATCGTCTTCGAGGGCACGCCCGCCGACCTGGTCGCCGAGCGCGCCACCCTCACCGGCGAACACCTGGCGGCATACGTCGGCGCCTGAATGAAAATCGCCCCCGCTCGGCAGAACCGTGCGGGGGCGAAACATATTCGGCGCGTGGCAATTACCGCGCGTTCTCCTTGACGAGCGAACCGTCCTTGCCGAACGATTCGGTGTCGACGACCGAATCCTTCTGCCGCTCGGCGAGCAGATCGCGAATCTCGATGAGCAATTCGATCTCGGATGGTTCGGCCACCTTGGCGGTGCCGAAGCGGTTCTTCAGCGTCTTCATCGGCACCATCAGCACGAAGTACAGCACCGCGGCGACCAGCACGAAGTCGATGAGCGCGGTGATGATCGGCCCGATCGCGATGAAGGTGGCAGGCTTACCCGAGACCAGCTGAACGCCGAGTCCCAGCTCATTGGTCTTACCCAATACCGCGAGCAGCGGATTGATGATTCCCTTTGTCACCGCCGTCACCACCGAGGTGAACGCGGTACCCATGACCACCGCGACGGCGAGGTCGATGACATTCCCGCGCATCAGGAAATCTTTGAAACCCTTGAGCATGAGCCGAGCTACTCCAATCTGGTCTATCTGCGTGCCGAACACCCGATGCTAATGTCCGCGTCACCACCGGAGCGAATTCACAGCAATCGAGAAACGGTCGAATCAGATGGAGTATCGCCGATTCCGTCAGCCGCGGCGAGCGAAGCGTCCCGGTCCGGCCTGGTCACGGGGCTTGACGATGATCTGGTCCAGATTCACATGTGACGGTCGCGACGCCACGAACCCGATGATCTCCGCGATGTCCTGCGCGAACAGCGGATCAATGCCCTCGTACACCTTGGCCGCCCGCTCCTCGTCTCCGGCGAAGCGCACCAGCGAGAACTCGGTTTCCACTGCGCCGGGCGCGATTTCGGTGAGCCGCACCGGCTGACCGAGCAGTTCGCCGCGCAGTGTGCGGTGCAGTACGGCCTGTGCGTGCTTGGCCGAGGTGTAGCCGGAGCCGTTGTCGTAGGCCTCGAAGGCGGCGACCGAGGTGATGGTGACGACGAGCCCGTCGCCCGAGGCGATCAGTTTCGGCAGCAACGCCTTGGTCACCCGTAGCGTGCCGAGCACATTGGTTTCCCACATCCAGCGCCAGTCGTCCAGATCCGCCTCGGCCACCGGTGCCAGACCCTTCGCGCCGCCCGCGTTGTTGACGAGCACATCGACGTTCTCGATCGCATCGGTGAACGCGCGGACGGAATTGTCCGAGGTCACATCGAGTTCGAGTGCGGTGCCGCCGATTTCGTCGGCGAGACGCCGCAGCCGATCGAGCCTGCGCGCACCGACGACCACGTGATAGCCCTGTTTGGCGAGTTCCCGGGCGGTGGCTTCCCCGATTCCCGAGCTGGCCCCGGTGACGACGGCAGTGCGAATGCTCATGCTCCCGATCCTAAGTGCAGGTCGTTTGCCGACGAGCCCGGCTGTTGCCCGGATCACCGCACCGGACCAGCCGCCGTTAGCCTCGGTGGCATGGCTATTCGGGAAGCGGTCAGTGCGGACGGAACGAGCATCGTCTATCGGGTCGGCGGACCGGCCGAGGGCAGGCCGCTGGTGCTGGTACACGGTTGGTCGGCCAATCTGCAGTGCTGGGGCGCGGCCGCGGACGAGCTGGCCGAGCGCTTCCGGGTGCTCGCCGTCGATCTGCGCGGCCACGGCTACTCGGGGGCCCCGGAAACCGGCTACGACGATCCGAAGAACTGGGCCGCCGATATCGCCGCCGTGCTCGCCGCCGAAGGCATCCGATCCGATGCGGTCCTGCTCGGCTGGTCCTACGGCGGCATCGTGATCAGCGACTACCTGACCGCCTACGGCACCGGTGCGGTCGCGGGCGTCATCTACTCGGGCTCGATGGCCAATATCGGTCGCGCACCCGGTGCGGAGACCGGTTCGGCCATGCAGGAGGCCATTCCCGGTGTGTTCGAGGAGAGTGCGGGCAGGGCGTTGCGCGCGTTCGGCGCCTTCGGCAATGCGAATACCGGACCCGGTCCGGACAAAGGCGTCGATGCGCAGCGCATCTTCGGTGCGAGCCTCGGCACGCCACCCCGGGTGCGCAAGGCGCTGTTCTACCGGACCGTCGACAACACCGAAACGCTACGCGCCCTGGACATTCCGGTGCTGGTCCTGCACGGAACCAAGGATCCGGTCGTGCCGATCGAGAACGGGCGCTACATCCTCGATGCCGTGCCCGACGGCCGCGGCTCGTTCTGGGAGGACGCGCAGCACGGGCTGTTCATCGAGGATCGCGCCCGCTTCGTCACCGAGGTGAGCGCGTTCATCGACGGTCTGAATTAGCCGTCCGAAATTCGCTGGCGCCGCACGCTGGGCTCGAGCAGACTTGTCGTGTCCCGGTGCAGAGATCAGCGCCGGGCAGATATTTGCACCGCGCGTGAGAACCCTCACGAAACTGCTGTGACGACTGTCACTCGGCCCGGTTACGGCGTCTGGGTTGGGCAATTCAACGTGCACTATGGATGGTGTGAGTCAACGCCCGGACCTACGGCCGAATCGGATCGCCGTGTTATCGGTGCACACCTCACCACTTGCTCAACCGGGTACCGGCGATGCAGGCGGCATGAACGTCTATGTCCTGCAAACCGCCATTCAGCTGGCCCGACGCGGCACCGAGGTCGAGATCTTCACCCGGGCCACCTCCTCGAACGTCCCGCCCGTGCAGGAGGCGGCACCGGGCGTTCTGGTGCGCAATGTGGTGGCGGGCCCGTTCGAGGGGCTGGACAAGCACGACCTGCCGACCCAGCTGTGCCCGTTCACGGCGGAGGTGCTGCGCCAAGAGGCCAGACACCAGCCCGGACACTATGACCTGGTCCATTCGCACTACTGGCTGTCCGGTCAGGTCGGCTGGCTGGCGCGCGACCGCTGGCGGGTGCCGCTGGTGCATACCGCGCACACCTTGGCGGCGGTGAAGAACGCGGCGCTGGCCGAGGGCGACTGCCCCGAGCCCGCGACCCGCGAGATCGGCGAGAAGCAGGTGATCGCCGAGGCCGATCGCATGGTCGCCAATACCGCGGAGGAGGCGCGCCAGCTCGTCGAGCTGTACGGCGCCGATCCCGAGCGCATCGATGTGGTGCCGCCCGGCGCGGATCTGACTCGCTACTGTCCCGGCGAAAAGGCCGCGGCCCGAGCCGAATTGGGTCTGGCCACCGACGAGCGGATCGTCGCGTTCATCGGCCGCATCCAGCCGCTCAAGGCCCCGGATGTGCTGGTCCGCGCGGCGGCCGAGCTGCTGTACCGCGACCCGGCGCGCAAGCTGCGGGTGCTCATCGTCGGCGGACCGTCCGGCACCGGACTGGAGCGCCCCGATTCACTGATCGAACTCGCGGCCGCGCTCGGCATCGCCGAGCACGTCACCTTCCTGCCGCCGCAGCCGCCGGATCGCCTGGTCCAGGTGTATCGCGCCGCCGACCTGGTCGCGGTGCCCAGCTACAACGAATCCTTCGGTCTGGTCGCCATCGAGGCGCAGGCCAGTGGCACCCCGGTACTCGCGGCGGATGTGGGCGGGCTCGGCACCGCCGTGCGTCACGGTGAGACCGGCCTGCTCGTCCCCGGACACCGGACGCCGGACTGGGCCGACGCCCTCGGCCACCTACTCGACGACGGTGAGCGACTACGTCGGATGGGTGTGCGCGCGGTCGAGCACGCCGGGCATTTCTCCTGGGAGCACACCGCGGACGGACTGCTCGCCAGTTATTCGGCGGCGCTGGCCGATTTCCGTGCGGTACGCGCCGGTCTCGGCGCGGGCCGGCACAAGGTCTTCGAGGCCGCGCGGGCCGAGCTGGCGGAGGAACGCACTAGCCTCACGGGTGAACGCAGTGCTGTTCTCCTCGGCGAGACCAGTCAGGCCAGATCGCGGGCGCTGTGGCGGCGCCGGACGGGAGCGCACCGATGAGCACGGCAGCCGCGACCGCACAGCTGATCGATGAAACGCTGCGCGAGCGCGAAATCGAGTACACCCATCCCAGCCAGGAGACTTTCGTCGTCATCCTGCCCGGTGAGCGCAAACTCGCGACCACCGTGATGCTCACCGTCGGCAAGCACGGACTGCGGATCGAATCGTTCGTCTGCCGCAAGCCCGACGAGAACTTCGAGGGCGTCTACAAATTCCTGCTGCGTCGCAACCGCCGCCTCTACGGTGTGGCCTACACCCTGGACCGCGTCGGCGATATCTATCTGGTCGGCCGCATGGCCACCCACGCCGTCACCCCGGACGAACTGGACCGGATCTTCGGCCAGATCCTCGAGGCCGTCGACGCCGACTTCAATGTCCTGCTGGAACTAGGCTTCGCCGAATCCATTCGCCGGGAATGGAAGTGGCGCGTATCGCGCGGCGAATCCTTGCAGAACCTGCGCGCCTTCGAGCATCTGGTCGAGGCCGCAGACCAGCCCTGAACCGGCACATCTCCTATCGCGGGTATGAGCCTGCGACAAGGGGTGTAGAGACGAAGGCTGGAGTATCCGCGCCCGGAGTAGGCGACAATCGCGCTGTGGGAATGGGCCGCGAGGTACAGGAAGGCAGCCCGGCGATGATGGTTCTTGCTCTGGATATCGGTGCGACGAAATTCGCCGCCGGGGTCGTCTACGGGGGCCGGAAAGTACGCGATGTACGGCGGGTCGATGTGCCTCGGGAGTCGGTGTGGTCGGCGTGCCGCGACCTGCTGCTGGAGGTGGCCGGTGACGCGACGGTCTCGGCGATCGGGATCGGTTCGGCCGGACCGGTCGATGTGCGTACCGGCGTCACCGGCCCGCTGAACATTCCGGAATGGAAGCCGGGCTTCCCGATCGTGGCCGAGGTGCAGCGGCTGTTCCCTTCCGCCGCAGTGCGATTCGCCATCGACGGCGCCTGCCTTGCGCTGGCCGAACATCACGTCGGCGCGCTGCGCGGCATTCCGAACGGCCTGGCCATGACGGTCTCCTCGGGCATCGGCGGCGGCATCATCGCCGACGGCCGGGTGGTGCTGGGGCGCACCGGAAATGCCGGACACGTCGGTCATATCGTGGTGCCAGGTTGGGATGTGCCTTGTGAATGCGGCGGCGTCGGCTGCGTCGAGGCGATTGCCAGCGGTATGTCATCGGTGCGCTGGGCGCGCGAACAGGGTTGGCGCGGTGAGACGGGTGCCGGGCTGGCGAAGGCCGCGCACACCGGCGACGAGATCGCACTCGCCGCGCTGCATCGGGCCGGAACCGCCCTCGGCACGGCCATCGCCTCCGCGGCCTCGACGCTCGATATCGATCGGGTGGTGATCGGCGGCGGCTTCGCGCAATCGGGTGAACCGCTGTGGGAACCGCTGCGCGCGGCACTGACCCGGCACGCGGGTTTGGACTTCCTGCGCGAGCTGCAGGTGGTGCCGTCGCGAATCACCAATGGCGCCACCCTGGTTGGCGCGGGTGTGCTCGCCGCGGGCCACGATACGGCCGATGCCATCTCCTGAGCAGTGGGAACGGATGCGAGCCCGGTTCGCGTACATGCCAGAATGGCCTGCATGACGTACACCCTCGTGTTGCTGCGCCACGGCGAGAGCGAATGGAATGCCATGAACCTTTTCACCGGCTGGGTGGATGTGCACCTGACCGACAAGGGCATCGCCGAGGGCAAGCGCGCCGGGGAACTGCTGGCCGAACACGGCATTCTGCCCGATATCGTCTACACCTCCGTGCTGCGGCGCGCGATCAGCACCGCGAATATCGCGCTGGACGCCGCCGACCGGCACTGGATCCCGGTCGTGCGCGACTGGCGCCTCAACGAGCGCCACTACGGCGATCTGCAGGGCAAGAACAAGGCGCAGGTCCGCGACCAGTACGGCGACGACCAGTTCATGCTGTGGCGGCGCAGCTACGACACTCCGCCGCCGCCGATCGACCCGTCGAACGAGTACAGCCAGGAGAGCGATCCGCGCTACGACGGCATCGACGTCCCCAAGACCGAATGCCTGCTCGATGTGGTGAACCGGATGGTCCCGTACTGGGAGTCGACCATCTCCAAGGACCTGCTCTCGGGCAAGACCGTTCTCGTTGCGGCACACGGCAATTCGCTGCGCGCGCTGGTCAAGCACCTGGACCGGATCTCCGATGACGATATCGCCGGGCTGAACATCCCCACCGGTATACCGCTGCGCTACGAGCTGGACGAGAACTTGCGCCCGGTTCGTCCGCGCGAATACCTGGACCCCGAGGCAGCCGCCGCGGGTGCCGCGGCCGTCGCCAGCCAGGGCGGCAAATAAGCACCTACCTCGATACAAACGCGCCGCGACCGGCCTCGGTCGCGGCGCGTTGTCGTTTCTCGGCAGGACACAGCTGATCCGCTTACGACGTCGCGACGGCGGTACGGCGTTCGCCTCGATCGGAAATGGGCTGGTGCGCGGGTCGCGATCAGTTAGCTGTGACCATCTGGGTTAGTGTTAATTCTGCAGGTCGGCGTGGTTTATTCCAGTCTTGTGCAGGCATTATGCGAGTCTAATTGCTATATGTGAACCGATATTCGCCACGCGATCTAAGTAGCCTCGAGTTCGAACCTACTCGTCGGTATGTAAGCTCTGGTCGTTCGACCAGTCCGAGAGGCGGATCACCCCTGATGCAGACAATGTTGCGTGCCACCGTGGCGGCAGTCGCCGCGGCGGTGCTCATTCCATTCGTCACCCAGAGCGCGATCGCCGCGTCGGCGCCGTCCGGTCCCGACGGTGGCGCGGCTGGTGCCGTCTGGGCCGCGACCGAGGACGGACCCCAGCAGTACCCGAATGTGAATATCCAGTGGGATGTGCCGATCACCATGAGCGACGGCACCGTCCTGAAGGGCAATGTGTACCGTCCGGCGGATGCCGCGGGTCGCCCGATCGCCACCCCGACGCCCACAGTGGTGAATCTGACGCCGTACACCAAACTGGTCTCGAACATCGCCGACAGCGCCATGTCCATTCCGGGTCTGTCCGATGCGCTGATCGAACTGTTCCGCCGGATCGACCTCAGCGGGACCCCGCTCTCCGGCGTCACCGATCTGACCAAATCCTTCGGCGGCGGCGAACTATGCAACTTCGCCGTCGACCGTCAGCTCATCGAAAGCGGCTACACCCAGGTCGTGGTCGACGTGCGCGGCACCGGCTTCTCCCAGGGCACCTGGGACATGCTGCGCCAGCGCGAACAGCAGGACACCTACGAGGTGATCGACTGGACCGCGCGTCAGCCGTGGTCCGACGGCCGCATCGGCATGAACGGCCTGTCCTATTCGGGCATCAACCAGATCCAGGTGGCCGCGATGCATCCGCCCGCGCTGAAGGCGATCTTCCCGGTGGTGCCCGGCAGTGACCTGGTCAACGATGTGCTCGCGCCCGGCGGCGGCTTCGGCTTCAACTTCATTCCGCTGTGGCTGTCCGCCATCAACGGCCTCGAGCTGGTTCCGGATGTGGCGTCGATGCTCAACGGGCAGTTCGATATGAAGTGGCTCGCGGATCGCGCGAAGGATCCGTTCACCTTCATGGATGTGCTGCTCAATGTCTACAGCACCACCCGGATCGAGGATCTGGACCCGCGCGCCGAGGAACTGCTGACCGGTTCGTCGGCGTCGCGCGCGGCCTGGCTCAGCGATCCGAGCCAGATCCAGGTGCCCACCTTCGTCACCGGTGGCTGGCACGATCTGTTCACCTACTCGGAATCCAAGATCTACAACGAGATTCCGCTGCCCGCGGGCCAGAAACAGCTGCTGATGGGCAATACGTACCACATCAGCTCGGGCAATGAATACGGCAAGCCCGGCCTGCCGCCGCGCCTGGATGTGCTGCAGCGCGCGTGGTTCGACAAGTGGCTCAAGGGAATCGACAACGGCATCGATGAGTACGGCCCGATCACCCTGCGGCAGCAGGGCGGCGGCTGGATCACCACCGACTCGTTCGCCGATCCACGGACCGGCTCCCAGGATGCCGAATATCGCCGGATGTACCTGTCCGCCAACCGAAGTGGCACCGCGAACAGCCTGAACGACGGATCGTTGCTCGCCACCGCGAGCCCGGACTCGGCGCGGCTCACCGTCGCGCCAGGCCTGACTACCCTGTGCTCCAACGACGCAGCGCAGGGTAGTGCGGGTTTCCTTTCGATCATCGATGGTTGCGCCAAGGACTCCCGCATCGCCGAGCTGAACGGGCTGACCTTCACCAGCGACCCGGTCGCCGAGCCGACCACCATCTCCGGCCGAATCGCCGCGCACCTCGATACCGTTCAGGATGCGACCGACGGATACTGGGTGGTCACGGTGAACGATGTCGCGCCGGACGGCCGGTCCACCGTGCTCACCTCCGGCCAGTTGATGGCGTCGCTGCGTCAGGTCGACGAGGCGAACAGCACCCGTTCCGCCAGTGGCGATTACACCGATCCGCGGCCTTATACATCGCTGGACCTGCGTCAGCCGACCGTGCCTGGGGAGGAGACGACCCTCGATATCACCCTGCCCGCCACCGAGGCGATCCTGCAGCCGGGCCATCGCCTGCGCGTGGATGTCTTCGCGGGCAACTTCCCCAAGGGCCTGCCGGTTCTGCCGATGCTGATCGATACGGGTCTGAAACCGCAACACGTGCAACTGGATCCGAATCGGCCGAGTTTCGTGAATCTTCCGGTGCGGGGCAACCCGGGCTGGTAAGCCGTATCCGGCCCGAGCGTGCACCTCTCGCGCATTCAAGCTCGAATCCGCGGGGTATGGGCGGTCGTGCACGCTCGGACCGGGTCCGGTCGCTAGTCGGCCACGGCGAATGCCGCTTCCAACGGCGGGAAGACCGCGCGGGCATCCACGCCGCCGAACCAGAGGCCGACGGTGAAGACCGAGGTGGCCTCGAGATATTTGGCGCGATGCAGTCCGCCCGCCGAAATCGGTTGCAGCCCGAGATCTTCCGCCAGTACGGCGACTTGTTGCATCGCGGCAGCGTCGTCACCGCAGATAGGCACCGCCAGCCTGCGGTCCTCGAAGACGCGGGCCGGTGATTCCCACACCTCGGCGGCACACACGTTGAACGCCTTCACCACGTTCGCCTCGGGAACCGTCGCCGCGATGCGAGCGGCGACCGCGTCCTCGGACAATACGAAAGCCAGAACTCCTTGCGGCGCGGCTTCGTCCGGGAGGAACGCATTGGTGCAGTCGATCACCGTCCGCCCGGCAAGTTCTCCGCGGATTTCACCCAGTACTTCGTCAAGGGCACTTACCGGCAGTGCCAACAGCACGACCGCCCCGAATTCGGCAGCCGCGCCGACACTACCGCCTCGTGCTCCGTGCCCGATGGTTGCTGCCAGCCCATCCGCGGCCGCACGGGACCGAGCTCCGATGACGACCTCGTGCCCGGCCGCGGCCCAGCCGCCGCCGAGTGCCTTCGCCATCGCGCCCGCCCCGATGATTCCGATTCGCATATCAACTCCTGGTTCGGGATGTATTCGGCACCGACGCTAGGGATTTCGATAGGCACCCGAAGGTGCGCAATGACGATGGCAGGCTGGTGTCATGACGGTCGAACATGCCGAACCCGTGGAATTCGCGCCCTATGGCGACTACGAGGCCGACTGTCCGGCCCGCCTCGGCGTCGACCTGTTCGGCAACCGCTGGCTCTCGGTCATCGTCTATATGCTGCGCGACGGTCCGATGCGTCCCGGTGACCTGCGTATGGCCATCGGCGGCATCAGCCAGAAGATGCTCACCCAGACGCTGCGTCGCATGCAGACCATGACCCTCATCGAGCGCCACCGCTACGCCGAGGCTCCGCCCCGCGTCGAATACGAACTGACCGAAGCGGGACGCGATCTGCTCATCCCGATCTACGCCCTCGGCGAATGGGTCGACCGCCACGGCGACTCGGTGCGGTCGGCAATGTCGGATTCGCCGGAGTGAAAACGATCCGGACTCCGTCTCGCGAACAACGCGTAAACAAGCGGCTAACGATCCTGGAAGTGCCTATGACCTGCGCGAAACTTCGCGTACCCCGAGTTGGGTTGTCGGTCGGCGACCGTACGATTCAAGTGTGAGTGTTCCCCAGGCCGTCCTACTGGCAGTCCTCGCGGCTGTCGTCGGCCTGGCAGTCGGTGGGCTACTGATCCCGTTCGTGAACGCCAGGCAGGCCGCCCGCAGACAGGCGGATTCCGGTCTCACCATGTCCCAGGTGCTAGACCTGATCGTGCTCGCCTCCGAGAGCGGAATCGCGGTCGTCGACGAATACCGCGATGTGGTGCTGGTCAACCCGCGCGCCGAGGAACTGGGCCTGGTCCGCAACCGGCTGCTCGACGAACGCGCCTGGGCCGCGGTGGAGAAGGTGCTCGCCACCGGCGAATCCAGTGAATTCGATCTCACCGCGGAGAAGCCGCTGCCCGGCCGCAGCCGGATCGCGGTGCGCGGAGTGGCCAGACAGCTATCGCGCGAAGAGACCAGTTTCACCGTGCTGTTCGCCGACGACGATTCCGAGCAGGCCCGCATGGAGGCCACTCGCCGTGACTTCGTCGCCAATGTCAGCCACGAACTCAAGACTCCCGTCGGCGCGATGAGCCTGCTGGCCGAGGCCATGCTGGAATCCGCCGAAGATCCCGACGCGGTCCGGCACTTCGGTCAGCGCGTACTCGGTGAATCCCGGCGGCTGGGCAAGATGGTGACCGAGCTGATCGCGCTCTCGCGACTACAGGGCGCGGAAAAGCTACCCGAGCTCGAAGTGGTCGACGTCGACTCCGTGGTCACGCAGGCGGTCGATCGCTCCCGTACCGCCGCCGAGGCCGCTGGCATCACCGTCAGCACCGACCGCCCGAGCGGACTCGAGGTGCTCGGCGACGAAACCCTGCTCGTCACCGCACTGTCCAACCTGGTGGAGAACGCCATCGCGTACTCACTCGCGGGCTCCCACGTTTCGGTGAGCCGCTCACTGCGCGGCGATCACGTCGCGATGGCCGTGACCGATCGCGGCATCGGTATCGCCAAGGAAGACCAGGAGCGGGTCTTCGAACGATTCTTCCGATCCGATAAGGCACGCTCGCGCGCCACCGGTGGTACCGGGCTCGGCCTGGCTATCGTCAAGCACGTGGCGGCCAACCACAACGGTGAAATCACCCTGTGGAGCAAGCTCGGCACCGGATCGACGTTCACCCTGCGAATACCTGCCCACCATGAGGCCGACGGCGAAGAAGAGGTCGACGGTTCCGCGGTGAGCATGAGAGAAACACACCCGCGCCCCACGGGGCCGGGCAGACCGAATGGTGTGGAGGCACGCAGATGACGAGTGTTCTGATCGTCGAAGATGAGGAGTCGCTGGCCGATCCGCTCGCGTTCCTGCTGCGCAAGGAGGGATTCGAGGTCACCGTGGTCGGTGACGGACCGTCCGCGCTCGCCGAATTCGACCGCTCCGGCGCCGATATCGTGCTGCTCGACCTCATGCTGCCCGGCATGAGCGGCACCGACGTGTGCAAACAGCTGCGCACCCGCAGCGGCGTCCCGGTGATCATGGTCACCGCGCGCGACAGCGAGATCGACAAGGTGGTCGGCCTGGAGCTCGGCGCCGACGACTACGTCACCAAGCCGTACTCGGCACGCGAACTGATCGCCCGCATCCGGGCCGTGCTGCGCCGCGGCGCTGGCGATGAACTGGACGGCGGCAATGAGAGCGGTGTGCTCGAGGCCGGACCGGTCCGGATGGATGTCGACCGCCACACCGTGCACGTCAACGGCAGGCAGGTCACCCTGCCGTTGAAGGAGTTCGATCTGCTCGAATATCTGCTGCGCAATTCCGGGCGAGTACTCACCAGGGGCCAGCTGATCGACCGGGTCTGGGGCGCCGACTACGTCGGCGACACCAAGACCCTCGACGTGCACGTCAAGCGGTTGCGCTCGAAGATCGAGGGTGACCCGGCCAAGCCGGAGCACCTCGTCACCGTCCGCGGCCTCGGCTACAAACTCGAGGCTTGACCGTCAGCGCACACTAAAAATTCCTGCAAAACGCAGACGCCGAGGCCCCGACAACCTCGACGTCTGCTGCGTGCGTCCGAGTCAGGGCAGGTAGACCCAGGTGGGGCCGAGGCCGGGGACGTCCTGCTTGTGCAGGGTGATCCAGCCGAGATCGTCTTCCTGCATGCATTCGTAGACGTCGGCCGCGCTGGTGCCGCGGCACGCGATGGTGTGGGTTACGCCGTACGGGCTCATGATCAGGTTCTTGCCGTTCGCCTGGGCGTTGATCGCGTCAGGGGTGTTGGCGGGCAGGAAGTCGGCGGTGAAATCGGCGTATTTGGCCGGGTCGCCATTGGGTTCGGCGTGCGCGGCACCGGTCAGTGCGGCGGTGGCGCCGAGCGCGATGGCGGTCAGGGTCAGGGCTTTCTTCAACATGACCGCACATCCAACCGCATGTGAGTAAAGCGTGCATGGCGGGCAGGTGAATCGCCCGCAATGCAAGCTTCACGCCGACTGGTCGGTAATGGGTTGGTCGGATTTCATCCGGTCGGCATGCACGGTCGCGGGATGGATCGCGATGAGGCCGAGTCCCTCGCGCCGCTTGCAGTGCCTAGCCAGCTCTTCGTAGGCGGGTGCACCGAGCAATTCCTTCAGCTCGGGAGCGTAGGACTGCCACACCGGACGGGCGCCCACATGCGCGTCGGGGGAGCCGGAGCAGTACCAGTCCAGGTCCTCGCCGCCGGGACCCCAGCCGCGCCGGTCGTATTCGGTGATGGTGGTCTTCAGGATCTGCACGCCGTCCGGGCGCTCCACCCAGTCCTGGGTGCGCCGGATCGGCAACTGCCAGCACACATCCGGCTTCACCTCGAGTGGCTCGATGCCCTTGCGCAGCGCCATGGTGTGCAGCGCGCAGCCGACGCCGCCCTCGAAGCCGGGGCGGTTCAGGAAAATGCACGCGCCGTCGAAGCGGCGGGTGCGCAGGGCGGGCTCGTCCTCCAGCTCGTCGAGCTCCAGATAGCCCTTCTTGGTGATCTTGCCCTCGGCGTCGGTCGCCTCGTCCATCAGCTGCCAGTCGCTCGGTGTGAGCATTTTCACAGCATTGGTCAGACGCTTGCGATCGTCCTTGTCGGAGAGGAACGCACCGTGCGAGCAGCAGCCGTCATCGGGGCGGTCGCTCAGAATTCCCTGACAGGCCGGAGTTCCGAAGACGCACGTCCAGCGCGACAGCAGCCAGGTCAAATCCGCGACGATCACATGCTCGTCGTTTGCTGGATCCACGAACTCGATCCATTCACGGGGAAAGTCGAGATCGACCTCCGGCGCCGGATCGATCTTCCGCGCTGGTGGGGGCCTCTTGGAGCCGCTGTTCGTTGCGCCTACCGTCACACTTCAGGACGCTAACAGTTCAGTCGCCTGGGCTAAAGGGCCGGTTCACCCAGTACCGTATTCATGTGCGGCTTGGGGTACTGGATGTCGGAAGCAATACCGTCCACCTGCTTGTGGTGGACGCCCATCGCGGTGGTCACCCGATGCCGATGAGCTCGACAAAGGCCACTCTCCGGCTATCGGAGAACATGGATTCCGAGGGCTGCATCACCGTCCAGGGGGCCGAACGGCTGATCGCCACGGTCGCCGAATTCGCCAGCATCGCCGAGACTTCCCGCTGCGTCGAGCTGATGCCGTTCGCGACCTCCGCGCTGCGTGAGGCGGCGAACTCCGATGAGGTACTCGCCAGGGTCCGCGCCGAAACGGGCGTCGAACTGCAGGTGCTCTCCGGTGTCGACGAGGCCCGGCTGACCTTCCTCGCCGTGCGCCGGTGGTACGGCTGGAGCGCGGGCCGGATCCTCAATCTCGACATCGGCGGCGGCTCACTGGAAATGACCAACGGTGGCGACGAGGAACCCGATCTCGCGGTTTCGCTGCAACTCGGCGCCGGAAGATTGACCAGAGAATGGCTGCGCGAGGATCCACCGGGCAAACGCCGCGTCGCGGTGCTGCGCGATTGGCTCGACGCGGAACTCGTCGCACCCGCGAAACAGCTGCTGGACGTGGGTAAACCGGATCTCGCGGTCGGCACGTCGAAGACGTTTCGGTCCCTTGCCCGGTTGACCGGGGCGGCACCCTCTTCGGCCGGGTTGCGGGTGCGCCGTACACTCACCAGCTCAGGTCTGCGCCAACTGATTGCCTTCATCTCGAGAATGACGGCGGCGGACCGTGCAGAATTGGAAGGCGTAAGTTCCGATCGGTCACAGCAATTGGTGGCTGGCGCACTGGTCGCGGAGGCGAGTATGCGGGCACTATCGCTGGATACCCTCGAGATTTGTCCGTGGGCACTGCGCGAGGGGCTCATCTTGCGCAAACTGGATACCGATATGAACGGCGGACCGAGGGCTACGGCATTGCCGGGTTCCGTCGCGGAAACGAGCGGTAAGCCGGTGCCCGGCGGCGGTCTATCGGGCCCGATGGAAACGGTGTCGTCATGAGTGAGGATTCCAAGCAGCTATCGGTTGCCGAGCTGCTGGCACGCAACGGCCAGCAGGGCGCGGCGTCGCCCGGTGGCGGCGGACGGCGGCGGCGCAGTGGCCGCGGCATCTCGGTTGCCGAGCTGACCGGTGATCTGCCCGCCATTCCGGCCGGTGGCGGTGGCCATTCGGCGCACGCCGCACCCGAGGAGGACGAACCGGCGTACGAACCGCCGTCGTACGAATCCAACGGGTACGAGGCCAACGGGTACGACGCGTCGGGTTACCAACCCTCCGGTTTCCAGTCCGGCGGGTACGTGGGGTCCGGATTCGAAACGCCTGCGCCGGAACCCACTTCGTACGCCGCGCCGGATCCGGCGCCGTACGCCGCACCCGAATTACCGAACTACTCGCCGATGTCGGGGCCGATCACCCGATACGACCCACTCTCGGCCTACGCCGCTCCGGAGGCGCCCGCCGATCCGCTGCCCGCGCCGGGATATTCGAGTCGGATCATGCCGGGGCGGGAAATGCCGGGCGCGGATTCGTCGCGGCATTCCGCACCCGCGGATCCGCTGTCCGCGCCGATATCCGATCTGTATGCCCCGGCACCGGATCCGTACGCCCCGGCACCCGATCCGTATGCGCGGGACCCGCTTGCGGACGGCGCGGTCGGCTCCGGACGGACCGGCCGCAGACGTCGGCATGCCGAACCGGAGGAAGAGACCACCGACGTACAGCCGCTGCGCGATCTCGGCCGCGGCATCGGCGCCCCGCCCGAAAGCCCGCCGAACGGATCGAGATCCGGCGGCCGAGCCGCCCGGCGGCGCG
>NZ_BDBY01000299.1 GCF_001613225.1 Nocardia pseudovaccinii NBRC 100343
TTTGCCATGACACACAGCGGTGGGCAATGGTTCGACGACGAGGCTGGTCCGCTGGTCCGGCCCTATGCGGTCACCCGCGGGCGGGTGATGGGGGCAGGCCATGACCTGGACATGCTCACCGTGGTCGTCATGGCCGATCCGCCGCCCACCCTGCGGCGGACCGATCCGGAATACGCGGATATCGTACGACTGTGCCGCGCACCACAGTCGGTCGCCGAGGTGGCGGCGTATCTGAAACTCCCCTTGGCGGTGACCAAGATTCTCGTCGGCGATCTGATCGGCGAGGGCCACTTGATCTTCCGGGCGCCGGTGCAGCCGGACGCGGGTCCCGGCGATCTCAACATATTGCGAGCGGTACTGGATGGCATCCGAAAGCTTTGATCCGACCCGGTCGGCTGCGACACCGCAGCTGGCGGCTTCGGTCAAAATTCTCATCGCCGGTGGATTCGGCGTCGGCAAAACAACCATGGTCTCCTCGATCAGCGAGGTCGCACCACTGCGGACCGAGGAGTTGATCACCGAGGTCAGCACCGGGGTCGACGACCTATCCGGCGTCGAACAGAAAACCACCACGACAGTGGCGCTGGATTTCGGCCGTATCACCATCGACCGCGATCTGGTGCTCTACCTGTTCGGCACACCAGGCCAGGACCGGTTCTGGTTCCTGTGGGACGAACTCTCACGCGGCGCACTCGGCGCCATCGTCATCGCCGACACCCGACGACTCGACAACTCCTTCGCCGCCGTGGACTTCTTCGAACGACGCGGACTCGCCTTCCTCGTCGCCGTGAACTGCTTCGACGGCGCACCCGTCTACACCATCGACGAAGTCCGCGACGCACTCGATCTCGACGACCACATTCCGGTCATGCTGTGTGATGCCCGCGATCGTGCCTCCTGCAAGGACGTGCTGCTGGACCTGGTCCAGCACCTCATCGAACGAGCCGGGCGCGCTCCGGTCGTCACCTGATCGCGGCTGGCGGTATTTCATCCTGATGCTGATGTGGTGGCCGGTGATGCCGTCGACCTTCCAGTCGTTGAGGCAGCCGACGAGGCGGCGTTCGGTGTGTTCACCGAGCGCCGGTTCGAGGGTGACGAGCCGAGTGCACGCACGCTCCACCGGCCCCGACACGATCCGCACATGATTCACGGGGTCAGCGCCGGATCCTGATCGGGGTCGGTATCGCGGGTCTCGGCGTCGAAACGGACTGCGGCACGGGTGTTCTCGGCATCGCGGTCGGTATGGAACTTCCTGCTCGAAGCCAACGCCATGACTCGGCGACCGCGGTCACAGTGAGCACGGTTGAGTGGACCCAGTTCGGTACCGGTGTGGGCTACTTTGAAAAGTTGTGCCGCATTCAGGCTTGATGCAACCATGAGACGAAGAGCAGCGCGCCACCGATGGCCAGCAGCAGCGATACCGGAATCGGCCACCAGGGACCGTGCCGACCGAGTAACCGGCGAGTCAGGCGCACCTGCACCGCACCGAGTCCGGCCAGCGCCAGTCCCCATACGGGTAGTAGCCCGACCCCGAGCAATGCGTGTACCGCCCAGGCCCCCGCCAGCGTCGGACCGCCCCACGAGTGCTCGAGATCGTTGTCCGCGATGAGCGGATAGAAGATTCCGCGCACCGCCGCGATTGTCGCCAGGAAGGCGAGAAACCAGGTCGTCAGGCCGACCACACCGGCCAGCACCGAATGCGCGACCGCACGCACTGCCAGGGAATCTCGCGGCGCGATGAAAATGCCCAGCAACCGGCGCGGAACCCGAAACCGGCTCGCTATGGGGCCGAGACCGATCACCGGCGCAACCAACGCATATGCGGCCCAACGCAACAGTGAGCGAACCGTGGTCATGCCATCGACCGTATCCCGCGCGGCGGATGCGCGGGCACCTCAGGCCAGTCGGCCCGCATCGACCAGGTCGTCGAACAGTAGTTGATCGACCGGCGGCACCAGCGCGCGATCCGCATAGGAGAACCAGGCGACCTCTTCGATCTCACTGCTTGCCGCGAGGGTGCCGCGGTAGTCGGCGGTGTAGCAGCTCATCCGGACGACCACATCGCTGGCCGGTCCGTGCAGTGCGGCCTCGTAGGTGCCGACGTGGGCTACGGTTTCCGGGAGCAGCGCGACGGTCAATTCCTCTTCGATCTCACGCAGCAGCACCTGCAGGTCCGACTCCGCGCCTTCGCGTTTGCCGCCCGGAATGTAGAAGATGTCCTTCCCTTTCGGGCGCGCACACAGGATGCGGCCGTCTTCGATGCGCACCCACGCGACCGTGTCGATCAGCTTCTGCTCTCGCCCATCCGCCACCGCCGCAGCCTAATGGACGTATCGGTCAGTGGGCGTGCTGGAGGTCGGCGGGCAGGATGGAGCGCCCGTCGGCCGCGCCGGGACCATCGACGGGGCTCAGGTCCTGCCCGCGTACCCGCTCGCCGCATTCGGCGCAGACCGGTTCGATCACCGTGGTCTTACCGCAGGATTCGTGCACGGCCTGCACCGGCGGACCGTCGGGTGCGGCCCACTCGTCACCCCATTGACGCATGGCATTGACGACCTGCCACAGTGAGCGGCCCTTGGGGGTCAGCCGGTAGTCGTAGCGGACCGGATTCTCCTGATACGGCACCTTGACCATGATGTCGTGCGCGACAAGGTGTTCCAGGCGCTGGGTTAGCACATTGCGGGCGATGCCGAGGCGTGCGCGGAAGTCGTCGAAGCGGGTCACGCCGAAGAGTGCGTCGCGCACGATCAGCAGCGTCCACCATTCGCCGACCACCTCCAGGCATTGGGCGACCGAGCAGTTCATCTCGTCGAAGCTGGTCCTGCGCATGAGCCTCAGCATAGTTGGTTGCTTCAAAGAACTCACTGAAATCCGACCGGCCGCCGGGCCACTGCCGCTGCTCGGCGCGGACGAGGCCCGGATGTGCGCGTGGATCTCGTTTGTCCCCGGACCGCCGATCGATGCCGCGACCCTCGCACTGCCGCCCGGCTTCCTCTTCCCCACCCTGACCATGCCCCGCCACAGCATGAGCTCAGGCTCTGTAGGTATATAGGCGGGCAGTCGCCAGGGTCTGCTCCGCGCCGAAGGCTTCGAAGGTGCTGATCGGCTGGAAACCAAGGCGGGCAGCGAGTTTCAGCGAGCGCTGGTTGGCTGTCCGGGTGATGATCAGGACCGGCTGGTCCGGGAGTTCGGCGGCAGCTGCGTGTAGTGCGGTTGTCGCCGCTTCGAATGCCAGACCCGCGCCCCAGGAATCACGGCGCAGAAGATACGTCAGTTCCAGTTCTTCGCCATCGCCGGTGAGGTGGCCGGGCTGGTCGGCGGATCGGCGGTTGAGCATGAGCGTTCCGATGAGACGGTTCGTCTTCCTGTCCGCGATGACGTACACGCCCGGATTCGCCGTCACATTGGCGGTGCCGACGGCGTCGAGGTACCGCTCGACAGCATCGCGGGGGCGCGGGCCTCCGAGATATGTCCGAACCTCCGGATCGGTCTGCAACTCGATGAACCCCTCGCGGTCGCCGTCATGCGCCTTGCGCAGCAGGAGACGATCCGCGGTGATTTCGGAGGTGGACAGTGTTGACAGCGGGCTCATCCGGCCATTCTGGCTGAATCCTCGCGTCCCCCTGTGCATAGCAGCGCCGGGCATAGCTGGCCGGATGATCACTGTGCTGGTGTTGTGGGCCGCTCGCTTGCCGACGCCGCCACCCACGCATGGTGACCATGACCAGATGTGGTCGCTACGCCACGTGGACGGTGAATCCCGGGTGGCCCATGGCTGCGGCGACGTGGTCGGCTGCGGTCTCGAGGTCGCGGCTCGGGGGTAGTGCGCCAGCGAAAGTGGTGACGGATAGATCGTCGGTAATGGTCTCCCAGGTGCCCGCGATCCGGCCGTCGATGACCAGGACGGGAGAGATCCAGCCCGCTGCCCGGCTCACCCGCGCGCGATGTTCGGTGGGGAGCAGTTCGGTGTCGCCGGTGCCCGGTCCGAGGACATATTGGTCGAAGGCGCCCAGCAGGTGTACCGAGGTGCCCGCCGACTTCGTCGCGGCCAGCTCGTCGGCGTGTTCGGTGAGTATGTAGGCGCGCCTGCCCGCGATATCGACCTCGGTGAGTGCGTCCCCGAGCTCGGAGAACCACCGGCGCACCGTCGTTTTCTTCAGGCTGTTGCGGCTGAGCCAGGCGTCGAAGGTTTCCGGGGTCGCCGGGCCGTACGCGCCGAGGTAGCCGGTAATGGCCAAGGGTGCGGCCGCATCGGGTTCGGGTAGGCCGCGCCAACCGTTGATCAGATGGGCCGGGCTGGTGAAGGTGACCCGATTACCTTGCGCGGGACCGTGACACAGTGCCCCCTGCCAGGCCAGCGGCTTGAGCAGCGCACCCCAGCCGGAGCGCAATTCCTCGCCGAGCCGATGGAATGCGGGGTCGGCGACCAGCGCTTCGACCAGTTCGTCCCGGCTGAGCACCACGCCATCGAGCACCTGCGCCACCGCATCGGCCAGCGCCGCGACCTCCGCTGGCGACGCCCCGAAGGTGCGCTGCCAAGCGGGCTTTTCCCAGGTCCGGGCGGAGCCGATCAATGAGAGGATTGCGGCAGCCATATCAGGAGCGAGAGCGTGCAATGTTCCGCGCATGGCCCAGGTCTTCATCAGGGTGCCCGCCGCCAATTCCGGTAGTAGCGCACCAGGATCGGGTTTCCTGCGCCGCAGCGCCACCGCGAGATCCGCGGCCGCGGTCACCTGAGCCTGCACACCGCACAGCCGCTCGACGATCTGGGCGACCCCGACATCATCGGGCGACGCGACGAATTGCCTGCGCAGCCGCCAAGCGAAAACCTGATCCCAGGTGACGTGCACCTATGCCCCTCCTCTGTTCTGCCGACCGACCGGACCCAACCCCTTACCGGGTCCGGTGCAGTACCGGATTCATCCCAGCACTGTGCTGCAGAACAGTACTCCGACCGCGATCTCGAGAAGGCCCACTACGGTCGCCGCCATCACGGCGAGCAATGCGGTCCGGTTCGTCGCGCGACGCACCGCGCCGACCGGTGCGACCAAGCGCTCGGCCCGATCCAGTACGGCAGTGGCCGCGGCGCTCAACGCGCCCGCCGGGAGCGGTTCGGTCGCGCCGACGATCGCGAGCAGGCCCCCGAGCAGCGGCTCCCGGCCGTGCGTGCGCGCCGCGGTATCGTCGGCGCACATCTCGAGTAGTCGGCCGATTTCGTGCACCCCGTCGGTCACCAGACGCGTCCCGGGCAGCGTGATCGCGATGCCGCGCAGGAATCGGAGCAGTCCGGCATGTCGCTCGCTCAGATGTGCGTGCTCGTGGGCGAGCACCGCGGCGAGCTGCTTCTCGGTCAGCGCGTCGACGGCCGCGCTGGTGACGACGATGGTGTCGGGCCGTCCGGCCACGCAATAGGCTTGGCGCTCCGGCGAATCCAGCACGACCGCGCCGACGCCGGGCACACGACGACCGACCATGCGAACGGCGCGTCCGTGTGCGATGGTTTTGCGTCGCATGTACAGCATCGCCTGTGCGGCGTGCGCCAGGATGCCGAGAAGCGCGACGGCGACCAGCGCCGCGCAGGTCAGGGTGCCCAATTGGACCAGCAGGCCACCGTGCAGGCGCATCGGTGTGGCCAGCGCGTTATAGCAGTCGCGCAGCGTATCGGTGGGATGCCAGTAGGTGGCGAATTCGACGATCAGCATGGCGGCCGCGATGACCCACGCACCCAGTGCCCCCGCGATCGCGACCAGCCAGGCGAGCACCCCGAGCCGGGGCGCGACGCCGCGCCGGGTCAGTCTGCGCAGCACGGTCGGGCCGAAGGTGGCCACCAAGCTGCCGTAGATCATCAGGCTGACGGCTACGTTCACGGCGCCTCTGGGGTTTTGCGTGAGGTCAGTCGGCGCAGCGCGGCACGCAGTCCGGCCGACTCCTCCTCACTGATCCGATCGACGAAATGACTGAGCACCAGATCCGAGCGCCCACCGGAACCGAGCGCCTCGAGCATGAGCCGCGCGCTGTGTTCCTCGCGGGTCAGCGTCGGCCAATATCGATATGCCTTGCCCGCGCGTTCGCGCGCCAACCAGCCCTTGCGGTGCAGATTGTCCATGGTCGACATGACCGTGGTGTAGGCGATACCGCGCTCGGCGGCCAGTTCGTCGAAGATTTCGCGGACCGTTGTGGTCTCCGCGTCCCGATCCCAAATGCGGTCCATGATCACCGCCTCCAAATCCCCGAATCCACGCACGATGCCGTCTCCCTCATCAACTACTGGACATCTCTGACGTCTCAGAGTAGCTGGCTCGGCTGATTGCTACGTAGTCATACCGTAGATTCGCTCGATAGCGGCACGCTCTGCTCGAAGCTGAACACGTTATGCGGGTCGTCTCGGGCCTTCATCTGACGTGGCCGTTCGCAGTTGGCGCCGTAGTACTCGCGCTCCCCATCGGCGGTCGCGGAGCCACCTCAATGCTCGAAGATGCTCACTTCTCCGGGCTCGGTCTCGAGCGCTTCGCGATCGAGTATCAGCAGGGCGAGGAAGAACAATCCGCCGAGCACGATCAGGTCCGGGACGAACGCCGCCGAGGCGCCACCAGCACAAAAAGCGCGAGGACCGACCACACCAGCGCGACGATGGCGACGGGCAGCTCGAAGCGATCGAGGTCGAACGCGCCCTTTCGGCGATCGAGTCCGGCACCACTTGCGCAGCGGCACACAGCGAACGCCGCAATGCACTGAGCGCACCTTGTCCTCGATCGGACATAGAGTGCTGCCGTGGACGTGGTGGTCGCTGTGGGAATCGTCGTCGGCGCGGTAGTCGTCGTTTTCGGAGTCGTCGGCGTGCACTGGTATCTGTGGCGGCGGCTCGTGCGGGATACGACCGAGCGCGGATCGATCGCCCGCTGGGCAGGGACCGGGGTGATCATTGCCGGGACAGCACTGTTGATCGGCGCAGTCGCATCCGAATCGGCCGGAGTTCCGTTCCTGCTCACCCGGATCATCGCGTGGCCCGGCTATATGTGGGGCGCGCTGTTCCTCTATCTCGTGCTCTGGCTAGTGGTGGGCGAGCTGGTCCGGCCGCTTCTCCGGCGCTGGATCGCGCGCTCGTCCGAGGAGGCGGTCGAGGTTCCGGAAATCGGGGGCGCGTTGCAGGGCCGTCCCACGCCGGTTTCGCGGCGGCTCTTTGTATCTCGTTCGGTGGGCGCCGCGGCGACTCTGGCGGCGGTGTCCACAGTCGGATACGGCACCCACAGCGTGCTGGCCGGGCCGCGGGTGAAGCGATTGACGGTGCCGCTGGCCAACCTGCCGCGCGCCGCGCACGGCTTCCGGATCACCGTGGTCAGCGATATTCATCTCGGTCCGATTCTGGGCCGGGGATTCGCCGAGCGAGTGGTCGAGACGATCAACGGCACACAACCCGATCTCATTGCCGTGGTCGGCGATCTGGTCGACGGCAGCGTCGAGCACCTGCGCTCGGCGGTCGAGCCGCTGTCGCGGTTGCACGCACGTCACGGCGCCTATTTCGTCACCGGCAACCACGAGTACTTCTCCGGTGCCGAGCAGTGGATCGAACATGTGCGGGAACTCGGACTGCGGCTGCTGGCGAACAGCCGCACCGAGCTGCCGTATTTCGACCTCGCCGGTGTCAACGATATTCAGGGTGGACGCATCGGGCAGGGGCCGGATTTCGCCGCCGCGCTCGGCGACCGTGACCTCGCGCGTACCGCGGTGCTGCTGGCACATCAGCCGGTGCAGATCCACGATGCGGTCGAGTTCGGCGTGGACCTGCAACTGTCCGGCCACACCCACGGCGGCCAGCTTTGGCCCGGCAATTTCCTTGCGAGCCTGGCCAATCCGACCGTCGCGGGCCTGGAACGCTACGGTGACACCCAGCTCTACGTCACCCGCGGCGCGGGCGCATGGGGACCCCCGGTGCGCGTCGGCGCCCCCTCCGATATCACCGTGATCGAGCTGGCATCGACACAGGCGTGACGCGCTACGTGCCGCCCGCCACCGCCGACCCAGACGAGATCAGGCGAGGTCGAACCGGTCGTTCTCGACCACCTTGACCCACGCGGCGACAAAGTCGTTCACAAACCTCTCTGCTGCATCCTGCTGCGCATAAACCTCGGCAATCGCGCGCAGCACCGAATGCGAACCGAAGACGAGGTCGTTGGCGGTGGCCGTCCACTTGGGCTGGCCGGAGGACCGGTCGAAACCTTCGTAGACGTTCTCCGCGGACTCGGAGGCCTTCCATTCCGTGCGCATATCGAGCACGTTGACGAAGAAGTCATTCGTCAGCATGCCCGGACGCTCGGTAAGCACACCGTGCTTGCTGCCGCTGTAATTGGCGCCCAGGGCGCGCAGGCCGCCGACCAGTACCGTCATCTCCGGAGCCGTCACGTCGAGCATGTACGCGCGGTCGAGCAGCAGACGCTCCAGCGGAGCCTTCTCGCCGGAGCGCACGTAGTTGCGGAACCCGTCCGCCCGCGGTTCGAGCACCGCGAACGATTCCACATCGGTGTTGTCCTGTGTGGCGTCGGTCCGGCCGGGTGTGAACGGCACCGTGATGTCGTGCCCGGCGTCCTTGGCCGCCTTCTCGACCGCCGCTGACCCGGCGAGGACGATCAGGTCGGCCAGCGAGACCTTCTTGCCGCCGACGGCCGAATTGTTGAACTCCTGCTGGATCTGCTCGAGCAAGGGAAGTACCTTCGCCAACTCGACGGGTTCGTTGACCTCCCAATCCTTTTGGGGCTCGAGCCGAATCCGGGCGCCGTTGGCACCGCCGCGCTTGTCGGTGCTGCGGTAGCTGGCCGCCGCCGCCCAAGCGGTCTTGACCAGCTGCGTGACCGAGAGGCCGGAGTCGAGGACCTTGCGCCCCAGCGCCGCGATGTCCTGTTCATCGATCAGTTCGTGATCGACGGCCGGAACCGGATCCTGCCACAGCTGCGGCTCGGGAACCCATGGCCCGAGATAGCGGCTGAGCGGGCCCATATCACGGTGCAGCAGCTTGTACCACGCCTTGGCGAACGCCTCGGACAGTTCCTCGGGGTGATCCAGCCAGCGGCGGGTGATCTCCCGATAGATCGGATCTTCCCGCAGAGACAGGTCCGTGGTCAGCATGGTCGGGGTTCGGGCAGGCCCGCCGAATGGATCCGGAATGGCGCCCTCCCCCGCACCGTCCTTCGGCTTCCACTGCCACGCCCCGGCCGGGCTCTTGGTCAGATCCCACTCGTAGCCGTACAGATTCTGCAGGAAGCCGTTGTCCCACTTGGTCGGAGTGGCGGTCCAGACGACCTCGAGACCGCTGGTGATGGCGTCCTTGCCCTTACCGGTACCGAAGGAACTCTTCCAGCCAAGGCCCTGCTGCTCGAGCGGGGCCGCTTCGGGTTCGGGACCGACCAGGTCGGCATCACCGGCCCCGTGGGTCTTGCCGAAAGTGTGGCCGCCGACGATCAGTGCGGCGGTCTCCTCGTCGTTCATCGCCATCCGGCCGAACGTTTCTCGGATGTCCCGCGCGGCGGCCACCGGATCCGGGCGGCCGTTGGGCCCTTCCGGATTCACATAGATCAGGCCCATCTGGACAGCGCCGAAAGGTTTCGCCAGATCTCGGTCACCGCTGTAGCGCTCATCGCCGAGCCAGGTGTCCTCCGGGCCCCAGTACACCTCTTCCGGCTCCCAGATATCCGGACGGCCGAAACCGAAGCCGAAGGTCTGGAAACCCATCGATTCGAGAGCGACATTGCCAGCGAAAACCAAAAGGTCAGCCCAGGAGATCTTGTTGCCGTACTTCTGTTTGACCGGCCACAGCAGCCGACGCGCCTTGTCCAGACTGGCGTTGTCCGGCCAACTGTTGAGCGGCGCGAAGCGCTGGGCGCCCTGACCGCCGCCGCCGCGCCCGTCGGCTATCCGGTACGTGCCCGCCGCATGCCAGCTCATCCGGATGAACAGGCCACCGTAGTTGCCGTAGTCCGCGGGCCACCAGTCCTGCGAGTCGGTCAGGACCGCGGCGACATCGGCCTTCAGCGCGTCGACATCGAGCTTCTCGAACTCTTCGGCGTAATCGAAATCCTCGCCAAGCGGGTTGGACTTGGACGAATGTGCGTGCAGCATCGAGACATCGATCTGCTCGGGCCACCAATCCATATTGGTGCGGGGGCGATGGTCGGTCTTCGGCGTCGGGGACGGGATGGCCGGGTTCTCGCTCTCGCTTGCGCTTCGAGTTCCGGTCTCAGGAGCAGGTGGGCGGCTGTCGGATGTCATGACATTCCTTCCTGAATGGGTAAGCGGGCTGCGTGATCAATCGGCGTGGGACGCGGCGCAATCGGGACACATGCCCCAGTAGATGACCTCGGCCTCGTCTACGGCGAAGCCGCGCTCGTCGGACGCGGTCAAGCACGGGGCCTCGCCGACCGCGCAGTCGACATCGGCGATCGATCCGCACCCCCGGCATACGAGGTGATGGTGATTGTCACCGACCCGTGTTTCGTACCGCGCGACCGAGCCGGACGGTTGAATGCATCGAAGCAGGCCTGCGGCGGTGAGCACGCGCAGCGAGTCGTACACCGCCTGGTGCGACACCGCTGACAGGCGAGATCGCACGGCGCGGATGATCGAATCCGTGTCGGCGTGTGGATGGTCGTGCACCGCACTCAATACCGCGATACGCGGAGCGGTCACGCGAAGCGAAACTCCCCGCAGCATCTGCTGGAATTCCGTGGCCGTGGACACGCCCAGGAGTCTCGTCCGCTTTCTGGAACGAGTCAAGCATCGCCGCGTCGTCGGGAGTGCCAGCAACATCGACGCACTACAGGGCTGTCTTGGGCGCTCGGTGCGTGCGGTGTTCGTTGGCGATCCAGCCGCCCAGGTGGGCCGAATGCGCACTCATGCCGAGTTCGGGGCGCTCGCCAGGCGGGTGTAGGGGATCTCGGCTGTACCGATGAATTCCGGGTGGATCCGTCGTCTCTGTCTCTGGATATACCGAAGGAGATGATCATGGACCTCCCCCGGGTGGGCTGGCAGGTGATCTCGCCGACCACAGAGAGAAATCCAGTCATGACGAGACCGTTTCGTTTCGGGGTCGTTGCCCCGGTCAGAACCGACCTGGCGACGTGGCGGGATCGCGTGCGCCGCATCGCCGACAGCGGCTACTCGACGTTGCTGGTGCCCGACTTCCCGCAGATGCAACCGGCACCCGGTCCCATGCTGGCCACCGTCGCGGCCATGACCGACCTGCGCGTGGGCACATGGGTGTATGCCTCTCCGCTACGCCCGGCCTGG
>NZ_BDBY01000300.1 GCF_001613225.1 Nocardia pseudovaccinii NBRC 100343
CCCGTCGTACCGCCGCCGAACGAGCGGCTGGCACAGGTACGTGAGACCGTCGAGGCGCTGCGAGATCTCGACGGCCCCGACCGTCACACGCCAGTGGCGATGGCCGTACTGGGGCCGAAGGCCCGGGCGCTGGCGGCCGAGGTCGCGGACACGGTCACCTTCGCGCTGGGGGATCAGCCTCGGGCCGACGTCGCGCGGCTGGCACGCGAGTTCCGCACCAGCGGGGACCTAGAGCTCGCGCTCGCTGTGCCGGTTATCGGCGACGCTGTCGCGCCGCACATGGCGCACCCCGACACCGACCCTGCCGCGCTTCGCGCGGCGGACGCATTGACCGTACTTCCGGATGACCCGGTGGCCGCCGCCGAGGAAATCCAGCGGCGACGGGAGGAGATCGGCTTCTCCTATTTCGTCTTCGGCGCCGATTTCGCCGACAGGTTCGCTCCGGTCGTCGCCGAGCTCGCCGGACGGTAGTCGAGCGGCGAGCGATGACGGGCGGCGGAACCTGCCGGTTTCGAGAGCCGACGCAAGGCAGGCGTATGCGGGTCCCGCGCCGAAGCCGGGCCCCGACGAACGGCCCGGTCTGACGGTACGGCTCGAATACGCTCGTTCATCGGTGAGTCCCGACGGCGGTCGAAACGAGCCGGATGCCGCGTCGGCGAAAACTGACGCCGCGATGGGGCTCGACAGTCGTCCGTGGCCGTTCCGAAATCCTGAGAAGCGCCACCGCGACCGGCCGGTGCCGCCGATGGACGGTACCGGCCGGTCGGGGCGGTTGCGCATCTGCTGGCCACCGCCGACGAGGAGGTCCGGGACCTGTCCCCGATGAGCGGCGTTCTGGCCGACAGCTCCTATCGTCTGCTGTCGGCCTGACGGCCCGGCCTCACTTCAGGTGCCGGGTGAAGAACCGGTTCCCCTCCTCCCCCGCGAACTGCGGGACGCCGGTGTGCCCGCCCATATTGGCGTGCAGCGTCTTCTCCTTGGAGCCGAAGGCGTCGAACAGGTCCAGGGCCATCTGCCGGTCGTTTCCCTCGTCGTCCCACTGCAGCAGGACATGCAGCGGAATGGTGACCTGCCGGGCCTCCTCGAATATGGCGCGCGGCACGAAACTCCCGGCGAACAGAACGGCGGCCGAGATGCGCGGCTCGACCACCGCCAGTCTTGTGCCGATGGAGATCACCCCGCCCGAATACCCGACCGGGCCGCCGATCTCGGGCCGCGCGAGAAGGGCGTCGAGGGCCGCCTGCCATTCCGGGACCGCCTGGTCGACCAGTGGGAGGATGAGCCGGTCGACGATGTCGTCGGTGACCGGCTCGCCGACCTGCAGCGCCCGGTGCAGGTCGGCGCGGGCCTGATCGGCGGCCGCGGAACGGGGCCGGTCACCGCTCCAGGGGAGCTCGATGGTGGCCACGGCGTAGCCCTCCGCCGCGGCCTGCCGGGCCCTGGCTAGCAGTCGCGGGTACGCCTTGCGCAGCCCGAGGGGAGGGGGGCTGACCAGGATCAGCGGCACCGGTTTGAATGCGGATCCGGGCGTCCACAGAATGCCGGGGATCTCGCCGAGGGTGAATTCGCGCTCGAGGATGTCGTCGCCGAGGCGCTTTTCGGAAATGAATTGCACGCTTGTGCCTTTCGGGAGTGCTGCTGAACGGCGCTCCCGGACGACCTATCGCCCGACCGTGACCCCGAAGGGGAGCACCCATGTCGATACTGCGTTCACGGATACCACCTCCTCGTTCTCTGGCACGGCCTCCGGAAAGTTAGCAGTGGCCGCAGTCATCCGCCAACGGGTTTTCCGGAGGCTTCCGTGGCCGGATGCCACGAAGTCACTCGCCTGATGTCCGATGAGTTTCGATCGCGTAGGACGTCTACTCGGTCATGAGGAAACTGATCTACGGGTTCAGCGTGTCCCTGGACGGCTACATCAACGACCGCGACGGCAGCATCGACTGGACCAACCCGGACGAGGAACTGCACCAATTCCACAACGACCGCTACCGCGACCTCGAGGTCTCGCTGCACGGCCGTCGCCTCTACGAACTGATGGCCGAGTACTGGCCACACGTGCCCGAGAACGCGTCGAGCATCGAGCGTGAGTTCGGCAGGCTCTGGACCGAGAAGCCGAAGGTCGTCTTCTCCCGGACGCTCACCGAGGTCCACTGGAACAGCACGCTGATCCGTGAGAACGCGGTCGAGGAGGTCCGCAGGCTCAAGGCCGGAGGCGACGGCGTCATCGAGGTCGGTGGCGCGAGCCTCGCGGCCGCGCTGATGCCACACGGGCTCATCGACGAGTACCAGCTGTTCCTCGCCCCCGTGGTACTCGGCGGCGGCACACCACTGTTCCCATTGCTGGACAAGCGCATCCAGCTCCGATTGGCCGAGACGAGGCACTTCAACACCGTGGTGATGCTGCGCTACCTCGCCGACTGAGGTTCCGTTCAACCGCAGCAACCCCACCACCAGACACACCCTGAATGTGTGTCTTGCGTCCCGAAGTATCGAGCCTGCCGTCGGTGACCGCGAGGGCGAGCTGTGAGTCCGGCATCGGAAAACGGCGAGGATTGGGCAAGAGTGAGCGAGTATCTTTCTAACGATTTCGCAGGTCAGCTTGTTTGAATGGTTCGTCCCTGTTCGTCACTCCCCGCAGTGCAGTGGACGTTCATCGAAAGGCTGGAACCATGACCGCTCGTCTCGAGGGAACCGTCGCCCTGATCACCGGCGCCTCCAGCGGTATCGGCCGCGCCACCGCCACGGAGCTCGCCCGCGAAGGCGCAGCCGTGGCCTTGGTCGGCCGCCGTAAAGAGCGGCTCGCCGACCTCGCCGCGGAAATCACCGACGTCGGCGGGCAGGCCCTGGTGGTGCCCGCCGACATCACCGACGCCCAAGCCGCCGCAGAAGCGGTGGAAAGCACCGTCGAAAGCCTGGGTCGTCTGGATACCCTGGTCAACAATGCGGGTCTGATGCTGCTCGGACCCGCTCCCGGCGCGGACCTGAACGACTGGCGTCGGATGATCGACATCAATCTCATGGGCTTGATGTACTGCGCGCACGCCGCGATTCCGCACCTGGTCCAGGCGGCTGCCCAGGGACCGCGCCAGGTGGCCGACATCGTGAATATCGGCTCGCTGGCCGGTCGTGGCGCGTTCGCCATGTCCGCGGCGTATTGCGCGACGAAGTTCGGCGTCGGCGCGTTCAGTGAGGCATTGCGCCAGGAGTTGGCGCGTCAACATGTTCGGGTATCGATCATCGAGCCCGGTAGCGTCGATACCGAACTGCGCGAACATAATTCGGCTGCCGTCAAGCAGCAGCTCGCTGCGGCTTTCGGCGACATCGAGCGCTTGCAGGCCGGTGACATCGCCGATTCGGTGAGCTACATCGTGACCCGCCCGCGGCACGTGGCCATCGCCGAACTGCTCGTGCGCCCCACCGAGCAGATCTGAGCATCAGTCGGGGTTCATGATCATGTCAGCGAATCGGTCCGCGACCATGCTCCTCGAGGAGCTCTGCGAGCTGCTGGCCCGCCACGCCCGCGACGACACGACCACCGCGATCGCGGATCTGCTGATCGGCCGGGAAGAGGCGGACATGCCGCCATTGCCGTCCATGCCCTGGACGCACATGACGCTGATCGCCCAGGGCGCAAAACATCTCGCGTACGGCGAGCAGATACACGACTACCGCGCGGGCCAGTGCCTCGTGGCATCGGTTGCCGTGCCCCTCGAGTGCCAGTTCATCGAAGCCACCCCGGAACGGCCGGTCTTGGGTTTGTGCCTGCGTCTACATCCTGCCGAGGTCGCCGAGATGATGGTGCAAGCTCCTGGTGGCGCTGTGCCCGACAACGATGACATCGCCACGCCCGGAGTCGTTTTCGCCGACGCGTCCGCCGAACTTCTCGACGCCACCGTGCGGTTGGTAGGTCTGCTCGACGAGCCACGCGACCGGGAGGTGCTGACTCCCCTCGTCAAACGGGAGATCCTGTGGCGCTTGTTAACCGGCGAGTACGGCCCGACGGTCCGCCAGATCGGTCTCAGCGACCCCCGATTCTCCCCGATCGCCGAAGCGGTGCAGTGGATTCGGCATCACTATCGTGAGCCGTTCCGGATCGATGAGCTGGCGGAGCGCATCGGAATTGTCGGCGCACTCGTCGCCTGGTCAGGCAAGCTCCGGCGCACGGGCAATACCGTCGGCATCTCCATCACACCCGCCACGCCGCGGGCCTAGCGCCGCACCGGATGCTAACAGCCGGTATACGCCGCGCTGGTGCCCGATCGCCGAGCGCCTGGTGCGGCCTCATCGTGTTGTGGCCGCGATCGGCTCGAACCGTTCCACCACGGTGCAGGCCACGGCTCGCCGTCGCGCAACCGGGCTAGCCGTCGCCGATAAGTGCGTCAGGGAACGCTGGCCAATCGAGGCGGCAGCCTCCGCAGCGCTCATCTCGCCCGCCAGCACCGACAGCACAACACGCAACCTTGTCCTCGACCTGGATCCTCGACCGCCGTGACCTCGCCACCGAAGGGCTCCTTCCTGGCTAGGGGCTCGGAGCGTAAACCGCACAACCCCGCCAGAAAGTTGGACTCACTAGATGTGGATCTATGCGAACATATGTTCGTGTCCGAGTTCGTCCGCCCAACGAGTGCGCCGCGTTCTCGACGGCCGCGGATCGAGGCGCGGGCCGAGGCGTCGATCCTGCATGCGGATCTCGACTCGTTCTATGCCTCGGTGGAACAGCGCGATAATCCGCGATTGCGGGGGCGGCCGGTGATCGTCGGTGGCGGGGTCGTGCTGGCGGCCAGCTACGAGGCCAAGGCGTTCGGGGTGCGCACGCCGATGAATGGTGGTGCGGCGCTGCGGCTTTGCCCGCATGCGATTGTGGTGCCGCCACGCATGTCGGCCTATGCCGAGGCGAGCAAGGCCGTCTTCGAGGTCTTCCACAACACGACGCCGGTGGTCGAGGGCATTTCGATCGATGAGGCGTTTCTCGACGTGGGTGGGCTGCGTCGGATCGCGGGCGAACCCGTCGAAATCGGGCGGCGGTTGCGCGATGCCGTGCGCGAGCAGGTCGGGCTGCCGATTTCGGTCGGTATCGCGCGGACGAAATTCCTGGCGAAGGTGGCCAGTGCGGTCGCCAAACCAGATGGTTTGCGCCTGGTGCCGCCGGAACTCGAACTCGATTTCCTGCATCCGCTGCCGGTCGAACGACTATGGGGCGTCGGCGAGGTCACCTCCCGCACCCTGCACGAACACGGCATCACCCGGATCGGGCAGCTCGCCGAACTCGGTGAATCACCGTTGCGTGCCATCCTCGGACCCGCCGCCGCCCGGCACCTGTACGCCCTGTCCTGGGCGCGCGACCCGCGTCGCGTCGAAACCGGCGTGCGCCGCCGCTCCATCGGCGCGCAACGCGCACTCGGTCGTCGGCACCGACCACCCGACGAGATCGAGGCCTACCTGCACGGCCTCACCGACCGCCTCGGCCGCCGATTGCGCGCAGCCGACCGGGTGACCCGAACCGTGGTGCTGCGCATGCGTTTCGACGATTTCACCCGCGCCACCCGCTCGCACACCCTGCCCGAGGCCACCGATCACACCGAAACCATCCTCTACGCCGCGCGCACCTTGCTCAGCACCGCGATGCCGATGATCCAGGAGCGCGGCCTCACCCTCATCGGCCTGGCACTGACCAACCTCGACAACGCCGACGCCGTCCAACTCACCCTGCCGTTGGAACCCCGCGCCACCAACACCCTCGATGCCACCCTGGACGACCTGCGCCGCCGCTTCGGCTCGGCCGCCGTCACCCGCGCCGCCCTCATCGGTCGCGGCGAAGGCCTTTCGGTTCCGCTGCTGCCGGACTGATGCGCTCGAACGCGCCGTGTATCCTCCATGCAGGCCGGTTCGGCGGGGGGGTGACCATCGAACTTTCGGAAACCACGGATGAGCAGGCCATAGCCGTTTGCCGTGCGCCCGAGGAGATTCGATGCCATACGCAGTACTCGGCCTGATCACATTGGCCCTGTGGGTCTACTGCCTGGTCGACATCATCACCTGCCCCGATGCGGGCATTCGGAACCTACCGAAGCTCGCATGGCTCGTCGTCGTCATCCTGGTGCCGACCGTGGGCGCGCTGTTATGGCTGTTCGCGGGCCGCCCACTGCACGAACGCGGCCCGCGTTCCACCACCCGCTACGCCGAATACGACCGCCCCGGCCGCTATGTCCCGCAGAATCCGGACGATGACGAAGCTTTCCTGCGCGGCCTGCGTGAACGCGCCGAATCCCAGCGCCGCGAGGCCCGCCGCCAAGAGGAACAACGCCAGCGCGACCTGGACCGCCGCCGCGAACAGGGCGAGCTCTAGACCTACCTAGCCGTCGAGTTCGGCAAACGGAATGCTCACGGCGAACGGCCTTTCCAGGATGACGATTTCCTGGTGGGTCTCGGCCAATCGGTACATCCGTGCGGCCCAGTCGAGCCGGTATTCCTGAATCATCTTTACGTAGAGGTCGGCGTCGAGATGGACGACGAGATAGACAGGGATGCCTTCGTAGGCATATTCGGCGAGCTTGTCGACGGTATCGGTGTACACCGATCCGGGGGAAACGACTTCGACAACCAGGAGGGCGTCTCCGGTCGTCACCTTCGTCCCGCGCTCGACGCAGCGGTAAACAGTTACATCGGGACGCCGAAACGAGAAGCCTTGATCGCGATTTCGTCGCTTGGCGAAGTGCAGGTCGATGTCCGTCGAAACTCTGGTGCACGGATCCGTGGGTTTGGCCGCTTCGAGCTTGTTCGCCAAACGACGCGCAACATCACTGCGCTCGGCCGAGCCGCTCTGGCACCGGATTATGTTGCCGTCGATCACCTCGATCAGCTTGCGGAGATCATCGGGTAGTTGGTCGTACTCCGCCTCCGAGATCTCTAATGCCCCAGGGTCCTCGGCCCACACCGGAAGTACGGTCACAGGTTGCCTCACTCGCGAAACGGGTCATCAGATCACCGGTCATGGTACGCGGCAGCACAGCACGATCGTCGCAACCATCGATGCCGCGTCAGAGGCGTTCGATGATGGTGGCGTTGGCGAGGCCGCCCGCTTCACACATGGTCATCAGGCCGTAGCGGCCTTCGGACTGCTCGAGGTGGTTGACCAGGGTGGCGAGGATGCGGGTGCCGGAGGCGCCCAGAGGGTGACCGAGGGCGATGGCGCCGCCGCGGGGGTTCAGTTTGGCGGGGTCGGCGTTGAGGTCGTGCTGCCAGACAAGTGGTACGGGGGCGAAGGCTTCGTTCACTTCGTAGGCATCGACGTCATCGATGGTCAGCCCGACGCGTGCGAGGACTTTGTGGGTCGCGGGGATCACGGCGGTGAGCATGAGCAGCGGGTCGTCGCCGGTGACCGCGAAGAGTGGAAGCGGGCACGCGGACGCAGACCGAGGGCATTCGCCTTTTCCTCGCTCATGATCAGGGCGGCCGATGCGCCGTCGGTGAGCGGGGATGAATTGCCCGGGGTGATGGACCATTCGATTTCCGGGAAGCGCGCCCCGAGCTCATCGTCGGCGAAGGCGGGGCGAAGTCCGGCCAGACCTTCCGCGGTGGTGCTCGGGCGGATGGTCTCATCTGCGGTGAGCGTGCCCGCGGGGACGAGTTCGTTGTCGAACCCTCCAGCCGCGGCGGTTTCCGCGGCCAACCGGTGTGAGCGGGCGGCGAAGGCGTCCAGGGTCTCGCGGTCCAGTTTCACGCGCCGGGTGATGATTTCGGCCGAAATGCCCTGTCCGATAAGACCTTCCGGGAAGCGATGGGCCAGCGGACCGCGATTGGCGTCCTTCTCCTGGGCGTTGGAGAACATCGGAACCCGGCTCATCGACTCCACACCGCAAGCGATCGCGATGTCGTAGGCCCCGGCGAGCACCCCCTGCGCCGCGAAATGCGCGGCCTGCTGGCTGGACCCACATTGCCGATCGACAGTGGTTGCGGGCACTGACTCCGGGAACCCGGCGGCCAGCACAGCGGTGCGCGAAATATTGAACGCCTGCTCACCACTCTGAGTGACGCAACCGCCGATCACATCATCGACCAGTACCGGATCCAGGCCATTGCGCTGGACCAGGGTCCGCAGCACATCGGCCAGCAGTGTCGCCGGATGCAGATCCGATAGTCTACCACCGGGTTTCCCCTTCCCGAAGGGTGTGCGAACAACGTCGACGATAACCGCGGATGTCATGACGGCTCCCTACTGTTTCTGCGATCGCCCAGGAGAATGCTTATCAACTTATGACACTGTACGCCGCCACGCCTCGCCCCCGCGACCACGGCGGGCGAGCACCACGAACCGCTACACCGATCAGCGAGAACGCTTGGGGCGCTTATCCATCAACCGCAGGATCAGCGGGGTGAAGATGAGTTGCATGGCCAGATCCATTTTGCCGCCGGGGACGACGATGCAGTTGGGACGGGACATGAAGGAGTCGTGCAGCATGGACAGCAGGTAGGGGAAGTCGATGACCTTGGGGTCGGCGAAGCGGATGACGACGAAACTTTCGTCGGCGGTGGGGATGGTGCGGGCGATGAAGGGGTTCGAGGTGTCCACGGTGGGGACGCGCTGGAAGTTGACGTAAGTGTGGGAGAACTGGGGGCAGATGTATTTCACGTAATCGGGCATGCGGCGCAGGATCGTATCGATGACGGCCTCACTGGAATAGCCGCGTTCGGTCTTGTCCCGGATCACCTTCTGGATCCATTCGAGGTTCACGATCGGCACCACCCCGACCAGCAGATCCGCGTATTGCGCGACATTCACCGAATCGGTGACGGCGGCGCCGTGTAATCCCTCGTAGAACAGCAGATCGCTGCCCGGCGTCAGATCCTCCCACGGCGTAAAGGTGCCCGCGGGTTGCCCATAGGGTTTGGCTTCCAACTCATCGTGCAGATATTTCCGCACCGAACCGACGCCGGTCTCACCGTAGTCGCGAAACAGCGTCTCCAGTTCTTTCAACAGATTCGCGTCCTCACCGAAATGCGAAAAGGTGCGATTGTGGCTCTGCTCCGCCTCGGCCAACGCGAGCTTCATCTCGTTGCGGTCGTAGCGATGGAACGAATCCCCCTCCACGATCGCCGCATTGATGCCTTCACGACGGAATACCTCCTGAAAGGTCCGGGTGACACTGGTCGTGCCCGCACCGGATGAGCCGGTAATGGCGACGACAGGATGTTTGACCGACATGACACCTCCTCGATTGTCAGCGTCCGGCCGGACGGAACAGCGACCGCGACCCGAACAGTGAACTGTCGAAGCTGGGCCCTTCCTCGGGCTCGCTGTGGTAGCTCTCGATCCGCGCGACCTCATTGCGCGAACCGAAGATCAGCGGCACCTGCTGATGCACCTGCTCCGGCACGGCCTCCAGCACGCGATCACCGCCGGTGGTCGCCCAGCCCCCGGCCTGTTCGACGATGTAGGCGATCGGATTCGCGCCGTACAGCAACGACACCCGCCCCGGCCGCCGGGTGTCGTATGGATAGAGGTAGACCCCGCCGCGGGTGAGTATGTGGAAGGTATCGGCGACCAATGACGCGACCCAGCGCATATTGAAGTCCCGCCCCCGTGGCCCGTCCACGCCGTCGAGACATTCGTGGACATACCGCCGCACCGGCCGCTCCCAGAACCGCTCATTGGCGGCATTGATCGCGAAACCCGAAGTATCCTCGGGGATTCGCATCCGCGGATGGGTCAATACGAAAGCACCGATCTCCCGATCCAGAGTGAATCCGTCGACCCCGCTGCCCGTGGTGAGCACCAGCATGGTCGCCGGTCCGTACAGCGTGAATCCCGCACAGACCTGCCGCACCCCCGGCTGCAAGAAGTCCGCGGTAGTCGGCGCAGCGTTGTCCGGTGCCCGCAGCACGCTGAAAATCGTTCCGACAGGCAGATTTACATCGATATTCGAGGATCCGTCCAATGGATCGAAGGCCAGCAGATATTTGCCGCGCCGGTGCACGTCGGGCACCGGATGGATATCGGTCATCTGCTCCGACAACAGCGCCGACAGATGCCCCGTCCATTGGGTCTCGGCCACCATGATGTCATTGGCGATGGCGTCGAGTTTGCGGTGCACCGTCGGCGGCAGGTTATCGGGTTCGGAGGCGCCCAGCGAGCCGACGATGGCACCCCTGGTCACCTGGTTGGCGATGATTTTCGTCGCGGTCGCGACGACATTCACCAGAGCGGAGAATTCACCGGACGATCCGGGATGCCGGTGCTCCTCCTCGATCGTGTATCGGGTGAGGGTCTTCAGTCCTTCTGGCATGAGTTCTCGATCTCGTTACGCGGGGGCCCTTGCGGTCGGCCCATCCGGCTGCTGTCCTGTCCCGAATACACTGCTGCCGTATACATCTCGGTCGGTCAGCGTGATCAGGTCGGTCTTGGTGAGCGGTCGCCGCAGCTCGACCAGCCGTTTGGCCTGCCGTAACCGGCAGCGGTCCAGGGCATTGCGCACACTGCGCGCATTGGAGAATCGGGGGCGGCTCATTCGCAGCGTGAGATATTCGCCGAAGGCGGCGTATCCGGTGTCGTCGAACCGGAAGTTGTCCCGTGCCACGATGATTTCGGCGATGCGCACCAACTCGGTGTGGGTGTAGTCGCTGAATTCCAGATGATGGGCCACCCGCGAGGACAGTCCCGGATTCGCCGAGAAGAACTTGTCCATCCGGTCCGGATAGCCCGCGAAGATCACCACCAGGCTGGTGCGCTCGCTCTCCATCTCCTGCAGCAGGATTTCGATGACTTCCTGTCCGTAATCGCGTTCGTTCTCCGGGCGGAACAGGTAGTAGGCCTCGTCGATGAACAGCACTCCCCCGGCCGCCTTGGCCAGCGCCTCCTTGGTTTTGGGTGCGGTGTGTCCGATGAACTGGCCGACCAGATCGTCACGAGTTACCGTGTGCACCTTGGGTTTACGGATATATCCGAGCGCGTGCAGCATCGCGGCCATCCGCAACGCGACGGTGGTTTTGCCGGTGCCGGGGCCGCCGGTGAAACTCATATGCATGGTCGGCCGGGAGGCCTGCAGGCCGAAGCGCTGCCTGGCCCGATCGATCAGCAGCAGCGCCGCGATCTCGCGCACCCGCCGCTTCACATTCGCCAAACCGACGAGTTCGGCATCGAGCCTGGTCAGTACGTCCGCGACGTCATTTCCCGCGATATCGGTGGACAGATCCAGCACCGCATCCTCGGCCAGCAACTCCTCCGGCGGTGCGTCCGCAGGCACCGCCCGCACCGGCCTGCCGTCGTCCGCACCGGGCCGGTGCAATCGGAAACCGCTTGCCGTGCTCGACCTTTCAGCCGCCATACCGAGTACCCGGCCTTTCGTCGGTGGCATACGAATGCAGACCGTAGGTCTGGCGCCGGTCCGGTCCCT
>NZ_BDBY01000301.1 GCF_001613225.1 Nocardia pseudovaccinii NBRC 100343
GGTATTGCGGCATGCGTCGATCTCGGCGAGCACACCGTCTGGCTCGTCGAGATCGAACAGCGGCAGCCCCCACATCTCCCAATAGGCGTTGCGGGGGTGCGGATCATCGGTGTATTCGATGGACACCGGCCAGTTGTTGAGCAGGGAGTAACGCACCTGAGCCGCGATCTCGGCGTCGGTGAGTTCGGGCAGATACGAGAAGGTTCCGTGGCGCAGATACATGGGCGGAGTCCTGTCGTTCAGTGGCTGGCCGTCGGCACGGCATCCGGCGCGTCGGTGGAGGTGTAGTCGAAGGTGACATCGCCCCAGGTCGAGAGCGCGACATCGAGCGGGCGGCAGTTCTCGGCAGCCTTGCGCAGCACATCCGGACCTTCCTTCAGCAAATCGCGCCCCTCGTTTCGGGCCTTCACGACTGCCTCCAACGCCACCCGATTCGCCTCCGCGCCTGCCGCTATACCGAGCGGATGTCCGATGGTGCCGCCGCCGAATTGCAAGACCACGTCATCGCCGAAAAGGTCCAGCAACTGGTGCATCTGACCGGCGTGGATGCCACCGGAGGCCACCGGCATGACACCGCCGAGGCTGGCCCAATACTGGTCGAAGAAGATGCCGTTGCCCGGGTTGGTGGGAATGTGGTTCTCCCGCAACGTGTCATAGAAGCCCCTGGTGGTCGCCGGATCGCCCTCGAGCTTGCCGACCACGGTGCCCGCGTGCAGGTGATCGACGCCGATCAGCCGGCACCATTTGGCCAGTACCCGGAAGCTCACGCCGTGCGTCTTCTGCCGCGTGTAGGTGGAGTGCCCGGCCCGATGCAGATGCAGCAGCACGCCGTTACGCCGCGCCCAGTGCGACATCGACTGCATGGCGGTGAATCCCACCGTCAGGTCCATCATGATCACGACGCTGCCCAGCTGCTTGGCGAACTCGGCGCGCTCGTACATATCCTCCATGGTCGCCGCGGTGACATTGAGGTAGTGGCCTTTGATCTCACCGGTTTCGGCCGTGGCGCGGTTGACGCCCTCCATGGCGAACAGATACCGGTCGCGCCATCGCATGAACGGCTGGGAGTTGATGTTCTCGTCGTCCTTGGTGAAATCCAGGCCGCCCTTGCACGCCTCGTAGACCACCCGGCCGTAATTCCGCGCGGACAGACCGAGTTTCGGCTTCACCGTCGCACCGAGCAGCGGCCTGCCGTATTTGTTCAGGTACTCGCGTTCCATCACGGTGCCGTGCGGTGGGCCCTGGAAGGTTTTGACGTAGGCCACCGGAATCCGCATGTCCTCCAGGCGCAGTGCCAGCAGCGGCTTGAAGCCGAAGACATTGCCGATGATCGAGGAGGTGAGGTTGGTGATCGAACCCTCTTCGAAGAGGTCGAGATCGTAGGCGATATAGGCGAAGTACTCGCCGGGGCGGCCGGGAACCTCATCGATGCGGTAGCACTTGGCCTGGTAGCGGTCGTGCGCGGTGAGACGGTCGGTCCATACGACAGTCCATGTGGCAGTGGATGATTCGCCCGCGACGGCGGCCGCGGCTTCGATCGGATCCACACCCTTCTGCGGGGTCACCCGGAAGACGGCGAGGACATCGGTATCTTTGGGTACATAATCCGGGGCGTAGTAACCCATCGAGGCATAGGAGTGGACACCCGGATCCCAGCGGTTGGGTTCGGTTTCGTCGGTCATCATTGCTCCGCTCGGTTTTGCGGGTGATCCGCGCTCGGGAACTGTTGCGCGAGGCACCCGCGCCCGGATATCGAGCAGGACACCTCGGCTCGGGTGTTGTGCGGGATGCTGCGCCTGAGACGTGGGGTGAACGCCTACTGAGTTCAAGGATGACGGCGTTGTCGATGACAAACAATTTGATTGTTCCTCGGAATACTCAACGGATTCATTGAGTTTGATACCGTCGATTTGTGGGCATGGTGAGTGCGGCAAGGATGGAAACATTCCTGGCCGTGGCCCGGCAGGGCAGCATCCGCCGCGCCGCCACCCAGCTGCACATCACCGAGGCCGCCGTATCCGCGGCGGTCGCGCACATCGAAAAGCAGCTCGGGGCAAAGCTCATCGCGAAGGCCGGGCGCGGTATCGCGCTCACCGAGGCCGGGCGCATCTACTCCGAATACTGCCGCACCATCCTCGGCCTGATGAAGGAGGCCAACGCCGCGGTGCGCCGGGCCGAAACCGGCAAGCTGCGGATCGGTGTGGTCGCCACCGCGGGTGAATATGTGCTGCTGGGGCCGCTGGCGTCATTCCGGAATCGCTATCCGGATATCGAACTGAGCCTGTCGGTGCATCCGCGCGATGTGCTGTTCCTCGAATTGCACCACCACGAAACGGATCTCGTCATCGCGGGCCGCCCACCGCGCGACACCGGGCTGGTCATCCGAGCCCGTCGCCCCAGTCAGCTCGTGGTCGTCGGCGCGCCGGACTGTCCCGATCCGCTGCACAGCACCTGGCTGCTACGCGGTCGCGGCTCCGGAACCCGCGACGCCACCCTCAGCCTCATCGACCGCCTCGAAATCTCCCCGCCCACCCTCACCCTGGGCAGCCACGGTGCGGTACTGGCCGCCGCCCGTGAAGGCTTGGGCGTGACCCTCATTCACACCGACGCTCTGGCCCAAGACCTGGAATCAGGTCTGCTGCAAGTACTTCCGGTCGACGGCACCCCCATGGACCGTCCATGGCACGCCGTTACCACTCGCACCCCCACCCCCACGACCCGCCTCTTCCTCGCCCACATCCTCGATCCAGCCGAAGTAGGCCCCCACGCTTTCGACCCCGGCTAGAAACCCCCGGGCGGTGGAGCCCGGGGGGCACGACACCCGGACTCCACCCGACTGGCGATCGAATCGATCGCGCAGGTGATCGGCGATGAATTCGCCATTGGGTTGATTGTGGACCGAACAGCCGCTCAGCAGCACGTTTCGCTGTTACGAACCCGTGAAATATCCCGTTCCACGTGACCCGATTCCCGCCTGAATTCAATCGGATGACATCGCCACGCCACCGGGGCACCCTGTCCCGGCAGGCAGGCACCGCTGTGCCAGACTGGCGCGCATGGCTGGTGGGGAAGCGTTGATTTCGAATGTGTCCGATACCGCGCGCTGGGTCGCCACCTACCGCGCAATAGAGACCGCACGCGAAGATGCGCTGTTCCACGATCCGCTCGCCGAGCGTCTGGCAGGCGAGCGCGGATATGCCATGGTTGCGGCCGCGTCGCGGATAATGCGCAACGGCTGGCCGGTCGTCACCCGAACCAGAATCATCGATGACCTGATCGCGACCGCCATCGCCGAGGGCTGCGATCGTGTGCTCAATCTTGCCGCCGGACTCGACACCCGCCCTTACCGCCTGGGCTTGCCCGCCGATTTCGTCTGGGTGGAGGCCGATCTGCCCGCACTCACCGCGGAGAAGGAGGCCGCTCTCGCGGATGAGGAGCCCCATTGCACGCTGATCCGCCGTGGCGTCGACTTGGCCGATCCGGCCGCGCTGGCGAAGTTCCTGGACTGGGCACTCGGCCCGCTCGGTCCCGAAAATGCCCCCGCCACAAAGGCTTTGGCGCTCACCGAGGGGCTGCTGATGTATCTGGAGGAGGAGACGGTCCGCACCATCGCCGCCGCCCTGTCCATGCCGCAGATCCGCTGGTGGGTCATGGACGTCACCGTGTCGATGAATCGCATGCGCTCGAGTTCGATGTTCGAGAACGCGCCACTCGAATTCGAACCCGGCAACGGCATCGCCTACTTCGAAGATCTCGGCTGGCTCCCCCGTGAAGTCGAACATCTCCTCGTGCACGCCCGCAAACTCCACCGCGCACCCTGGTACCTGCGCCCATTCACCTATCTCCCCCAGCCCAACCCACGCAAACCCGGCCGCAACCCCTGGTCCGGAATCGTCCGCTTCGAGCGTGACTAGTGCGGTTACGCGTCTCATTCCGGACCGCACGGGGTTCCAAGTGACATCTCGTGGCTGACGGGCAGCGCGCCGCGAGCTATGCGCTGGGGGCATAGACGCAGCCGCAACGGCATTTCCGCCAGCTCTGTCGGCTCCCTAGTGTCTAGATAGGACCTGGATCAGGCCGTTTCAGACGACACCGGCCGGGACTCGATCCAGCTGCCGCGACTACCACTCGATAGGAGCTCTGCCATGCCCCTCGTACGTATCGATATGATCCGTGGCCGCCGACCCGAGGATGTCCGGGCCATCGCGGACGCCGTCCAGCAATCGCTCATCGACGTCCTGAAGATTCCCGAACGCGACCGGTTCCAGATCATCACCCAGCACGACGCGGACGAGATCATCGCCCTCGATGCCGGGCTCGGCTTCCAACGCACTGAGGGCACCGTGATCATCCACATTTTCACCCAGCGTGGCCGCAGCACCGAGGAGAAGCAACGCCTGTACAAGACATTGGCGGGCCAACTCGGCCAGGCCACCGAGGCCGAGGTGACACTCGTCCGCAGTGACAACCCGCAGGTCGCCGTCACACAGGGCAGCGTCGATATCGCAGTGGTGCGCGGAAAGGTGACCGCGCGGGGAGCCCATACCGTGCATCTGTTCGACGAGATGCGCGTAGCCGCCTGCTCGACCCGGTCCCCGCTGGCCGGGCGCGAGCGACTGGAGTGGACCGAGCTGGCCGACTGGCCGCTGGTGGTCAATATCGTCAGCGGCACCACCGGCCCCACCTCGTGGGCGCAGGAGCATCGGCCCCGGACCGTCGTGGAAACGACCAATTACGACGAGTGGTTGGAGACCGTCGCCGCCGACCGCGGCATCGGGGTCGTCCCCGAGACCGCGGCACGCCGCAGCAACCACCCCGCCGTTCGGTTCCTCCCCCTGTCCGGAGCTCCGCCCATCCCGGTATACCTTGTCTTCCTCCCGGCAGCCGCAACGCCCCTGCTTCGGCAGTTCATCGAAACGGGCGTGGCAGCCGCCCGTCGATAAGGCGTTTCAGAACTGGCTGTGCTGGGAGTCGAAGGTGAGGATGCGGCCGCCGAGCAGGATCTGGGCACCGGCGGCGAGGGTGGTCAGCTGGTTCGGCATGGCGCGGAGCCATTCCTGGTGGCCGGGCATCCGGATGTAGGTGCCGTTGGCCGACCCCTGGTCGACCACCGCGACATCCCATTCGACCAGCCGAACCTCCAGATGCGCCCGCGACATCGCGCCCGAGCTGTCCGGCAACCGGATCGGCCGCGCACCGCGCCGCACCGCCTCGGCAAGTTCGGGTTCCCGCCCGAGGACGATGTCGTTATCGAGTACGAACGACGTCCCGTCATCGAGCATGAGCAACCCAAGCGGTGGCCGCACCCCTTCGGTCAACACGCAGGTCAACTGATCCATCCGAATCCCACACACCGCGCAGAACGACACCCGCGGATCGTTCAGATGCTGCCGCGAACACATGAACCCCCGAACAACAGCCCTACCGCTCCCGGCCACCCCATTTTCCAACTGCTTCGGCGGCGCTCCCGCCACACCGTTCTCAGACTGCGCACCCTTCTGCAGGCCGACTCGTCGCCGCTCCCCGACGCTCGACACCGCATTCCTCGGCGGCAGGTTTCCCATTCCCATCGCGGACGCGCGCTCCCATGGTGCCGCCTTCCCCGCCGATCCGCCCCCGATCGGCGGGCGCACAGCACCGCCTTCCGGCTGTGGCTCGACCTCGCCTTCCGACCTGACCATCACCGGATCGATGATTTCGACCGGCTGCCTCGGAAACTCGCGCAGTTCGACCTCCGGTGCTGCTTCCACACCTTCCGCCGATGCCACGACCTGAAGCACCCCATCTCGCAACGACTCGACGTCGAGAGATCTCCGCACCGCCGGTGCACGAGCTGACACAGGCACCCCCAACCACAACACCGCCCCGGCACCGGGCACCGTTCCCTCACCCAGTTCCGCGATACCGCGACCCGGTAGCGCCGACTCGGTCATCCCGTCCTCGTCTACGAACAGCCCGATCCCGATCTCGGGTGCCGGGATCACCACGCGATCGACCGTGAATCCGGCATCCTTGCCGCGCAATACTTCTGTGCGATCCGAACTCTCCAGCACCGCGGTCACACCGCCGTGCAGAAATAACGCCACCCCCGTCGCGCCAGGGGTGATCACCCCGAATTCGACTTGGTGCTCGTCGTCCAGGCTCATCAACCAGGTCGTGGCAAGTCGTGCAAACATGCGTCCGCTGCGCGGTATCTCCGAGGCACCCGCATCTCGCACCAGCTCGAGCAACGCCGACATCGTCTGCGCCGCGGGCGATTCGGCATCGGCCGCAATATCCGAACGGTGCGCGACCACGAGCACGACGCCGCCACTGTTCGCGATCAGATGCGTACCACCCGGCAGCACCTCGAGCTGCCGACTCACAGGAATCGCCCACCCTGGAACCGCCAGCGATGGAACACCACACGCATCGGCCCGTTCACCACGAGCCAGAACACGACCCACGTCACGATGAACTGGATGAGGAATGCCGTCAGCGACGGATGCAACGCGCGCGGCAGCACGATGGTCGTATGGTCTACGAGGACCCACATCAGCGCCGCCTCGTTGATCACCGTCCAGAAGCCGAACAGCGTGGGCCAGTCCTTCTCCCACCGGAATTGCTGCAGAAAATGGTAGAGCAATTCCCACAGTACGCCGACGAGCACGGTCGCAAGCACCACCGACAACGTCACCCGATAGGCATCGCCGAGCGACAGCGATCCAGTCGGCAAGACGGGCGTAATGATCACCGCCACCAGCAAACCGATAACGCCGAGCACGAGTATGCGGGTCTGAATCCGCCCGTTCAGAGTAAGCAGCATCGATCAGATCTTCTTGTTCGTCGCCCACAACCACCATTGCCGAGTCGACCGCAGCGGCCCCATCCGCTGGCAGAAACCCAGCGCCGCTAGATCGTCCGCGATCTCCTGCGCCGCGATCTGCAACCCCAGGAAGGTGTCCACCCCCGGAAACGGTCCACCCAGCGTCGCACTACCTGATGCATAGATGCGTCCGCTGCCACTTCGCGTGCCGATCAACTCGAAGGTGGTCGCCACATCCATGCGCCCCACCGGATTACGACCGGCACCGGCATGATCCAGCAGATCCGCCAGCAACCGATGTTCGCGCACGTCGGCCTCCAACCCGGTGCAGTCGATTATGTAATCGGCCGAAATGTCGAAAGGCTGGGTCGGCGGCGGAAACGGCAGCGCCGCCGTGGGATCCGGCACGATCGTGGTGATCACTCCGCCCTGCCCCCGCACGGGCCGCAGATCGCGCGCACTGCCCGCCATCACCTGATACCACCCCTCCTTACGCCCGCGCCGCAACTGCTCCTGCCAATTCGAGCGCACCGGCGTGTTGGTCCCGCCCATCTCCTGGTAGGCCTGCGCGCGCTGTTCCCCTTGCAGCGTGCGCATTTTCGCCTTGAGCTGGCCGCCCCATACCGACTTCGGATAGTTGAATCCCTGATATGACCATCCGTCGCCGCCCTTGCGTCGACTGAAAATATTCGGCCCGTGCGCGGCGGCCACATAGTGCCGAAACAGATGCAGGATCTGGGTATTCAGCCGCAGTTTGTCCCGGTCATCGATGAGCCGCTGCAACACCCGGCTGGCAACGATTCCGCTGCCGCGGATCATCACCTTCCCCGGCCTGCGCTGCAGTGCCTGATACACGTGCTCATGCGGTTCGTACGCATTGACCACGCGCGTCGGATCCCGGTACTTCTCCCGATATTCCTGCAGATCCGGCAACAACTTCAGCCCCGGATAACCCACGCCCACATGGACGTACGTGCTGCGAAACGCGATCCGCTTGGTCGGAGCCGCACCGGCGGGCGGGGTGAGGACGCTGAAATACCCGCCGCCATAGCGTTTGCGCACCATGCGCACATGCCCTTTATGCAACGAACCCGCGTATCCGATCCGATGGAACTCCCGTTCCATCGCGACGAACGCCTGTCCCGCCCTCGGCGTGTAGTAATTGCTGAAGATCGGCTCGGTGAATACATTCCACAGCGGTCGGATCGTTTTCTCCGCCAGCGCCTCGCGCACCGCATACGACGGAAAGCCCCAGATATTGTCCGGCATCGACGCCGAGTCGCTGCGCAATCGCTCCCCGCGTGGAATCTGCGACACCCGCGTCAGATATTCATAGGATGACCACGGCACCTCCTGCGGCCCGAGCACCGCCATCGCCGCCGCCGCGACGCCGTAGATCCGCAGGGTGTCATAGGTGACGAAGGATCCGATCCCGCTGCCGATGGTCACGAACGGAACATCCACCACCGGAATGCCCGCCTGGCCCACCATCTCGTCGGTCCACACGTCGGTTTCGACGAGTTCGCGCGTGATATCTCCCCGCATTTTCGGGATGCTACCGGCCGGAACTTAGCAACCGCTTTCGATTACCTTGCCCCCGCACGCATTCCGCACTGCCGACCGGCGACAGCGCGACGCGCGCGGAGCAATCTGCGCCAACCTGCCACGCCGCACCCCCGCCCCGACGTACCATCCGTGCGTGGCCGACGCGATTCGTTCCACCCCACTGCGGGTCCTGGTCTACAGCAACGACGCCGATACCCGGCGTCAAGTAATGCTGGCACTGGGCAGACATCCGCACCCCGAGCTGCCCGCCTTCGAGTACCTCGAGGTGGCGACCGCGCCCGTGGTCATCGAGCAGATGGATGCGGGCGGTATCGACCTGGCCATCCTGGACGGGGAATCCGCTCCGGCGGGTGGGCTCGGTATCGCCAAACAGCTCAAGGACGAGATCGCCCAGTGCCCACCGGTTCTGGTGCTCACCGGCCGCCCCGACGATGCCTGGCTCGCGAACTGGTCGCGCGCCGAGGCCGCCGTGGCCCATCCGATCGATCCGATCCGGCTCACCGAGGCCGTTGTCACGGTTTTGCACAATCGACCGGCAGCCTGACCTCATCGTCCCCATCCGTCACATCGTGCCCGCGCCCCCAGGACGCGGGCACTTCGATGTCACGTGACAGTGCTATCACTTAACGATCGCTATCACTTAACGATCCGACGGGCCGGATTACCCCCGATTCAGTCATAAATAGCAGTCCCGTTTTCGATCAAAGACCCCAATCGAATAAACGGTCGAACCGCTGAGTCAGTTGTAGGCTGTGCCGTAGCTCACATGAGCGCGGGCCTCGATATGACAGACCCGCGCGGTGCGAGCAGGCCATGAGGCGAGTCTGACCGAGGCGGACAACGACGTCAGCCCGCCTCGGAAGCTGCCGTCATGATTCCGGCGCCGACCATCACATCCCCGGGCCGCAGTCGGGGGACATGACGCCCAACCGCCAGCTACAGCTCGCAAGGAGGGGAAGTGCAGTCGTGAATATCGAGATGCCCACTCTGGTCCTCGGCGCGGTCGCCGCCGCGTTCGCGGTGTTCTCCGTCATCCTCTCGGCCCTCGTCGGCCCCAAGCGCTACAACCGGGCCAAACAGGAGGCCTACGAGTGCGGCATCGAACCGACACCGCACGCCGTCGCGGGTGGGCCGGGAAACGTTACCGGACAGCGCTTTCCGGTGAAGTACTACCTCACCGCCATGCTGTTCATCATCTTCGATATCGAGATCGTGTTCCTCTACCCGTGGGCTGTCCACTTCGATGCGCTCGGTCTCTTCGGTCTCGCCGCGATGGCGCTGTTCATCTTCAACGTCTCGGTGGCCTACGCCTACGAATGGCGCCGCGGCGGTCTCAGCTGGGACTGATCGCCCATACGCACTGGCCCACAAGGCATTTCGCCGCGTCGGGCCGTACGCACAGTGGAAGTGAGAGTTAGTCGAACATGGGTCTCGAGGAAAAACTGCCCAGCGGCTTTCTGCTGAGCACGGTAGAAGATTTCGCCGGATATCTGCGCAAGGGCTCGCTGTGGCCGGCCACCTTCGGGCTGGCCTGCTGCGCCATCGAGATGATGGCCACCGGCGCAGGACGTTTCGATATCGCCCGCTTCGGAATGGAGGCGTTCCGCGCCTCACCGCGGCAGGCCGATCTGATGATCGTCGCGGGCCGGGTCAGCCAGAAGATGGCGCCGGTGCTGCGTCAGGTATACGACCAGATGACCGAACCGAAATGGGTGCTGGCCATGGGCGTTTGCGCGTCCTCCGGCGGCATGTTCAACAACTACGCCATCGTGCAGGGTGTGGACCATGTGGTCCCGGTCGATATCTATCTGCCCGGCTGCCCGCCGCGGCCGGAGATGCTGTTGAACGCGATCCTGACACTGCACGCGAAGATTCAGCAGATGCCGCTCGGCGTCAACCGCGAGGAGGCCATCCGTGCCGCCGAAGCGGCGGCGCTGGCGTCCACGCCGACCATCCGGATGGAGGGTCTGCTGCGATGACCTTCGACTCCCCCGAAAATACCGAAACCGGGACCCCGCAGGATTTCGTCGACGCCGCGGCCACTGCGGGTCCGGAAGGCACACCGCCGGAAGCGGATTCGCCGTCGGCCGAGGTGATCGGCGTGCGCCGCGGCATGTTCGGAGTCACCGGCTCCGGCGACACCTCCGGTTACGGCCGTCTGGTCCGTCCGGTGATGCTGCCCGGCAGCACCCCGGCACCATATGGCGGTTACTTCGACGAGCTCGTCACCGAATTGCGTGCCGCACTCGCTGCGGTCGGCACGAGCTGGGAGACCGTCATCGAGAAGGTGATCGTCTTCCGCGGCGAACTCACCCTGCACGTGCGGCGCGAACGTCTGGTGACGGTCGCCAAGGCGTTACGCGACTACGCCGCACTGCGTTTCGAGCTCTGCCTCGGCGTCAACGGGGTGCACTACCCGGAGGACGCGGGCCGCGAATTGCACGCGGTCTATCACCTCATGTCCATCACCCACAACCGGCGCCTGCGCGTCGAGGTCTCCGCACCGGACGCCGACCCGCATATTCCGTCGCTGTTCAGCGTGTACCCGACCACCGACTGGCACGAGCGGGAAACCCACGACTTCTTCGGCATCATCTTCGACGGCCACCCATCGCTGACGCGCATCACCATGCCCGACGACTGGCGTGGCCACCCCCAGCGCAAGGACTACCCGCTCGGCGGGATCCCGGTCGAGTACAAGGGCGCGCGTATCCCGCCGCCCGACGAGCGGAGGGCGTACAAGTAATGAACGACATCGATACCCGGCCCGGCGTCCACAACGACACCGGGCCCGAACCCGCTGTGGTCACGGTGGCGGGCCAGGACTGGGACGCGGTCACCGAAACCCTCGACGGTGCTGGTGAGGAACGCATCGTCGTCAATATGGGTCCGCAGCATCCGTCCACGCACGGCGTACTGCGGCTGATCCTGGAAATCGAGGGCGAGACGGTCACCGAGGCCCGCTGTGGCATCGGCTATCTGCACACCGGCATCGAGAAGAATCTCGAATTCCGGAACTGGGCGCAGGGCACCACCTTCGTCACCCGGATGGACTATCTGTCCCCGTTCTTCAACGAAACGGCGTACTGCCTCGGCGTCGAGCGGCTGCTCGATATCGAGGACCAGATTCCCGAACGCGCCACCATCGTGCGCGTCATGCTCATGGAGCTCAACCGGATCTCCTCCCACTTGGTCGCGCTGGCGACCGGTGGAATGGAACTGGGCGCTCTCACCCCGATGTTGTTCGGCTTCCGGGAACGCGAACTGATCCTGGATGTCTTCGAGACCATCACCGGACTGCGCATGAATCACGCGTACATCCGGCCCGGCGGTCTGGCCCAGGATCTGCCCGACGACGGGGTCACCAAGGTCGGTGAGCTGCTGAAGCTGTTGCCCAAGCGGCTGCGCGATATGGATCATCTGCTCACCCAGAACCCGATCTGGAAGGCCCGCACCCAGAACATCGGCTACCTGGATCTCGCGGGCTGCATGGCACTCGGTATCACCGGTCCGGTGCTGCGTTCGACGGGTCTGCCGCACGATCTGCGCAAGGCAGCGCCGTATTGCGGTTACCAGAACTACGAATTCGATGTGCCCACGACCACCGGCTGTGACTGTTACGGCCGCTATTGGATTCGGGTCGCGGAGATGAAGGAGTCGCTCAAGATCGTCGAGCAGTGCCTGGACAAATTGCGGCCGGGTCCGGTGATGGTGGACGACAAGAAGCTCGCCTGGCCTGCCGATCTGCAGCTGGGTCCGGACGGGCTCGGCAACTCCCCCAAGCACATCGGCCGCATCATGGGCACGTCCATGGAGGGGCTCATCCACCACTTCAAACTCGTCACCGAGGGCATTCGGGTCCCGGCGGGGCAGGTGTATGTGGCGGTGGAGTCGCCGCGTGGCGAACTCGGTGTGCACAT
>NZ_BDBY01000302.1 GCF_001613225.1 Nocardia pseudovaccinii NBRC 100343
AGTTGACCGATGACCGAGATCCTGTTGAAGCTGTCCACCCGGCCCCAGCCTTTCTTGCCGTTCGTGCGCGAGCGATTGGAGGTCGACGCCAAGGAGATCATCGCCCGCTATCCGGAGCCGCGCTCGGCGCTGCTACCGCTGCTGCATCTGGTGCAGTCCGAGGAGGGCTGCGTCACCGGAACCGGCATCGAGTTCTGCGCCGAACAGCTGGGCTTGACCGGTGCGGAGGTCACCGCGGTAGCGACCTTCTATTCGATGTACCGGCGCACTCCCACCGGCGACTATCACGTCGGCGTCTGCACCAACACGCTCTGCGCGGTGATGGGTGGCGATGCCATTCTCGAAGCCCTGCAGCGCCGACTCGGCATCGGGCACGGCGAGACCTCGGCGGACGGGTCGATCACCCTCGAGCACATCGAGTGCAATGCCGCCTGCGATTTCGCGCCGGTGGTGATGGTCAATTGGGAGTTCTTCGACAACCAGACCCCGGAAACGGCTGCCGCACTGGTGGATTCGCTGCGCCGCGGCGAACAGGTGACACCCACGCGCGGTGCGCCGCTGTGCACGTTCAAGCAGACCGCGCGCATCCTCGCGGGCTTCCCGGACGAGCGCCCCGGGGTGCTCGACGGTGCGGCGGGCGAAGCGACGCTGGCCGGTCTGCGGGTTGCGCAGGAACAGAATATGCAAGCGCCGGAACCGAAGCCGGGCGAGGAGTGAACATGACACTGACTCCCGTACTCACCCGGAATTGGGACGACCCGCAGTCGTGGACCATCGAGCACTACCGCGGCCACGACGGCTATCAGGCCATCCGCAAGGCCTTGCGGATGGAACCCGATCAGGTCATCCAGACCATCAAGGACGCCGGTCTGCGCGGACGCGGCGGAGCGGGCTTTCCGACCGGGATGAAATGGAGCTTCATCCCGCAGGGCACGGGCCCGGACGGCGTCACCAAACCGCACTATCTCGTGGTCAATGCCGACGAGTCGGAACCCGGTACCTGCAAGGACATTCCGCTCATGCTGGCCACCCCGCACACCCTCATCGAGGGCGTCATCATCGCGGCGTATGCGATTCGGGCGGCACACGCGTTCATCTATGTACGCGGTGAGGTCGTGCCGGTGCTGCGGCGGCTGCAGGCCGCGGTCGCACAGGCGTACGCGGCCGGATTCCTCGGGAAGAACATTCTCGGGTCCGGCTACGACCTGGAACTCATCGTGCACGCCGGTGCCGGTGCCTATATCTGCGGTGAGGAAACCGCGCTGCTGGATTCGCTGGAGGGGCGGCGCGGTCAGCCTCGACTGCGGCCACCGTTCCCGGCCGTCGCGGGTCTGTATGCCTGCCCGACGGTGGTCAACAATGTGGAATCCATTGCGAGCGTGCCGCCCATCATCCTGAACGGCACGGCCTGGTTCCGGTCCATGGGCAGTGAGAAGTCCCCGGGCTTCACGCTGTACTCGCTGTCGGGGCACGTCGCCCGGCCGGGGCAATACGAAGCGCCACTGGGCATTACGCTGCGCGAACTGCTCGGCTATGCCGGTGGTGTGCGCGCCGGACATCAGGTCAAGTTCTGGACGCCGGGCGGATCGTCGACGCCGCTGTTCACCGACGAGCACCTCGACGTGCCACTGGACTACGAGGGTGTGGCCGGAGCGGGATCCATGTTGGGCACCAAGGCATTACAGATCTTCGACGACACCACCTGTGTGGTGCGTGCGGTGCTGCGCTGGACCGAGTTCTACGCCCACGAATCCTGTGGCAAATGCACACCCTGCCGCGAGGGCACCTACTGGCTCGTCCAACTACTGAAGCGGATCGAGGCGGGACGCGGCACCGAATCGGATCTGGAGAAGCTCCTCGATATCAGCGACACCATCAACGGCAAATCGTTCTGCGCACTCGGCGACGGTGCGGCCAGCCCGATCATCTCCTCGCTGAAGTACTTCCGCGAGGAATACGTCGACCATCTGCGGCTCGACGGCTGCCCGTTCGATCCCGCGCGATCCACCGCCTGGGCCGAAGGAGTCAAATGAGTACAGCATCGCGCAGCGATTCCGTGGGGGGTGGCGGCCGGGTGACTGGGCCTGCCACTGTGAATACCAATACCAGCGGACTCGTGCCCGCTGACC
>NZ_BDBY01000303.1 GCF_001613225.1 Nocardia pseudovaccinii NBRC 100343
CCGTCAGTGTCTGGTCGAGGTGGAGGGCCAGCGCAAGCCGGTCGCGTCCTGCACCATGGCCGTCGCCGACGGCATGATCATGCGCACCCAGCTGACCTCGCCGCCCACCGCCAAGGCCCAGGAGGGGGTGATGGAGCTGCTGCTCATCAACCACCCCCTCGACTGTCCGGTCTGCGATAAGGGCGGTGAATGCCCGCTGCAGAACCAGGCGATGTCCAGCGGTCGGTCCGAAACCCGGTTCGACGGCGTGAAACGCACCTACCCCAAGCCGATTCCGCTGTCCACGGCGGTGCTGCTGGACCGGGAGCGCTGCGTGCTGTGCGCCCGCTGCACCCGTTTCTCGCAGCAGGTCGCCGGGGATCCGTTCATCGAACTCATGGATCGCGGTGCGCTCGAACAGGTCGGCACCGCACAGGCCGAACCGTTCGACTCCTACTTCTCCGGCAATACCGTGCAGATCTGCCCGGTGGGTGCGCTCACCGGCACCAGCTACCGGTTCCGGGCCCGTCCCTTCGATCTGGTCTCCAGCCCGAGCGTCTGCGAGCACTGCGCATCAGGCTGCGCACAGCGCACCGACCATCGGCGCGGAAAAGTGTTGCGCCGCTTGGCGGGTGACGATCCGCAGGTCAACGAGGAGTGGAACTGCGACAAGGGCCGGTGGGCATTCACCTACGCGACCGAACGTGACCGGCTCACCACACCGTTGGTGCGTGGCTGGGACGGCAATCTCGCCCCCGCGTCTTGGTCCGAGGCATTGGCCGCCGCCGCGGAGGGCTTGGCGTCGGCATTCGGCAATGCGGGCGTGCTGGTCGGTGGTCGCGTCACCGAGGAAGACGCCTACGCCTACGCGAAATTCGCCCGAGTTGCCCTGGGCACCAATGACATCGACTTCCGCGCCCGAGTTCATTCGGCCGAAGAAGCGGACTTCCTGGCCGCCCGTATCGCCGGACAGGGTGTCACCGTCGACTACGACGCCCTGGAGAACGCGCCGGTCGTACTGCTGGCTGGACTGGAGCCGGAAGAGGAGTCGCCGATCATCTATCTGCGGCTGCGCAAGGCGGCGCGTAAGCGCCGTCTGCCGATCTTCTCGCTCGCCGCCTACTCCTCGCGCGGGCTGGATCGGATGTCGGGCACGCTGTTGCAAGCCGTTCCCGGGGCCGAACCGCATCTGCTCGATGCCATGCGCACCGGCGAGACGGACGCCGCCGCTTTGGCGACGGCCGCACAGCTGTTGCGTCAGCCGGGTGCGGTGGTGCTGGTCGGTGAGCGGATGGCCGGAATCCCCGGCGCACTGTCCGCGGCCGTCCGGCTCGCCGAAGAAACCGGTGCCGCCTTGGCCTGGGTGCCGCGGCGCGCCGGTGAACGCGGTGCGGTCGAGGCTGGTGCGCTGCCCGGCCTGCTGCCCGGTGGCCGACCGGTCGTGGATCCCCGTGCGCGTCAAGAGGTTCGCACGATCTGGAATGTCGCGGAGCTGCCGCTCACCGCCGGTCGCGATACCGCGGCCATTCTGGAGGCCGCGCCGACCTTGGGCGCACTGGTCATCGGCGGCGTCGAGATCGCCGATATGCCGGACCCCAAGGCGGCGCTCGAGGCCATCGACGCCGCTCGGTTCGTGGTCAGCCTGGAGTTGCGGCACAGCGCGGTCACCGAACGCGCCGATGTCGTCTTCCCGGTGGCCTCGGCAATGCAGAAATCCGGCACCTTCCGCACCTGGGAGGGCAGGCCTCGGCAATTCGATGCGGCACTCGGCGATTCGATGGTGCGCCGCGAACCCGCACCACTGTCGGATCAGCGAGTGTTGCAGGCCATCGCGACCGAGATGACGGTGGCGCTCGGCCTTCCCGATACCGAATCCGCGCGCGCCGAACTCGCCGAACTCGGCGCCTGGGACGGTCCGCCGGTGCCCGCGCCCGCGCATCGGCCGCACCCGGTGACCCAACCCAATCCCGGCACGGCCATCCTTTCCGGCTGGCGGATGCTGCTTGATCAGGGGCGCATGCAAGATGGCGAGCCGAATCTGGCGGGTGTCGCACGGCCGCCGGTGGTGCGGCTGTCGCCCACCACCGCTGCCGAACTCGGTGCCGCCGATGACGATCCGATCATCGTCGCCACCGATCGCGGCGCCGTCACGCTGCCGCTGCTGATCACCGATCTGCCCGATCGGGTGGTGTGGCTGCCGCTGAACTCGCCGGGCTGCTCGGTCAACGAACAGCTCGCCACCCAGCCGGGCGGTGTGGTGCAGGTGCACCGCGCCGACGAGAGGATGAAGGAACACCGCCATGAGTGATCTCTCTCTTTTCGGCCACGACCCGCTGTGGCTCGTCATCGGGAAATCCCTGGCGATCTTCGCCTTCCTACTGCTCACGCCGATGATGGCGGTGTATCTGGAGCGCAAGATCGTGGCCTGGATGCAGATGCGGGTCGGCCCTAACCGGGTCGGCCCCAAAGGCACGCTGCAGGCCGTCGCCGACGGCGTGAAGATGGCGCTGAAGGAAGATATCGTCCCGGCCATCGTCGACAAGCCGATTTTCATTCTGGCGCCGGTCATTTCGGTGGTGCCCGCGTTCATGGCGTTCGCGGTCATCCCGATCGGGCCGGAAGTTTCGATCCTCGGCCACCGGACCGCACTGCAGCTCACCGATCTGCCGGTCGCGGTGCTCTATATCCTGGCCATCACCTCGATCGGCGTGTACGGCATCGTGCTGGCGGGCTGGTCGTCGGGTTCGACATATCCGCTGCTGGGCGGGCTGCGCTCGACTGCGCAGGTGATCTCCTACGAGATCGCGATGGCGCTGTGCTTCGCGACGGTGTTCCTGCTCGGCGGCACCATGGCCACCTCC
>NZ_BDBY01000304.1 GCF_001613225.1 Nocardia pseudovaccinii NBRC 100343
GCCATGTTCATGATGGCCGAATACATCAATATGGCAACGGTTTCCGCGCTCGCCACCACGCTGTTCCTCGGTGGCTGGCACGCACCGTTCCCGATCAACCTGTGGGACGGCGCTAATTCCGGTTGGTGGCCCGCGCTGTGGTTCATCGCCAAGATGTGGACGTTCCTGTTCGTGTTCATCTGGTTGCGCGGCACGCTGCCCCGCCTGCGCTACGACCAGTTCATGAATCTCGGCTGGAAGCTGCTGATTCCGACGTCGCTGCTGTGGGTGATGCTGGTCGCCACCGCCCGGGTGCTGCAGAACGAGGGCTACCGGATCCAGACGCCGCTGTTGGTGATCAGCGGAATCATCATTTCCGGACTGATCGTGCTGATGTTCCTGCGGGCCGGACGCAAACAGAGCGCGCCGCCCACGGCCGAGGAACCCGCCTCGATGGAATCGGGCACCTCGGTCTTCCTCGGCTTCCCGACGCCACCGCTGCCGGATCCATCGACGCGGCGCCCGGAACCCGAGGCGGGGCTGCTGGAACCGTTGAAAGGCTTCGCGGTCACCTTCCTGACCATGTTCAAGAAGCCCAATACCGAGTCCTATCCGGAACAGAAGGTGCCGACCGCGCCCCGCTATCACGGCCGCCACCAGCTCAATCGGCATCCGGATGGTCTGGAGAAGTGCATCGGCTGCGAGTTGTGCGCGTGGGCCTGCCCCGCGGATGCGATCTACGTCGAGGGCGCCGATAACACCGAGACCGAACGCTTTTCGCCCGGCGAACGCTACGGACAGGTCTACCAGATCAACTATCTGCGCTGCATCGGCTGCGGATTGTGCATCGAGGCATGCCCGACCAGGGCACTGACCATGACCAACGAGTACGAGATGGCCGATGACAATCGCGCCGATCTGATCTACGAGAAGGACCGGCTGCTCGCCCCGCTGCAGCCCGGTATGACCGCACCGCCGCACGCGATGTATCCCGGTGCGACGGAAGGCGATTACTACCGCGGCAATGTCCCCGGCGGTGAAAGCGGTTCCGATACCAGGAAGCCCGCCGCCGCGGGCGCGGAAGGAGGCGTGCGGTGACCGAACTCATTCTGGCCGCCGAGCCACTGACCCACACGTCCATCGGCGAGGCAGTCCAATTCTGGATCCTCGGCCCATTCGCCGTGATCGGCGCCCTCGGTATGGTTTTCGCGGGCAAGGCCGTGCATTCGGCCATCTGCCTGGCCGCCACCATGATCGTGCTCGCGACCTTCTATATGGCACAGGACGCGCTGTTCCTCGGCGTCGTGCAGATCGTCGTCTACACCGGCGCGGTCATGATGCTGTTCCTGTTCGTGCTCATGCTGGTCGGCGTCGACTCTCCCGAATCGCTCGGGGAAACACTGCGCGGGCAGCGGCTCGCCGCGGCCGCGGTCGGACTCGGCTTCGGGCTGCTGCTGATCAGCGGTATCGCCAACGGCATCCGCAACTCCGGAATCACCTATCCGGCAAAGGGATTCGCATATCAGGACGTGATCGGCCAGCTCGCCGAACTGATCTTCGTCCGCTATGTGTGGGCCTTCGAACTCACCGGCGCACTGCTCATCACCGCCACCATCGGCGCGATGATCCTGGCGCACCGGGAGAATTTCGGGCCGCGCCTGGATCAGCGGGAGCTCTCCCGCCGCCGCTTCCGCGCCACTTACGACCCGGCCCGGCCCTCCGATCGAGCGACCCCGCTGCCGACGCCCGGTGTGTACGCCAGGCACAACGCGGTCGATATTCCGGCGCGGCTGCCGGACGGATCCTTCGAGGAGTTGTCGGTCAGCACCATCCTGCGGCATCGCCGCACCAGGGCGCTCACCGAGGCGGCGGTCATCTCAGTCGGCACGACCCCGGCCTTCGCCTCGGAAGTCGAGGAGCCCGAAACCCCCGCCCGCGAGGCAGACGAGGAAGGCAAGCGGTGAATCCTGAGAACTACCTGTTCCTGTCCGCCCTGCTGTTCACCATCGGCGCGGCCGGTGTGCTGCTGCGGCGCAACGCCATTGTGGTGTTCATGTGCATCGAGCTGATGCTCAATGCGGTCAATCTCGCCTTCGTCACCTTCGCCAGGCTGCATTCGAATCTGGACGGTCAGGTGTTCGCGTTCTTCACCATGGTGGTGGCCGCGGCCGAAGTCGTCGTCGGACTGGCCATCATCATGACCATCTTCCGCACCCGCCGTTCGACCTCGGTCGACGACGCCAACCTGCTGAAGTTCTGACGTGGATACCGCAACGCTCTGGGTGCTGCCCGCACTGCCGCTGGCCGGTGCCGTCGTGCTGCTGCTGATCGGACGCTACAGCGATAAGTGGGGGCATCTGCTCGGCTGTGCCACCGCGCTGGCCTCGTTCGGCTTCGCCGTCGTCGCGTTCTTCCACATGCTCGACCGTGCTGATGCCGCCCGCGCAATCCACAAGGACTTTTTCAGCTGGGTCCCCGTCGACGGGTTGCAGGTGGACTTCAGCCTCCAATTGGACCAGCTGTCGGTGTGTTTCGCGCTGCTGATCACCGGCGTCGGATCGCTGATCCACATCTATTCCGTCGGCTATATGAACCACGATCCGGGTCGGCGGCGGTTCTTCGCCTACCTGAATCTGTTCCTGGCGGCCATGCTGCTGCTGGTGCTGGCGGACAACTACCTCGTCCTGTACCTCGGCTGGGAAGGCGTCGGTCTGGCCTCCTACCTGCTGATCGGTTTCTGGTACCACAAGCCGACCGCGGCGACCGCGGCCAAGAAGGCGTTCGTGGTCAACCGGGTCGGTGATATGGGGCTGGCGATCGCCATGTTCACCATGTTCGCGACTTTCGGCTCGATCGACTTCGGCTCGGTGTTCGCGACCGCGCCGCAGGCGGGCGAGGGCACACTGACAGCGATCGGGTTGCTGCTGCTGCTGGCGGCGTGCGGTAAGTCCGCGCAGGTCCCGCTGCAGTCCTGGCTCGGTGACGCCATGGAGGGTCCGACACCGGTGTCCGCGCTCATCCACGCGGCCACCATGGTGACGGCGGGTGTGTACCTCATCGCGCGCTCCGGGCCGATCTTCGATCTCGCGCCCAACGCACGACTCGGAGTCGTGCTCGTGGGTGCGGTGACGCTGCTGTTCGGTGCGATCGTCGGTTGCGCGAAGGACGACATCAAGAAGGCACTCGCGGCGTCCACCATGAGCCAGATCGGTTACATGGTGCTCGCCGCAGGCCTCGGCCCGGCCGGATACGCGATCGCCATCATGCATCTGCTCACCCACGGCTTCTTCAAGGCCGGGCTGTTCCTCGGTGCCGGATCGGTCATGCACGCGATGGACGACGAGACCGACATGCGCCGCTATGGCGGACTGCGAAAACTGCTACCGGTCACCTACGTCACCTTCGGGCTCGGCTATCTGGCGATCATCGGCGTGCCGCCGTTCGCCGGATTCTTCTCCAAGGATCGGATCATCGAGGCGGCGTTCAACCAAGGCGGCGCCAGCGGTTTGGCACTGGGTGCGGTCACGCTGTTCGGTGCCGGGCTGACCGCGTTCTACATGACGCGCGTGATGATGCTGACGTTCTTCGGCGAGCGTCGCTGGAAGCCGGACACCCACCCGCACGAGGCACCCGCGGTGATGACCGGCCCGATGATTCTGCTCGCGATCGGTTCGGTGGCCGCGGGTGGGCTGTTCGTCTTCGGGTCGTCGCTGCAGAACTGGCTCGAACCGGTGGTCGGGGCGCATCACGGCGAGGAGGTCGTGCCCGCGGGTGTGGTGACCGTCCTGGCGCTGCTGGTGGTCGCCGTCGGAATCGGCTTGGCCTACAACCAGTTCGCGCAGCGCGAGATTCCCGAGACCGCACCGGAAGCGGTGTCGGCGTTGACGATCGCGGCTCGCAAGGATCTCTACGGCGACGCGGTCAACGAGGGCGTATTCATGCGTCCCGGTGCGTATCTGACCCGGTCGCTGGTCTTCCTCGACAATCGCGGCATCGACGGGATCGTCAACGGGACCGCCGCGCTGATCGGCGGACTGTCCGGGCGAATCCGGAAAGTGCAGTCCGGCTTCGTCCGGTCGTATGCCCTGTCCATGTTCACCGGCGCGGCACTGGTGGCCGCCGCCCTGCTGGCAGTGAGGCTCTGGTGAGTGACTTTCCCTGGTTGACCACACTGTGGTTGTTGCCGGTTGTCGGCGCGGTGGTGGTGCTGCTGTTGCCCGCGTCGCAGCGCACTCTGGCACGCGGGCTGGCATTCGTTGTCGCATTGGCGGTACTGGTGCTCGGCATCGTATTGGCCGTGCGCTTCGAACCCGGTGGGGCGCAATATCAGTTCGTCGAATCGCACGAGTGGATTCCGGCCTTCGGCGCGGGGTACACGCTCGGGCTGGACGGGATCGCGCTGGTGCTGGTGCTGCTCACCGCGGCGCTGGTACCGCTGCTGATCCTGGCCGGGTGGAACGATGAGCGCGAGGTCGGCAGCGGGCGGCGGGTGTCGCACACCTATGTCGCGTTGATGTTGCTCGTCGAGGCGATGGTGCTCATTTCCTTTGTCTCGCTCGACATTCTGCTGTTCTACGTGTTCTTCGAGGCGATGCTCGTCCCGATGTACTTCCTCATCGGCGGATTCGGGCCGCGCAGTGCCGATCTCGCCCACCGCCAGCAGCGCTCGCGGGCGGCAGTGAAATTCCTGCTGTACAACCTGTTCGGCGGTCTGATCATGTTGGCCGCGGTGATCGGGTTGTATGTGCTCACCGCGCGGCAGGGCCTCGGATCCGGATCGTCTGGCACCTTCGATTTCCGCACCGTGGTGGCGGCGGCCAATGCCGGACAGCTCGGTGCCGGTCCGGCGGTGCTCAATGCGCTGTTCCTCGGGTTCATGTTCGCCTTCGCGGTGAAGGCGCCGCTGTGGCCGTTGCACACCTGGCTGCCGGATGCGGCGGTGGCGGCGACGCCGTCGAGTGCGGTGTTGATGATGGCGGTGGTCGACAAGGTCGGCACCTTCGGCATGTTGCGCTACTGCCTGCTGCTGTTCCCGGATGCCTCGGGAACCTATGCGCCCCTGGTGATCACGCTCGCGGTGATCGGCATCATCTACGGCGCGCTGCTGGCCATCGGACAGACCGATGTGATGCGGCTGATCGCCTACACCTCGATCTCGCACTTCGGATTCATAATTCTGGGGATCTTCGCGATGACCAGTCAGGGGCAGACCGGGGCCACGCTCTACATGGTCAATCACGGCATCTCGACTGCGGCACTGTTCCTGATCGCGGGATTCCTGGTGTCGCGCAGGGGCACTCGGGCCATCGCCGCCTATGGCGGGGTGCAGAAGGTGGCGCCGGTGCTGGCGGGCACCTTCTTCATCGCCGGTCTCGCCACCCTGTCACTGCCCGGACTGGCACCCTTCATCAGCGAATTCCTGGTGCTGCTCGGCACATTCAGCCGGTACGGATTCGCGGCGGTGATCGCGACCGGTGCGCTGGTGTTGGCCGCGCTGTATGTGCTGTGGATGTACCAGCGGATGATGACCGGACCGGTCAAGGAGGGCAACGAGCGCCTCTATGATCTGGTGCCGCGTGAGCTGGCGGTGGTGGTGCCGTTGATCGCGGCGCTGCTGTTCCTCGGTATCTATCCGAAACCGGTGCTGGACTTCATCAATCCCGCGGTCGGTCAGACGCTTACCACCATCGGCGTCCATGATCCCGCGCCGAAGACGCCCGCGATCCCCGCAGCGGGGGCCGATCACGGAGGTGCCCACAAATGAGCAGTCTGCTCGCGGCGAGTATGCCCGCACCGAGCATCGAATACGCCAAGTTGTCGCCGATGCTGATCGTGTTCGGGGTGGCAGTGGTCGGCGTGCTCGTCGAGGCGTTCGCGCCGCGTCGCCACCGGTACGCCATCCAGGTGCCGCTCGGGATGGCCGGGTTGGTGGCGGCGCTGGTCGCGGTGGTGCGGTTGTCCGGGACCGAGGCGACCGTGATGGTCGGCGCGGTGGCGATCGACGGTGTCACGCTGTTCTTGCAGGGCACGATTCTGGTGGTGTCGATTCTGGCGCTGCTGTTCATGGCCGAACGCGGTGCCGAGCCGCGGCCGCGGGTGCGTTCCGGTCCCGGGACGTGGAGTGTTGCCGCGGCTGCCGTCGGGGGTGGGGTGGACGCGTTCACCCCGCAGGCCTCCGCGGTACCCGGTAGCGCGGGTGAAATGGCGGCGGTCCGTGCGGGTGTCGCGACCACCGAGGTATTCCCGCTGACCATGCTCGCGATCGGTGGGTTGCTGCTGTTTCCGGCGTCGAACGATCTGCTGACCATGTTCGTGGCGTTGGAGGTATTGTCTCTGCCGCTGTATCTGCTGTGCGGGCTGGCACGGCGCAAGCGGTTGCTCTCGCAGGAAGCCGCGCTGAAATACTTTCTGCTCGGGGCGTTTTCGTCCGCGTTCTTCCTCTATGGCGTTGCGCTGCTGTACGGGCAGGCGGGGACGGTCAAGCTCGGTGGGATCGCGGATGCGATAACCCAGCATCCGCAGAACACCACCCTGGCGTTGCTCGGTGTGGCAATGCTGGCGGTGGGGCTGCTGTTCAAGATCGGCGCGGTGCCGTTCCAGTCCTGGGTGCCGGACGTGTATCAGGGCGCGCCCAGTTCGGTTACCGGATTCATGGCCGCGGCCACGAAAATCGCCGCAGTCGGTGCGCTGCTGCGGGTGCTGCAGATCGCCGTGCCCGGTCTGCGTGACGACTGGCGTCCGGTGCTCGCCGCCATTGCCATCGCGACCATGGTGATCGGCGCGGTCATGGCGATCACCCAGACCGACGTCAAACGCATGCTCGCCTACTCCTCGGTCGCGCATGCCGGATTCATCCTGACCGGTCTGGTTGCCGCGAACGAGGCTGGTACCTCGGCGATCCTGTTCTATCTGTTGGCGTACGGCCTTGGCACCCTCGGTGCGTTCGCGGTCGTCAGCTTGGTCCGCGATGCCGACGGTGACGAGGCCACCGCGATGTCACAGTGGGCCGGCCTCGGCCGCCGCTCCCCCTGGCTGGCAACGGTTTTCGCCCTGTTCCTGCTCTCGTTCGCGGGCCTGCCGCTCACCGGTGGCTTCGTCGCCAAGTTCGCGGTCTTCCAAGCCGCCGCCTCCGGCGGCGCCAGCTACTTGGTGATCGTGGGTGTCATCTCCAGCGCCATCGCCGCCTTCTTCTACATCCGCGTCATCGTCCTGATGTTCTTCACCGACCCGCCCACCGACGCCCCGACCGTCGCGGCACCATTCCTCACCACCACAGTCGTCGCATTCACCACGGGCGCCACCGTCCTGCTCGGCATCATCCCGCAAATGCTGCTCGACTTGTCCGACCGCGCATCAACTTTCGTCCGCTGATTCCCGCACGACATCGCCGCACCCGACTCGGGTGCGGCGATGTCGCGTTTCAGGATGTGCCCGAGTCGCGTGTGGCGGCGTAGAGGAGCATGTCTCGTCGGGTGCCGCCGAGCTCCTCGTAGCTGTGTAGCAGACCTTCGCGGAGGTATCCGCCGGATTCCGCGACGCGGATCGAGCCGGTGTTCCATGGCTCGATATAGAGCTCGATGCGGTGCACAGTGGGGATGGTCCAGGCAAAAGTTGTCAGGGCTTGTAGTGCGGCCCCAGCGAATCCACGGCCACGATGTCCCGGAGAGACCGAATAGCCAACTGCCGCTCGGCCTTTCGCGAGGTTTTGCAGCCAAAGACCGATCCCGCCGACAGCGTTGCCGGTTTCGGCGTCGGCTATGGCGAAGGAGAAACCGATTCCTTCGGCGTGCCTGCCCCGTTGACGGTGCACCCAGTCCAGTGCCTCGGTAGCGGTCGGGAAAGCGGGCAAGCTCCCGATCAACGGAATGTACGGGTCCGCGCCCATCTCGATCGCGAGGTGGGCGTCGGCTTCGGTGTACTCCCGCAGGATGATCGGGCCGCGGGTCGGTGGCGTGTCTGGCCACGGTGGTAGCTGCCGTGTCATGTGTCCCCCTAGCGGATCAGTGCAGGTATGAGGCTCCGTTGACATTCAGGATCGCCCCGGAGCTCCATATTGCTTCCGGTGACGCGAGATAGCGGACGGCGGAGGCGATTTCCTCGGGTTGGGCGACGCGGTCGAAGGGGCTCTGAGCGCGGACCTCGTCGGTGACGCGGGACGCGACGCGTTCGGTCGCTACGAAGCCCGGTGCCACCGAGGCAACCGCGATTCCGTAGGGAGCCAGATACACCGCGAGCGATTGGCCCAGCGCGTGGACGGCTGCCTTCGTGGCACCGTAGGCGGGATAGTCGGGTTCACCGCGGAATGCGCCGCGGGAGCCGAGATTGACGATGCGACCGGGCACCTCGTTATCGATCATGTGACGTGCGGCGCAATAGGAGACATTGGCCGTGCCGAAAAGGTTGACGTCCATGGTCTTGCGCCACACCTGCTGCCATTCCGGGTACGAGGTTTTCGCGAGGGGGTGCGGAAGGTTCACCGCCGCGTTGTTGACCAGCACGTGCAGGGTCCCGAGCCCCTCGACTGCCGCCGCGACGATCGCGTCGGCCGCTTCCGGCGAACCGATATCGCCTTCGACGAGGACATGCCCGTCCCCCGGTAACCGCCGCAACGTCTCCTCGGCATCGGCGCGCCCGGAGGAGTAATGCACCGCCACCCGGTCGCCGTTCTCGGCGAATGCCACCGCAACCGCCCGCCCGATCCCCCGCGAAGCCCCCGGCACCAACACACCACGACTCATCCCCTCACCCTGCCACGAACATTTCGCTGCTCTCATGTGTGGGGCGAGGTATCGCAACGGGCTCGGAGCCGGATGAGCTTGCGTCCGGCTCCGATCGTGCTCAGTTGCCGTACTGTTCGGTTTCGGGGCGTTCGATCATGATCCCGTGAGCCGGTTCCTCGGCCACCGGCCGATGCTCGACTCCGCGCGGAACGACGAAAATCTCACCGGGACCGAGCGTCACCGGCTCGCGGTCCCGCAGTTCGATGCGGAAGGTGCCGTTCCAGCACAGAAATAGCTCGTCCTCGTCGTGGTGGTGCCATGGGAATGTGCCGTGGAAACGAGCGATGCGGACCACGGCGTCGTTGGCGATGGCCAGGTCCCTCGGCTGCCATGGTCCGGTCAGGTCGTCGATGACATCGGTGATGGAGATCTTGCTCATGACTTCATCCTCGCGACGACCGGGGTCGCGACCCTAGAGCCAATCGGGCAGAATTGGTTTGCATATGAAGCCAATTGAACTTGCCGACCGGCTCGGCCGCTGGTCCGCCGACCGCGGGCCGCTCTATTTGCTGTTGGCCGGGCGATTGCGGACGCTGATCGACGACGGTGAACTGCGGCCGGGTATGCCGTTGCCGCCCGACCGCGCGCTCGCGAAAGTACTTGCGGTAGGGCGCAGTACGGTCGTGGCCGCTTACGACCTGCTCAGCGTGGAGGGCCGGGTGGTGCGCAGGCAGGGCAGCGGCACCCGGGTCGCGGGACCCGCGGCAGTTCCGGCGCGCGAGACCACCCATTCTCCGGCGTTCCTGCAGTTGCTCGAACCGGACGCCGATGTCATCGCGCTCGCCTGCGCCGCCCCCGCGACACCGCCGCCCGAGGTGGCCCAGGCGTATCGGCACATCGTGCCCGAACTCGCCGCGGTCGAGGGCGATATAGGTTATCGGCCGACCGGACATCCGCTGTTGCGCAACGCGATCGCCGATCGATACCGGGCACGCGGCGTGCCGACCGATCCGGAACAGATTCTGGTCACCGGCGGCGGGCAGCAGGCGCTGTCGCTGCTCGCCCGCGCCCTGCTGCGGTCCGGCGACCGGATCCTGGTGGAAGCACCGACGTATCCCGGTGCGCTGGAGGCGTTTCGAGAGGTCGCGGCGATCCTGCAGACGGGTCCGGTGGGTCTCGGCGCGGTGACCCCGGCGGCGCTCGCGTATGTGGTGGCGTCCTACCAGAACCCCACCGGCGCGGTGCTTCCCGCGCTGGCCCGGCGAAGACTGGTCGAGTCGGCGAGAACGGCAGGGATGCCGCTGATCGACGACGAGGTGCTGACCGATCTCGGATTTCCGGGCACCGATCCGCCACCACCGCCGCTGGCGGCCCTGGACGAGTCGGTGATATCGGTCGGTTCGCTCAGCAAGATCGTCTGGGGCGGACTGCGTGTCGGGTGGGTGCGTGCACCGATCCCGGTCATCGCCCGGTTGGCCCGGCTGCGCGCCGTGCACGATCTCGGCGGCAATATCCCAGCGCAGTTGGCCGCCGCCTGGCTGCTGCGTGACCTCGACCGGTTGCGCGAGCGAATCACGCAGCAGCGCAAGGAAAGCCACGACGTGCTGGTGACCGAGCTGGGCGAGCGCCTGCCGGAATGGGAGGTCCCTCCAGTGTCCGGCGGCCAGACACTGTGGATCCGGCTATCCCGCGGGGATGGCACCTCCTTCGCTCAGCGAGCCCTGCGGCACGGCGTCGCGATCCTGCCCGGCGCCGGTCTCGACGCCTCTGGCGGCAGCAGCGATTACGTCCGAATCAGCTTTGTCGCCGATCCCGGCAGCCTGCGCGAGGCCGCATGCCGCTTGGCTGAGGCATGGCGGACCTACGAGCCTCCTCGCCAGCCCGACCCGGCGTCACCGACACTGGCCGTTTAGCATGACATGTCCGAGACGTGAACATCGTCTCAGCGTGGAAACATCACTGTGCGTCCGAGATACGGTGCTGGCCGGATCCGGTCCCGGCCTGAGCTGAGGCTTTCGATGTGACCGCACGGCATGCGCGAGTATGCCCCTGCTAAACGGCACCTCCGAGGACCTCACGCAACCGCACGGCGAAACCGGTTGGGTCCTCGACGAATCCGGTGTGTCCGCCGGGAAATACGGTCGGAGTCACCCCGACGGCTTCGCCGAGTGCCCGCGACGTGCGATCGCAGTGCTGGCCGGTCGATTCGGAGCCGATGCCGACTACCATGCGGGCCGGAGTCGATTGCAGCACAGCGATATTCGGCTCCCACGTGATGGTACCGCGCAGCTCGTGATCGAACCAGTAGCGCTCGCTGGCCAGCTGGCGCGGGTCACGCTCACCGCCGAACACCTGCTGTAGCACCGGTTCGGGCATCATGATGTTCGCGTTGGCCATGAACTTGCGCCACGCGCCGAGCACATCGCCGCTGCGGTAGGTGGCGATCACGTCATCGGTTCCGGCGCGCACCTGGTCGCGATCGTCGAGGAGTTCACCCAGCGGCGGTTCGTGGGCGACCACGGTGGTGACCAGGTCCGGCTGGGATTGGACCAGGGCCAATGCACTCACAGCGCCGCCGCTCGAGCCGAATACCACTGCGGGGCCGATGCCGAGGTGGGTGATGAGGCAGGCCAGGTCGTCGGCGCGCAGCTGCGGTGTCGAGTCCTGCTCCGGGTCGTCGAGGACGCTGCCCTGATGGCCGCGCGGGTCGGTGGTGAGTACGGTGCGGTCGGTGGCGAGCAGCTCCGCCAGCGGAGCGAAGGCCGCCGCATCCATCGGTGCACCGACCAATACGACCAGCGGTCCGGTACCGCGCACCTCGTAGTGCAGCCGCGCCCCGGGCACGTCCAGGGTGTGCGTGGTGGCGGTCGAAGTCGGGGTCATCAAGATCTCCTCGAACATGTAGTCATGGATCTGCCGAGAATGTTGACCGGACTGCCCGCACGAATTAATCGGTCCGCCACCAACCGCGACCACAACGGCTGCCGCGAATAATCAGTACGACAAGCTCGCCCTGCAAACCTTGGATGCCATCGTGCGCGCTCCACGACCCAGTCGCCGCGATCACTACATAACCGGCGCCCCACACCTTTCGAAAACCATTGGGAAGCCGCACAGTCCGCGATACCTGAATTCGCGACTTCACCGATCCGGAACCCCACACCCGAGCACTGGCACTCCACCACTTGCAGAACCTACGACTATTAGGTTATAAACTAGGCACCCTAGCTGAATAGAGGAGGTGTGATGTCGCCACGGGCCGGGTTGACCGCCGAGCGGATCACGCTCGCGGCGGCGGAACTCGCCGACGAGGTCGGCTTCGACAACATCACCGTCGCCGCGCTGGCCAGGAAGTTCGGCGTCAAGGACGCGAGCTTGTACTCGCACATCAAGAACCTCGAAGACCTGCGCAACCGGGTGGCCATGCTGGCAAGCGACGAGAAGACCGACCGCATCGCCGCGGCAGTTGCCGGGCGCGCGGGACGGGATGCGCTCGCGGCATTTGCCGACGAATGGCGCCGCTATGCCCTGGAACATCCCGGCCGCTATCGCGCCACCCAGATGCCGATGGACCCCGCCGTCGCCGCCGAATGGAGCGGTGGTTGGCGGGCCATCGATCTGACCTACCGGATGCTGCGTGCCTATGGCCTCGACGAACCGGATATCACCGACGCGGTTCGCCTGTTGCGCAGCACTTTTCACGGCTATGCCAACCTGGAGGCGAGCGGCGGTTTCGGCCATGCCCGCTCCACCGCCACCTCCTGGGACCGCATTATCGACGCCCTGCACATCACTCTCACCCACTGGCCGACCGACGAGAAAGCGAAATCGCAGTGAGATCCGAAACCCTGGAAGTGCCCGGCGCCACCCTGTATTTCGAGGTGCGTGGCACCGGCCCGGTGCTGCTCCTGCTGCCGGGCAGCGGCGGCGACGCCGGGATATTCGACCCGATCGCCGATACCCTCGCCGAGCACTTCACTGTTGTGGCCGCCGACCCGCGCGGGTATTCACGCAGCGTTCTGGACGCTCCCGAACCCGTCGATCAGCGGATGGACGTGCTCAGTGACGACGCGCGCCGTCTGCTCGAACACCTCACGCCCGCAAGCGAATTCGCCTACGTCGCCGGTGTCAGCGGTGGCGCGGTCGTTGCGCTCGACCTACTCGCCCGCCATCCGGAACGGCTGCGCCTGGTCGTCGCCCACGAACCGCCGTGCTTCGCGGTCCTGCCCGATGCGGACGTGCACCGGGCCATGGTCGAAGAGGTGGTAGAACTAGCCAGGGACCAGGGTCCCGCCGTCGCGGGCGGGCGCTTCATGCAAGCGGTCGGTGTCACCTCGAAGCCGCTGCCCAACGCGGCCGAGGTCCCGGCCCGCACCGCCGAAATGCTCGGCCGACTCATGGGCAACTCGTCGCTGATGTTCGCTCATGAACTGCGCGCGGTCACCGGTTATCGGCCCGATACGGCCGCACTCGCCGCTGTGGTGGACCGCCTCGTGCTGGCCGCGGGTCGGGAAACCCGTGGTCAACTCCCTTATCGGACCGCGGAAACCCTTGCATCCGAGTTGGGCCGACCGCTGGTCGAGTTCCCTGGTGGGCACAGTGGCGTGCGGGAAACTCCGGCCGAATTCGCTCGCGCTCTCTTGGCGGCGCTGACGGTCCCTGCTGATCGCTGACCCACGCGTCCGCGGCACGCGGGTGTTGCGAACGATGCTGAACGTGCACCGCTCGTAGCGCACGGCGGAAAACGAAAGTGCACGCTCAGCCTCGTCGAACCCGCTGCACCGGAACGTATTCCGACCGCCGCCAACCCGGAACCGACAGATACGTCGCAGCGCGCAGCACCCATTCCACCGGCCCATACGCATGAGTGCGCAACCACCGGTGACTGAATGCGAGCTGCGCGCCATAGGTCACCAACGCGATCCCGATCACGCCCGCCGGTGGCACATCATAGGCCAGGGCGAACCCGTAGCCGGTGTAGATCACCATCAACACCACCGACTGCATGGTGTAGTTGGAGGCCGCCATCCGACCCGCAGGGGCGAGCAGCGCCATATACCGTCCGGTGCGGGTTGATCGGGTCAGCATGATGATCCCCGCGATGTACGCGAACGTCATCAGCGGGTTGGCCACTTCTTGGATCCCGTCCCAGTACGACGGCGGTTCCAGCCAACCCATCCCGTAGGAGAATGTCACCGCCGATACCGGCAGTCCGACCGGCCAACCCACCGATGAATATCCGAGGGGCCCAGCGACGCAACGTCTGCTCTTCGGTGAACAGTTTGCGCTTACCGGCCGCCATTCCGATCAGGAACATGCCCAGCGCCGGTACGCCCTGGGTGATCCAGATGAGGATGATCCACAGCGGCGCCCCGGACACCTGCATCGTGAAGGTATCGGCGAAGCTACCCGTGTAGCCCTCGTGCATTGCCACCACATCGAGTACCTCGGCGAGCTCGGCAATTCCACCGGTCCCGGGCAGGAACGCCCATATCGACCACGTGAGATACAGCACCGTCCCGCCGATGACCGCGACCCGCGGCCGCAGCCACCGCAGCAGTATCAGAAACAGGCACAAAAACGCGTACAGCGTCAGAATGTCGCCGATCCACAGCAGGAGGACATGCGCCAACCCGATCACCATCAGCGTGGCGCAGCGCCGCAGCAGCCGCGGGTTCGCCGACACACCGGCCCGCTGCGCCGCCGCGATCTGCAGGGTGAACGAATAGCCGAACAGGAATGCGAACAGCAGATAGAACCGGCCGCTGAACAGCGCTTCCACCACCGCGTTCACGAGATGGTCGAATGGACCGTCGAACCCGAGTCGCGGATCGTCAGCGGTGCCGCCGAACGACCAGAGCAGCGTGGCAACAGCTACGTTCACGATGAGGATTCCGAAAAGCGCGAATCCCCGCAATATGTCGACTTCGGCTATCCGCAGTGATGTGGTTGCGGGCAGGACCGATTCGGACATGATCCGAAAATAACGGCCGCACCGCGAGCGGTCGTCCTCCCACCGACCGATTCGCGCCCCGATCGGGTGCGCCCTCAACAGCTACCTCCGGCGTATTGACATCACACCAGGTCGGCGACTTCCAAGTAGAGCTGCCGCTCGATGGCGATGTCGACGAGGAAGCCTTGCTGGCCCCTCGCGGTATCGGTCGCGTGGAACGCCGCGACCGCGATCTCGCCGACCCGCAATCGCTGACCGGCGAAATCGCGCTGCCCCAGGATGATCGGCTGCGCGTGGTCGAACACCAACTCGGTGACATCGACGGACAGCGGGGCGCCGAGCAGGTCGGTAACAGTGCCGGGGATGAGCCGGGCCGAGACGATTTGATCGAAGCTCGGCCGCCGCACGATCCGGTGCGCCACATACATTTTGCCCTGCCTGCCGAAGCACAGATGGGTCAGCAGTTCGGCCGTGCGCAGGGGATGCGGATCGAGCTGTGTGAAGGACACGATGTTGCGCACGGTGGCCACGACGTCACGTGCGATCACGATGCCGCCGCGCTCGAGGTGGCCGCGAACAAGGTTGCCCCGGAACGTCGTTCGCGGATGCTCCGCGCGTGGATCGACGTCGGCGAGTGCGAGGTCCGCCGGTTCGAAGGCGTGGCCGCCGCGGAATCCGGTGCGTCGATCGGCGCCGAGCGCCCGACTGCCGCGCTCGTCCAACTCGATATCGAGCAGCACCTGAAAGTCGAACGGCGAGAAGAACATCGGCCGATGCGAGAAATAACAGTCGGTGCCGGTCCCGAAGACCACCATCCCGTGTGTCCCGACCGTCGGCGCCGACCGATATGGACCCGCATATCTGGCCGTATATCTCGCCGTCCTGGTGAACATCCCGCTCATGAGGACGCTCCTTTCCTCTTCCCCTCCCCTAGCCTGGCCCGAGTACATCCCCGTGCCACGAGTGTCCGGCTACTCGAATTCCCGATCCCCGCTACTCGGCCTCCCCGATCCGATATGCCCGCTTTGTGCTCCACGATCCTCTGATCGCGCCGCCTCGGCAATCGGTCATGACCTGGACATACGGGTCGCCGGTAGATGCCCTGGCGAAAAGGCGGCCCAGACCGGCTCAGCACAGAGGCATGCGGCGGTCGTGCGGCCGCGGATATGCCCGGTGCTGCGGCCGCGACGTCAGTTGTAGGACTTGGTGACGCTGTCGATCAGGTGTTCGAGGGTGTCGATCGTGGGTGCGTCGATCACATCGATTACGTCGCCGGGCACCGAGACGTGGTTGTCGGCGGTGACCTTGGCGAATTGGCTGGGGTCGCTGGTGCGGAAACCGTGTGCGGCAGCGAGGCGCTGCAGGTCCGGATCGGTGGCCAGCAGGCGGCCGATGCGATCGCCGGATGCGGTGAGGGGCACCAGGGTGTGCTGGGAGACCACGGTCGGGGACGGGTAGGTCAGCACCATGCCAGGTTTGATCTGGCCGCGCACGGTCGCCTCGACGAACTGGGCCTCATAGATCCAGACCATGGGTGTCGGGCCCATACCCGCCGCGAGGTACTCGCGGAACGGGCCGTCGGTGGAGTTCTCGGTGTAACCCTGGCGCACGAACAGCCGCGACACCGTGGGCAGCACGGCCTGCTCGGCGGCCGGGCCCTGCACGATGGTGTTGTCATTGGCGACATGGCTCGCGATGGCCAGGTACATGGCAGCGGAGTTCGAGGTCCGTGGGTCCGTCGTGGAGACCAGGATGTTCTTGTGCACCGGATACACGGTGTTGTCGCGGAGTTTGTCCCATTCGACGTCGGTGCGCACGAGTTCGAGGTACCGGGCCATATCGAAGGTCGGGACCGGCCCAGGACGCACCACACCCGCCGCGGTCAGCAGATCGGCGATGGGCTGGAAGGTCGCGATCGCCAAGGGCGAGGAGAACGGCGTGTACTTCGTGCTGATATTGCGCGCCCGCTGAATCCGTTCCGCCGCAGGCGCACTCGACGGAAACGCGAAGTCGTACTTTCCGAGATCGATGGAGGTCGCGATCTGCCGCGAGCCGGCCGGATCGACCTCCGCTTTGACCCCCTTGCGGGCCAAGGCTTCCACGACGCGCGGGTCTTCGAAGAAGGCCATCTTCTCCGAGCCGACGACACCGTGCACCGTGGTCAGCGCTGCTGTCGCACCGGCCGGAGCGGGCTGGTCGGGCTGTCGCACTGCGAAGCCGACCACCAGTGCGAGGACGACGACCACAACCGCCGCCGCGAGTGCCATGAGCCGCTTGTCGGCTACCAGCTTGCCGCCGGACACCACGATTCGACTCATCCCTCGCGCCGGATCGGGCTGCTGACTCGGGTTCGGTTGCGCGGCGACACTTTCGGACTCGTTCTCTGTTGTCGACGCCGCCAGTTCCCGGCGCGCGATCCGCTCGATCAGAATCGGGACGAATTCCCGCACCGGATGGCCTTCGAACCGCTGCCGCGCCGTGCCCACCACGCTCTGGACCTGATCGGCCGGGTAGTCGTCGACCAAGCGGTCGGTCAACCGCTGAATCGCCTGCTCTTCGCGGACAGTAACGACACCCACCACAGTCTCCTCGGCGTCACATCGATCTCCGGTCGCGACAGCACCCAGCCCCTGCCCGCGCCGCCGAACCCTACCGAAATTTTCGGTCGGCATTACATCGGCGAAACCCCCCATCACTGGCGGGTGAAGTCCACTTCGACTGTGCCCGTACACATCTGCGGTGACCGCCGCCCACGGCGTCTGCCCAGGTCAAGGTCGTAATGGCAGCTCGAGCGCCATCTCGTCGATGGCCCGGGTCGCCGCATGGCCGATGCCGAATTCGCGTTGAAAGTTCAACGTGCCATTCACCTTTCGCCACTCAGCGTTGTCCGCAAGTTTCCGCCCCACCCGCGCGCCGCCGCGAACCACAGATCGTTCCTCATACATTCGCGCGTCGACGCACACCTTCGGGCGGAAGGCCTTACGTGCCGCGCGGCGCGTCCTTATGTGCGATGCCCGGAAGGTGTGCGAGCGCCCAGTCGGTCGGCTCGCGTCGGGGACCGGACGATACCTACTGCGCGTCGACCTGACGCGGCCGCGGGTTCACGGTGCGATCATGGCCTGGATGTCGGGCAGGTTGCCGATCCGCTGGGTCACGGGGCGACCCGGGGCGTCGACTTGGGGTGAACCGGTTGCGCGGAGTCGGGCCCGTACCTCCGACGGTGTCTTGCGGCTGGCGGCTGCGGCGGCCAAGCCTTGGTAGCTGGCGACGGAGCCGACGACGATCGGGGATGCGCTGGAGGTTCCGCTGAAAGTGTCTGTGTACCAGTAGTCTTCGTCGGCGCCGCCCTGCAGGTCGCCGTATCCGGTGGTGGTGACTTCGAGGCCCCAGCCCTGGGCGTCCACGCGGGATCCGTAGTTGGAGAAGGCGAGTCGCGAGCGTGCGGGTCCGTGGTCGCGGCCGTGGAATCCGGGTGGCGGGGCGCCCGCGCCGACCAGGATGGCGCCGGAGTCGGCGGCGCCGCCTCGGAACGGGTTGCGCCATGAGGCCGGGAAGTCGGCGGGTCGGCTGTCGTAGAGGGAGCTGTCGAGGTCTTCGGAACCGTTGCCTGCCGCGCCCACCACGATGACGCCACGTCCGATCGCGTATCGGATGGCCGCCCAGTCGTCGGGCCACCATTCGATCGCGATGTATCCGGCCTGATCTTCACGGTTCTGGAAGTTGTTGCGGGGTCCGGGCCGGTGCAGTTCGAGCAGAATGATGTCGCCCGCGCTCAGTGCGTCGGCCGCGGTGCGGATGGCGGCCGCGGAGCCCGCGTCGAATACCGAGACCGCGCGGATGGCGGCATCGGCGGCAATGCCGGTGATGCCGAAGGTGTTCACATCACCGCTGATCTCCCCGGCCACCGCGGTGCCGTGATTGCGCCAGCCCGCATCCGCCGACGGGGCACCGCCGATCACGCCGCCCTGGTTCGCCAGCAGGTCTTCGTGGGTGAACCGCCAGGCGCCCTCCACGTCGACAATGCGCACGCCCGCGCCGCGACCGCCGGGTCGGGTCCAGGCCCAGCGTGCGTTCACACCTTGCGGCGCGGCGTCCAGATAACCCTGCCGGGCTTCGAAATTCGGTGTCACGGGCGGCGCGTCCTCGAGCCGACGTGCCGCGATATCGGCCAGCACGACAGGTGGCGCGATCGGCGGTTCCGCGGGCGGTTTGACGTAGGCCGCCTCGACCGCGTCATCGGCGCGCAGCCGGTCCGCGAGCGCCTCGAGTTCATCGCCTACCCCGAGCACGGCAAAGTAGTTCAGGTACTCCGCGCCCACATCCTCTCGAGCGGTGCCCGCGATCCGCCGCGGCAGACGATTGGGCGGCCCGAAGATGCGTACCGGCGCACCGCCTTCCGGCAGCAACTCGACCAGCCGCGATTGTGCCGCGCGACTCTCACGCACCGCATGGGGATCGATGCCCGCTCGGGCACCGTGGGTGACGACGATCAGTTCCGAACCACTATCGGTGCGTGCCATGATCGACAGTTAACCCGTCCCATGATCATCACGCCAGGGCGATCGCACGCCAACTCGGATGTGCGCCAGCTCAGTTCGGCGCCACCGGAATGCGCCCGGCCGCCCCGACCTCTCCGCGTCCGCGCGCGACCGTGAGAACCTCCAGCATGCCGATCACGATCGCGCAGCCACCTGCCGCCATGCCGAGTACGTTCAGCGAATCGAACGGCAGCGCGATCATGATGAATCCCACCATCACGGTCAGCAGCCCGAATATCTCTTGCCAGCCACCCTCGGGCAACTCGTCGGCCCAGACCGCCACGGTCGCCTGCGCGATTCCGCGCACGGCCCAGCCGAGGCCGATCCACACTGCGAGCAGCAGGATCGAATCCGCGCTGTGGAACGCCATCACGGCCAATGCCAAAGAGGTGACGCCGCTGAAGAATACGAACATCCGCAGTGCCGCCCCTAGCCGGGCGCCTATCGCGATGATCAGCTGTATCGCACCGCTCGATAGTAGGTATAGGCCGAACAACAACTCCGCCATCCGCTCGGTCTTGTCCGGCCACACGGCTATCAGCACTCCGAGAACCACCGAGCCGATACCCGCGACCAATACCGCCAGCCGCGCCCCGTCGGCAAGCGAACCCCCAAGACCCGCACTCTCGTTTTCGGGCATAGCTCCATAGTATGGGCCCCGGACGCGGATAACCGGGTGTTTGCTTCCGGGTCGCGATATTTCTACGCCAACTGAGCGTGTCGTGGTGCATTGTGCCGGTGTGTCAGCGTTGCGATACCGCAGGCGAGGACCGTTCCGGCCACGAGCGTCAGCGGCATGTGCCGGGCGAGCAGGTTCTCGCGCAACGGGTCTCGCAGCAGCAGCCAGCCCGCGACGATCATCACGAATCCCTCGCAGAGCGCCGCGACCAGTGCGGCTTCGACCCTCGGCCGCCATGCTCGACGGTTCCGCTCGACGAGCCAACCGCCGAACCCGAGCAGCGCACAGCCGAATCCGATGAGCGAGGCGCCGATCGCAGTGCCGAAATCCGCCGTCGGCGCGTCGACGGTTTCGGCGCGGATGTCGTTCCAACGCACCGCGACGACTTGATCGCGCCAAATCTCCAGTTCGACAGCCGATCCGGGCGTCACTGCGGCGAGGATCGTATTGCCGGAAGGGAAGTCGAGGTGCCGCTCGATGCCGGTGTCGACTTCGAGTCGGTAGGTCGCCGACCGCGTCACACCCCCGTGGACGACGGCATCAGTGACGCGGGCTGGGTTCAGAGCGTGGTCTTCGCGCTCGTAGGCCGACCGGTCGCCCGCGGTCCGCGTCGCGTCCACGACTCCGATGGTGGTGGCCGTGAGCGCGATCAGCCCGAATGCGAGCAGTAGTCGAGGACGTGCGGCCGTCCAGGACCACCACCGCTGCTCGGGTCCGGTCATGCGCTGATCGCCAGGACCACACCGCGCACGGTGGAACCGCCGATCTGCCACGGCGCGGATACTCGGACGGCATCCTTCTGGTCGGAAGCCGGTGTGGCGGGCTCGGGACGCAGTACCCGCTCGATCCGAACGCTTCGACCACTGCCGACGGCGATGGCGGTGTGCGTCGGTGTATCAACAGCTGAGCGGAATTGCGTTGCAGTGGAAGGGAACTCGCCGACCGCGACAACGGAGGGATCCGGCGTGTCACTCATGCCCTGCGCTTGCGGCTGCGCCTGCCCGGCCAGCAGCGCGACGATCCGAGCGATCGCCACCGGATCACGGGTCGCGTCGTAGATCCAGCGCTGTCCGAGCACACCGTGCATCGAGGTGCCGACAAGAGCGTCATCGGCACCGTCGAGTGGTGCGCCGCGGTAGGTCAACGGCACGTGGTAGGCGATGGATTCGGGTCCAGCGTGATCGTTCACGAGCACGAATTCGATGCCGACCGCACCCGCCGGATCGTCGAGCCGGAAGCCACCGGCCTTGCTCAGCCGCGGCGCGGGCCCGCCGTCTCGATACCACGGCCGAGTCGGTAACCAGGCGGTAAGCAGTTCGAGCTTGCTGGGCGACATGGTCGTGCGGTGAATAACAGCCATGGGCCACCCTATCCTTCAACGGCGAGTGGAGGTTTCACGCGGCGTGGAGTGTGGGCGCACTGACCCGTTTGGCCTACGTCGCCAAGGACGGCACACCCCGCAATGTCCCGATCGCGTTCACCTGGAATGCTTCGCAGATCGTCATGTGCACTTCGAAGAACGCCCCGAAGCTCCCGGCCCTGCGCGAGAACCCGATGGTTGCCCTGAAGATCGACACCGAAGTGCACCCGCCCAAGATCTTGCTCATCCGCGGCCGGGCCGGGTTGGACCTCGTCGATGGCATCCCGGACGAGTATCTCCAGATGAACGGCACCTACGAGATGACGCCCGAGCAACGGGTTCACTGGGAGGCGGAAGTACGTTCGCTCTACGACGGCATGGTCCGGATCGTCGTGACCCCGACATGGGCGAAGCTGATCGACTTCGAGACGACTCTGCCGAGCGCGGTCGAGGAGCTGGTACAGCAGCGGGACGAGCGTCAGCGCGCCTGAGCGCAGTTTCGAAGTCCGCCAGAAAATTTCGCGGTGGGATGTCGAGAATCCGCCTGCCGCTGCGTCCCCGAACTGAACACGGCCAGAATGGGCCGTACCGTACCAAGGAGAACATGATGGCCAAATACCTGCTGCTCAAGCACTATCGAGGTGCACCGGCGTCGGTCAACGACGTGCCGATGGACCAGTGGACGCCGGAGGAGGTTTCGGCCCACGTGCAGTACATGCAGGACTTCGCCGCACGGCTCGAGGCCACCGGCGAGTTCGTCGACGAACGTGCCCTCGCCCCGGAGGGCACGTTCGTCCGCTACGACGGCGAGGGGCGACCGCCGGTCACCGACGGCCCGTTCGCGGAAACCAAGGACCTGATCGCCGGTTGGATGGTGATCGATGTCGAGACCTACGAGCGGGCGCTCGAGCTGGCCGGTGAGTTGTCCGCGGCGCCGGGTGCGGGCGGGAAGCCGATCCACGAGTGGCTCGAGTTGCGCCCCTTCCTGACCGCGTGTGCGACCATCACGGAGTGACGGACGGTGGATGAGGCCCTGCTGCGGTCCCTCACCCCCACGGTGATCGGGATTCTTCTCCGTCGCGGAGCCGACTTCGCGGCGGCCGAGGATGCCGTGCAGGACGCGCTGGTCGAAGCGGTGCGGGTGTGGACGGATGATCCACCGCGGGATCCCAAGGGCTGGTTGATCACCGCGGCCTGGCGCAAGTTCCTCGACGCTGCCCGCGCCGATACCTCCAGGCAGCGGCGCGAGGTGCTCGTCGAGGCCGAGCCTGTGCCCGGCCCGGGCGAGGCGGCGGACGACACGTTGCAGCTGTACTTCCTGTGCGCACACCCGTCGTTGACACCGGCGTCGGCCGTCGCGCTCACGCTGCGTGCGGTCGGTGGCCTGACCACCCGTCAGATCGCGCAGGCCTACCTCGTGCCGGAGGCGACCATGGCCCAGCGGATCAGCAGGGCCAAGCGGACCGTCTCGGGCGTCCGGTTCAACCAGCCCGGTGACGTCACCACGGTGCTGCGCGTGCTCTACCTGGTCTTCAACGAGGGCTATTCCGGTGATGTCGATCTCGTCGGCGAGGCGATCCGGCTGACTCGCCAGCTGGCGGCCAAGACCCACCATGAGGAGGTCGCGGGCTTGCTCGCGCTGATGCTGCTGCACCACGCGCGGCGCCCGGCGCGGATCGGCCCCGACGGCGGGCTCGTACCTCTGGCCGAGCAGGACCGCAGTCTGTGGAACACCCGCCTGATCGCCGAGGGCGTCGAGGTGCTCCAGGCAGCCCTCACGCGCGACCGTCTCGGGGAGTTCCAGGCCCAAGCCGCCATCGCCGCGCTGCATGCCGATGCCCGGGCGGCCGAGGAAACCGACTGGGTGCAGATCGTCGAGTGGTACGACGAACTGGTGCGCCTCACCGACAGCCCGGTGGCCCGCCTCAACCGGGCCGTCGCGGTCGGTGAGGCCGACGGCCCGCAGGGCGGCTTGGCCGCGTTGGCCGAGCTCGATCCCGCTCTGCCCCGCTACGCCGCCGTCGCGGCGTACCTGCACGAACGTGACGGTGACCCGGTGACCGCGGCACGGCTCTACAGCCAAGCTGCCCGCTCGGTGTCCAGCCTCCCCGAACGCGATCACCTCACGCGACAGGCCGCACGGCTCAATGCGCAGTTGCGCAGTACAGGCCAGGATTGCGTCCGCCGACCCGCACCGGATTGAGTAGCTCGTGGGACTGATCGGCGTCGTCGGGTTGAGCGGGGTGCGTGAATCGGAACATTTGTCGATCCGAATCGGCACCCGGACGACAAGGGTGCCCCGGCCCTGACAACGGAGACTGCCCCTATCCAGGAGCGCCGTCGGACGCCGATCCGGTTCGGCTCTGGCGGGATTCGGCGACCATATGGTCGAGCTGGCGTTCGGCGCGTTCGGCGCGGGCCAGGGTTTGGGCGCGGGCGTCGTCCAGCGTGGCCAACCGTTCCACCGCTTCGCGCCGCGCCTGCTCGAGCGCGGCCGCCGATTCGGCGCGCACCGCAGCGACCTCCGCACTTGCCGCGCGGCGAACCTCGGCGAGTTCGTTGCGCGTGCGATCCAGTTCCTCGCGCAGTCGGTTCAGTTCCTCGCGCGCCTCCGCGACGGCCTGATTGCGTTCCGCCACGGCCTGTTCGGCGCGTTCGATGGCGCGCTCGGCATCGGCCGCACGCTGCACCGCCAGATCGCGTTCGGCACCGGCCGCGGTGATCTGTTGGGCGGACTCGCGGCGGATCTGTTCGATGTCGGTCGTCGCCTTCCGGCGCGCCAGTTCCACATCCTCGGTGGCCTGCTGCCGCGCGCGTTCCACATCGTCGGCCGCGTCGCGGCGGATGGTGCGGATTTCGGCATCGGCCTCGCTGCGTGCCGCGAAGACATCGTCGGCGGCCTGTTTGGTGACCCGTTCGACCTCACGCAACGCATCCGACCGCGCCGTATCCGCTTCGGCCACCAGTGATTCCGCATGTTCGGCCGCGCCGGCCGCATCGTCGGCGGCCGATTCCGCGGCCGCGCGCGCCTCCTCCGCTTCGCGTCGCGCCTGATCCGCGGCGACTGTGGCGACCTCGGCCTCCGCGATGCGCCGTGCCGCGTCGGCCTGCACGGCCTGCACCTGCGCCTCGGCGATCGCCGGATCGGCAAGCGTGGACAGCTCGGTCACCGCCGAATTCAGCGTGTTCCCCAATTGATCGGCCAGTCCACGGAATTGAGTGAGCAGCTCATCCGCGCGCAGCCGAGCCACCGTCACCGGACCTTGTTGCGTCACAGTGACGGTAGCCGCCGACGTCTGCGACTCCTGTTGTTGTCGTTGCCGTTCTCGCCAAGCGCGCCACCGGGTGTGCTCCGGTTGATCACAGTATTCCGAGGGCCGCCCCGGCCCACCCCCGCGCGTAATCGGTCGAGCACATCCGGGGTAGTTGCAAACGTTGGACACCGCAGAATCGTAGCGTTTGTTTCGTCGAACCCAACGTATTCACACGAAACGAAATCCGTGTCGCCCCAGATCTTTCGGCTGACCAACCCGCTGGATCTGACCACCGATAAGTGAACATTATCGGAGGCCAGTCATTCCTGAGCTCTCGCAATCCGCCCGCCGGAGTTACGTTTCGTTTCGTTTGTGTATACGAAACGAATTACCAACGGAACCGGTGAAAACTGGGTACCCCGACCTACTTCGCGGACCAGTCTTCAGGTTCTCGTACCAGGTGGCGCCGGACACGGTGTCCGACGTGACCACGAGCCCACTGCTGCCCCTGCCCCTGCCCCTGCCCCTGAGCGCACTCATGCTGCTCGAGGACCTGAACGTCGAACCCGGCCAGTGGATCGCGATCAATGCCACCAACCGGCGCGGTGGACTGGCCGGTGAACCTGGCCAGTGCGGCGTCCATGTGCTCAACGTCGTTCGCAGTGAGACAGCCGCGAAGACGTTGCGGGAGTTGGGATTCGAGCCGATATTCGCCACCGAGGGCGACGTGAGCGGCCGCACTGGCCACCGACGGCGCACGATCGCGCGCCATGGGATCAGGTCGGCGGAATTCCGCCGACGATCTGCTCGGCCCGCGCGGTGAGCTGATCTCTTTCGGCGCGCTCTCTGCTCAGCCGATGGTCCATCGAACCCTGCGCGATGATCTTCAAACAGGCCGTGGTGAACGGCTTCTGGGCTCCAAGCGTGCCGAAGAGATCGGCGCAACCGAACGCCGCCGCCTCATCGGTTGGTCGGCCCGGCCGCACGCAGCGTCCTGCAGTTCGAGATCGAGGCGAGCTATCCGCTCACTCAGGCGGGCGAGGCTGCCGCGGCCACCAAAACTGCGGGCCGCGTTGCCCTGCGGGCGCGCAACCGCCCGACTGCCTGAACTATTCGGAACTATTGCGACTCGGCCCACTCGGTTGCCCAGGCATCGAGTGGGCCGAGTGCGCCGCGCAGGCCCGCGCCGAGCGGGGTGAGCGCGTAGCCGTCATCGGTGGCCGTGATCAGCCCTGCGGCAGTGAGTTCACCCAAGCGCTGGTAGAGCACGCTCGAAGACAATCCCTGACACCGGGCCAGCAGAGCGCGGGCCCCGACCGGCCCGTCGCGCAGTTCCCACACGATGCGCAGCGTCCAACGACGGCCGAGTAGATCCAGCGCGGCCATGAGCGGCCGACCGGTGGTCGAGCCGCGAACCGGGTGGCCTGGGCGGGGGACGTCCATCGCACTCCCTTGTGTTTCGATTATCGAAACACTAGCATTCGAGGTGTTTCTATTTCCGAAACACATGGAGCTGGAATGTCCAGAATCGACCCTCTGGAACCGCCTTACACCGACGCGGCCGGCGAACTGCTGGCCCGCATGATGCCCTCGGGCGCCCCACCCATCGCGCTGTTCCGGCTCTTCGCCCGCAACCTGCCGATGGCGACGGCCATGCATGGCTGGGGCAGTTACGAACTGGGCCGAGAACTCTCGCTGAGCCTGCGCGAACGCGAATTGGTCATCGACCGCACCTGCGCCCGCTGCGGCTGCGAGTACGAATGGGGTGTGCACATCGCGGTATTCGCTGCCCGGGCGCGCATCACCACCGAAGAGCAGACCTCCCTGACCCACGGCAACCCCGAAGATCCCTGCTGGACAACCGAATCCGAACGGCTGCTGCTACGGGCCGTGGACGCCCTGCACGATCATGGCGATATCGACGATGTGCTGTGGGCTGGCCTCGCGGCCGAGTTCGACGAGCAGCAGCTGCTGGATCTGCTGCTGCTGTGCGGCTGGTACCACGCGATCAGCTTCACCGCCCGCGTCACGCGACTGCCATCCGAACCCGGCACACCACGCTTCGCCGACGTGCTCCCGCACACCGAAAGCGTTGGGGCACCGGCTGATCGCGGCTAGCCGAGCAGTTCGTCGAGACAGCACCGGCGCCAGGATCCGCCCGGCTCCACGCTGCGTACGACCGGATGGCCGGTGCTGTCGAAGTGCTGGTGGCGTGATACCCGGAGGCGTTCGGTTCAGGCGCCGGGATGGTCGGGCTCGCGCACACCCATCTCGGCGATGGTCGCGGCTCACGAGTCCTCCATGTCCGGCATCGTGGCACCGGCCGACAGCAGTCGCTGCGCCAGCGCGTGACAGCGCCTGCCGAGCTCTGGCGGGTCCAGTACCTCGAAGTCGTGCCCCAGTAGGAGTATGTGCATGAGCACGGCGTCGAGGTTTTCGGCACCGCTGAGTACCTCGCAGCGCTCATTTCCTCGCGGTCGTACGACGGCCGCCGACGCTGGAATCTGCGCACGCACGGTGTCGGCCGAGGCGTGTACCAGGAAGCGCGCCTGGTGCGGGTAGACCCGGCTCGCCACGCTCTCCTGCACGTACGTCGCCGCGTCGGGCGCCGGGCGCGGGCGGAAGCGCCAGGTCCGTGCCGACACCTCGGTCATCTTGTCGACGCGGAAGCTGCGCCAGTCGTCGCGGTCGAGGTCGTAGGCGAGCAGGTACCAGCGCCGGTCAGAGGCGACCAGACGGTAGGGCTCCACTTGTCGCCGTCGTACCTCGCTCCCGGACGGGTAATCGAAACCGGCCTCGACCTCGTCGCGGCAGGCTCTGGCCAGCATCATGAGCACCTCCGGGTCGACCGGCGTGCGGCCGCCGCCGAAGGATTCGACCGAGCCGGACAGCGCGCGCACCTCGTGCCGCAACCGGGTGGGCAGCACACGGTCGAGCTTGGTCAGCGCCCGCAGTGCTGCGTCGCCTGCGCTGGCGATCGCACCCGCGCCGACGAGTAGCGAGACCGCGGTGACGATCGCCTCCTGGTCGTCGAGCAGTAGCGGCGGCAGGTCCTGCCCCGCGCCGAGCTGGTAGCCGCCGCCGACACCCTGGCTGGCATGCACCGGATAGCCGAGCGTGCGCAGTCGCTCGACATCGCGACGTACCGTGCGCGGCGTGACCCCGAGCCGGTCGGCGAGTTCGGGGCCGGTCCAGACCTGGCGTTGCTGTAGCAGCCCGAGCAGGGTGAGCACCCGCTCCGTCGTACCCCGCTCCACGTCCATGTCGCCCACCCTGTCAGAGATAGCGGACCGATGCTGTCCGCTAGGCATGTCAGGGTAGCTCCATGGATGCAGACGAACTCGACTGGAACCGGTCGCTGCGCGAGCAGTGGGAGTTCCATTGGAACCATCAGATCCGAGCCAGGCTCGACGGCCTCACCGACGACGAGTACTTCTGGTCGCCGGTGCCGGACGCGTGGAGCGTGCGGCCACGCGGCACCTCGACGGCGCCCGTACAGGTCGGTGCCGGGGACTTCACGATCGACTACGCTCTCCCCCAACCGGTCCCCGCGGCCTTCAGCACGATCGCCTGGCGACTTGGTCATGTCATCGTCGGTGTACTCGCGGCGCGCAACGCGTCGCATTTCGGCGCACCGGCGGCGTCGTACGAGACCTGGGAGTACGCGCCCAGTGCGGCTACTGCGCTCGACCAACTCCAGGCCCAGCTCGATGTCTGGCTGGCCGGGGTGCGTGGTCTCGGCGAGGCCGGGCTCCGGGTCCCGGTCGGCGCGAAGGAGCCCTACCCCGAGTTGCCCATGGCCGACCTGGTGCTGCACATCCACCGCGAGCTGATCCATCACCTGTCCGAGGTCTGCCTGCTGCGCGACCTCTACCTGCACACGAAGTCCGCAACGAACGGAGCAACCCGATGAGCCGCCACATCCAGATCACCTTCGACGCCCACGACCCGAAGGCACTGTCCACCTTCTGGCGCGACGTACTGGGCTACGTCCACCCCGGCCCGCCCGGAGTCGACCTGCCCGCAGATGCCGACCCGCTGGCCGCATGGGAGGAGTTCCTCGCTCGTATCGGTGTACCGCCGGAGCAGCGCAACACGAGATCGGCCATCGAGGACCCGCACGGGCACGGCCCACGACTGTTCTTCCAGCAGGTGCCGGAGGACAAAGTCGCCAAGAACCGCGTCCACCTGGACGTCCGTGCGGCTCCCGGACTACAGGGCGAGGAACGGATGGCGGCGCTCGAGGCCGAGTGCAACCGGCTCCTCGCGCTGGGGGCGAGACGGGTACGTCGCGAGGAGCCCGGTCCCCCGATGAGCGCCGGCCACATCGTGATGACCGACCCCGAGGGCAACGAGTTCTGTCTGGACTGACCCGGCTCGGCGGTAGGCGCTACCGACCTGCAGGAGCTTTGTCGAATGAAGGATCAGGCAGCCTGATCCTTCATTCGATCCGAGCCGGACTCGAAAGCGGAAGTAATGGCTGACCAACATCCGGGGCGCTGTGGCGCGCGCCACCGAGTTCCGTTGTCTTCCACACTGTTTCGATCCGAACCCAGGCGACTTGGTCGCAATGTTCTCAATGCTGTTGAGAGTCAATCGGATTCAA
>NZ_BDBY01000305.1 GCF_001613225.1 Nocardia pseudovaccinii NBRC 100343
TCGGCGCGGGGTCCCGCGGGAATCGGCGGAGCTCACCGCCTACGGCGATGCGCACGGCGACGTATTCTTCGTCATCGACGGGTGGGATATCGGCTTCTCCGTCAATGGGCCCTACTACGACGAATATGTCCCGGTCATGGAGTCGATCGCGCTGCAGGGGCTGAACTACGGCGTGCACCTGGTGGTCAGCAGTTCGCGCTGGGCCGCTATCCGGCCGAACATCAAGGATCTGCTGCAGACGCGCCTGGAGATGCGTCTCGGTGATCTCACCGATACCGTCTTTTCCCAGCATCGCGGGGTGGTCTCGGCGATTCCGGCGGATCGTCCCGGTCGCTGCCTCTCCAACGAAGGCCTGCATATGCTCACGGCGCTGCCGCGCATCGACGGTGTCGGCGATGCCGAGTCGGCGGCCGCCGGTGTCGCGGGCGCGATCGACGAGCTCACCCGTCGATACCAGGGACGCCGGGCACCGGAGGTCAAGCTGCTGCCGGATCGGATCACCCTGGCCGAGATCCGCGCGAATCGCCCGGAGCCGACCACCTTGGCGCAGCGGCTGGTCGTGCCGTTCGGTGTGCGGGAATCCGATCTGCGACCGGCCGCAATCGATTTCGGCGTCTCGACGCACATGGTCGTGCTCGGCTCGTCGGGCTGTGGCAAATCGACCGTGATCGGGGCGTTGCTGGAATCGATCCGGACGCAGTTCACGAAGGACCAGGCCCGGGTGCTGCTGGTGGACTACCGCCGCCAGCATATGGAGGCAATTCCGGATGAACAGCTGGTCGGGTATCTGACCAGCGAGCGCGATCTGAAGGACGGACTACCTCCCTTCGCCGCCAAGATGCGCGAACGCCGCCCACCTGATGGGGTGACCCCGCAGCAGCTGCGGGAACGCTCATGGTGGAGCGGACCGGAGATCTTCGTGGTCGTCGACGACTACCACATGGTGGCGCCACGCGGTTCGATCAATCCCTTGGACACGCTGCGCGACCTCATTGTCGACGGCCGCGATACCGGTTTCCATCTCATCGCCGCGCGCAATATCGCCCAGGCCGATATGGCGCTGTACGACAACGTGCTCGGACAGGTCAAGAATCTCAACAGCTCCGGTCTGATCATGGATGGTTCAAAGTTGGACGGCATGCTCATCGGTGACGTGAAGCCGAGCAAGCAGCCCGTCGGCCGCGGGATCTTCGTCGAGCCGTTGCACTCCCGCAAGGATCTCGTACAGGCCGCGTGGACCCCGCAGCCGGAATGACCCCTGGTCAAGGCCATTTCGAAAGACATTCCCAGAGTTGGGAATGCCTTAGCGTTCTTGGTGTATCGACTCGCGAAGAGTCGGCACCTCTCGTTAGGAGACTTCCATGAACCTCGATATTGTTCCGGATCATCTCCCGGTCATCGCTGCGCAGCTCGGTATCAGTGCGGCCGACCTCATGCAGATGCTCGGTTCGGTCGCGTCGGCCTCGATCCCGCTGCCGCCCGGGTTGGATGATGTCAGCGCATGCATTCCCGAAGCATTCGGCAACCAGGCCGCACGGGTATTGCCGTGCACCGCGAACGGAGTCGCGCACGGAGTCAATGGCGCGGAAAAGCTACCCGAAGTAGGTGTCTCCTTCGCGGTTACGGATACGGGTGGCGGCGCTCAGGTCCTCAGTAGCGCTGTGATAGTCGGCAAGTAATCGAAGGCAGCCCGAGCGAAAGCATGATGATATGCTCTTGCCTTTTTTCATCGCACAGACACCTGAGGAGATAATCGCGCGGCTGCTCGGCGGCCCGGGGATCTCGGGGACATTGGTGACATCGGCTGCGTATCAGGCGATGTCGGTGCAATTGAATGCTGCTGCCGCGGCCACCGAGGGCTCGATGACCGAGTTGAGCGGAACGTGGCATGGGCTGTCCGCCGACCAGGCGCAGTCGGCGTTCCGCAACCACGCGGGGTGGTTGCGTCTGCAGGCCGCGGTGGCGACGCAGACAGCCGTGTTGGCCGACCAGGTAGCCGTCATCTATACCGGAGCCCAGACCGCCATGGAGGGCGTGGCCATGTGGCTGGCCGAATTCCGGGCGAAGGAAGCCTTGCTGGCCACTTCGGCCGCCATGGGCGCGCCGACCGGTCCGATACTCCTCGCGCAGGAGTTGGAGTACTTCGCGATCAAGGTGGCCGCCACCGGCGTCATGGTCTCCTACGCTGGGGCGTTGCTGCCTACGCTCGCGGCACTGCCGCCGCCGATCGAAGCGCCCCCCATCGTGACCGGCGGCGATCCGGGCATGCAGATGGATTACGTACCTTACGACGACCCGACGACCTATAGCGGGACCGAGCACACCACTACCACTACCGGCACAACCCAAACCACGACGCCGCAGGGCACGGACACCGGCAATACGAACACCACCGGTGGTGACAATCAGACCGGTGGATCCGATAACGGGGGATCGGGTGGCAACGATACGCCGACCGATCCCACACCGACGGATCCGACGAACTCGGCAACGCCGACTGATCCCGAACAGTTGGCGCCGCAGGCGGATCCCGGTGCGCTGAGCGGTGATTCGGGTGCGAACGGCCTCGACTACGGTTCGTCGGACCAGATGGAACTCGTCGGCACGTCACAGTATTCGACGACGCTCGCGGGATTGAACGGCGGGGTCGGCAGCCTCGTCGCGCTCAATATGTTGCGCGGCGGCGTCGGGTCGATGCCGGGCGCTTCGACCGGATTCCGGATGCCTCCCAACTGGAATTCGCTTGCGAGCCGGGCCTTCGGTGCCATGCCACAGCAGCCGGGAACCGGTCCGATGGGACCCCGCCAAGGCCCGCCGCGTGGCGCGGTGGCGCCGAAGTCCCGGATGCGGCGTCGCCGCGACGACGAGAAGAGGCCGTCGAAGGTATTCGTACCGGGCGAGCCTCAGGAAATTCCAGTGCTCGAGCAGGCTCCTGTTGTCGGGGTTATCGAGTATGCGGATGGTAACGGCCGCGACGAGCCCGTGCTCGAACCGGTCTTGGCGGTCGGCGTCATCGAGCGAATCGACGACGAAGCGGTGCTCGCCTCGGCAGAACGTCCCCGGTGAAGCGCACCGAGGCCGAATATCCAATTGATGGAGAGGAATAACAATGGCCATTACGGACGTCGATCCGACCCTGGTCCGGACGACCGCGGACAACACGTACATCGGCATGGGCGAGCTCGAAACGCATCTCGCGAAGATGCAGTATGCCCAGGACGAGTTGTACGTCGCGGTCAAGGGAAATACCGGTGATGCGGTCTACCACACGATGAGTGAGGCATACCAGCAGGGTAAGAAACTCGCCAAGGACTTGCAGGAAATTATTAATGTGATGAACAAGAACGGCATCACTTTCAATGAGAGTGATATGACCGAAGCTCAAAAGGTTTTGGCACAGATGGGTGGCGACGGGGTCAACTCCGGCGACGCAACCAATTGGCTCAGTGACGGTGCTATCAAGGCTGAGGCAAGCAAGGTCAACCTGAATTTTTCATGAGGTTCGGAAAGCCACTTAATCGAAATCAGGAAGGATTAGTTCGATGACCAAGCCTATTCACCTCAATCACGCTACCGCGGCGGCCGCCATCAGCGATGTCACGGCGCTCGTCGGTGCGATGATGGAGAACACCGAGCGATTGCGTGGACTCCAGAAGGGGCTGGAAGCCGTGTTGCAGGGCGCCATGGGCGATGCGTACCACGGCACGATGACCAACTACAACAACGACCTGTCCGCCTACGACGCCCAGGTCAAGAAGCTGAACACCGCCGTGCAGCACAGCACCAGCGAGATCCAGCAAACCGATTTCCGGGCGGGTGCGCTGTTCCAGGGCCTCGGCAGGGCCTAACGATCGCGCAGTTTCCTTCCGTGCCGTCGCATGCTTCGCGGCGCGCACGGGCTGTTTCCGATGACTCGACATTCGGTGAAGGTGTGGAAGACGATCCAATCGCAATCGACCTGAATGTCGATGCCGCCCTGCTGCTCCAGCAGTTGGTCGGCATCGACTCCTATCCGCCGGTATTGGCACTGCTGCCGAATATCTATCGGCCCGAGGACCGGGACCGTGTAGACGCCGTCGTCGGCGCACAGCTCACCGAGGTGGGCGTGCTCGAGGACGGACGGGTGCACCCGGTCGTCGAGCAATGGCTGCGGTGTCTGTACCGGCCGGATGCGGAATTGGTTGCCCGGATCCTGGATACCGGCTCGGAGGACGAACCGCAGGCAATGCTGCGGTTGTCGCTGGTACGCGCGGGCGAGACACATGTGCTCGCGGTGCGTTCCGACGACCATGTCGTCATCCAGTCGGTATTCCTGCCGGATCGCCAACTCGGCACGCTGACCGCGGCGATCGCCGCCGCGCTCGGTCCGATGCCCGCTGTGCGGTTCGAGCCGATGACGGCGACGGCAGAGCAATTCGGTGAAGTGCCCGACGACCAGGACGAAAGGCGGCGCGCCCTGGTGGAACTCGGTGCCGAACCACACACAGCCGGAGTGCTGAGCCGGGTGATGGACGAGGTGGTACGCCGGGCCGAGGTGGTGGTGATCGAGCACCACGACGGCCGCGAGGCGCAGCCCGAGTTCTGTGTGAGCGTGCTGGACGCCCCGTCGGGGCGGATCATCGTGACTCCGAGCGTTGCGATGGACGGGCAGCTGTGGTCGACATACGCACCCGGCGACGACGTGGCACTGCATGCGGGCATAGGGGCGCTGGTCGATCTGTTACCCAGCCGCAGCTGGTTCGAAACCAGCCGCGCCGACTGAATTGTGCCGCCAGGGTTTTCGAGAGGATGAGCGAAGTGAACCGAGCACCGAGTATGAACGGTCATTCGACCGAGTCCGTCCGGGCTCGAGGCGGATACGATGCCTTCTTCTCACCCGTACCCGAACAGAGCGGTCCTCCGGCCGCGGACGGATCGGCTCCCGCGGGCGCGAGCGCGGCGGGCGCATCGGCGGCCACCGGGCCTTCCACTGGGGCGGATCGCGTTCCAGGCGGTACGGTTCCGCCCGTGCCGCATTTCGATGGTGGTGAGCCCGTGATCGGAGCCCCACCGCAGCCGCCGAGCCCGACCACCACGCCCGACGGTGTCGGCGCTCCCGTATCCGGAGCGCAACCGCCGCAGCCGAATAGCGCTGCCGCGCCCGTGGTCGGCCCACCGCCCGTGCCGAGCCCATCCCCTGCCGTCGCGCCGCAGCCGCAGGCCTTCGTCGAACCGCTTGCCGCCGCGACCCCGCCGCCGTCGTATCCCGCTCAGGCCGCGCCGACCGAAACGTCCAGTGCGGCATGGCAATCCACACAGTCTGCCCAAACTGCCGGTGTGCCTTGGCAATCCGCCGCGAGCGCGGAACCTCCCAGAGCCGCGGAGCAACCCGCGTCGTGGTTGCCCGACCGCATCCAGCAGGCGTCTCATGATCCGTCCGAGCGGGTCGAGGTGCTGCCCGCGCTGACATCGGCGGATCTGCTGTCCGATATCGCGGCAGCCCGGCGTGCGCAGCTGAAGTCCACCAGCGGTATGCGCGGCGCACTGAACAAGGTCGGCTTCAATCTGGGCCTGTCACCGGCCGAACAACGCAAACAAGACCGGCGCGGCCGGATTCGCCGACCGCTCACCGCCCCTTATCAGATCGCGGTGATCAGTGTGAAGGGCGGCGTCGGCCGGACGACTCTCGCGGCGACCCTCGGTTCGACGTTCGCACATCTGCGTCCCGACCGGGTCGTGGCCGTCGACGCGAATCCGGACTTCGGCGATCTGCCCACCCGCACGAGCCCGCATCCGTACGGGCTGACCCTGCGTGATCTGGTGCGCTCGTCGAATCTCGAAGCGTTTTCCGCAGTGCATTCGTTCACCTCGATCAATGACGCCGATCTGGCGGTCATCGCGTCGCCCTGGAATACCGAAGCCACCGAGGCGCTTTCGGGCCGGGAGTACTCGATGGCGGTCGAGATCCTGCGCAGGCACTACAACCTGGTGCTGGTGGATTGCGGTACGGGTGTGCTGGATTCGGCGACCAGCACCGTGCTGCAGACCAGCGATGCGGTCGTAGTGGCCACCCCGGCCACGGTCGGCGGCGTCAAGGGGGCGGTTGCCACCCTCAATTGGCTGAACTCGCACGGCATGCAGCATTTGATCGCCAAGTCGATCGTCGCGATCATGCACCACCATCCGACCAAGCCGACCGTCGAGGTCGACCAGATCGAGAAGCTGTTCGCGACGGCGCAGCGGCCGACGGCCGTGGTGCCCTATGACGCGCACCTGGCCGAAGGTGGGCCGATCGATCTGCGATTGCTCGATTCCGAAACCCTGCTCGCGTTCGAGGAACTGGCCGCCGCACTGGCCGACGGCTTCGACGGCTACCAGACCCAGCGTCCGTCCCAGGATCGAGGAGAGTGGCGATGAGCACTGCCGTCGCGCCGCCGCCACCCGCGCCTTCACCGTCGGCACCGCAGCCTTCCGCGGAGGTCGCGCGCGCCCGGATCGCGGTCATGGTCGCGTCCTATCAGGTAGACGTGGTCGTGCCGACCAAGTTCACGATCGAGACCTTCATCGATGACCTGCTCGGCGTGCTGGCTCGCGCCATCGGTGACGACACCGTCGACTTCACGCCGCCGAGCGGGCAGTGGAGCCTGGGCCGTCCCGGCGAGCCGCCGATGCCGCGCTGGCGCAGCCTCGCCGATCACGATGTCGTCGACGGCACCGTGCTCATGCTGTCGCCGGTCGAATCGGCGGAAGTGTTCACACCGGTCGTCGAGGACATCACCGATGCGCTCGCCATGATCAATGAGCGCGAATTCGCCGAATTCAACGCCGAGACCGCGGCGATCGTCGGCCTGAGTGCGCTCGGTGTCGGCTCGGCCGCGATGGCGGGCCTGCTGTCGTGGTCGTGGACCGAGAGCGCTTCGATCCTGTGGTGTGGCCTGCCTGCCCTGCTGCTCGGCGCGATCTGCTGGGGTGCCGCGCTGGCCGCCGGTCGTCGTCGGGCCGCGGCGCGGATCTGCCTCGGCCTGGCCCTGAGCGCGCTTCCGCTGCTGTTCGCCGGTGGCGCGATGCTGGTGCCACCGGCCTACGGCGCGCCTGGTGGCTTCGCCGCGGCGAATGTGGCCGCGGGTTCGGTGGTGGCCGCCATCGCGGCGGCGACCATGCTGCGCTTGACCCGACTCGGCATCGCCACCTTGATGGCGGTGACGGTGCTCGGCGTTGTTGTCACCGCCACGGTGCTGCCGGTGACCTATCTCGATATTTCGGTGCGGCAGGTTACCGGTGGCTCCGTATTCATCGGACTTGTGCTGCTCACCGCAGCCCCGCGGTTGGCCGTGGTGGCCGCCCGGATTCGCCCACCCGACCTGCCGGACCCCGGCACCGATGTGGCCCCGACGAGCCTGACCGACATCTTCGACGCCGAGGCCGCCAGGGACGCGGAGCCGGAGCAGGATGACGCCGAACTGCGCCGCGAACAACTCGGCCACGGGATCGAGGGCCGCGCGCGGCTGGCGGTGACGAGTCTGCGCGGATTGATCGCGGCGGTATCGGTACTGCTGTCGGTATCGGCGGTGCTGTCGGCCGCGGCCAGTCCGGGCGGTATCCGGGAGATCGTCATGGCCGCCGCTGTCGCCGGGCTGCTGGCTATGCGGGCGCGCTGGTATCCGGACCTGGTGCAGGCCATCGCCCTGCTCACAGCGGCCGCTGTGACGGTGGTCGGCGTCGGTTTCGTGCTGGTCGGGGCCTATGACACGGCGTTCGCACGGTTGGTGGTCGCGTTGGTGGTCGCGTTGGCCGGTGTCGCCGGGTGCTTCGCGGCGATCCGGTTGCCGGGACGGCGGCTCTCGCCGGTCACCCGGCGGATCATCGACCTCGTCGAATACGCGCTGATCCTGATCGTTCCCGTCATCGCGTTCTGGATCATGGGCATCTACACGGCGATGCGAGCGATCTGATGCGGATCGGCAAGGCCGCGGCCGTCGGGTTGGCCGCGGTGGCGCTGGCCATCGGCGCCGCGCCCGCGAGTGCGCTGGAACCACCGCAGGTGGTGGTCGGAACATCGCCCGCGGATGGTCCGCCCGGACCGGAGGCACCGACCAAACAGGACAAGGGTTGCCTGGCCGCGGGTGTGCTGCCCGACAGTGATCTGTCCCAGGCGCCGCCGCCGGAGCGGGCGCTGGATCTGCCGCGCGCGCGGGCGCTGAGCCGTGGCAGTGGCGTCACCGTCGCGGTGATCGACACGGGCGTATCGCCGGGGGCGCGGCTGCCGAACCTGGTCGGCGGCGGCGACTATGTCGCGACCGGCGGCGACGGGCTGTCGGACTGCGATGCGCACGGCACGTTGATCGCTGGCATCATCGGGGCGTCGGCGAGTACGAGCGACGGTTTCATCGGCGTGGCCCCTGATGCGCAGCTGATCTCCATCCGCGTCCGCTCGGGTGCGTTCAGCCCGGAGAACAACGCCAACAGCGATGCGAATCAACAGCTTTCGCTCGAGATCCGGACCGTGGCCCGCGCCATCACCCATGCGGCGAATCTCGGGGCCGGGGTCATCACCGTGGCATTGCCGGTCTGCGTGCCGGTGGATGCCAAGGTCGATCAGTCGATCCTGTCGGCGGCCATCGGGTATGCGGTACACATTCGCGGTGCGCTCATCGTGGCCGGTGCGGGCAATACCGGTACCTCGGGCTGTGAGCAGAACCCGGCGATCGATCCGGCCAAGCCGCTCGATTCCCGGAACTGGAAACAGGTGAAGACCATCTCCGCGCCCGGGTGGTTCGCACCCGACGTGCTGACGGTCGGTTTCACCACCGCGACCGGTGCGCCGATGACGGATTCGCTGTCCGGGCCATGGGTTTCGCTGGCCGCGCCGGGTACCGGCATCGAATCGCTCGGTCCGGGCGGCGGCGGGCTGATCAATGGCGTCGGCTCGCCCGACAAGCTGGTGCCGGTGGGCGGCGCGTCCTTCGCCGCGGCGTATGTCAGTGGTGCTGCCGCGCTGCTGCGGTCGCGTTTTCCGAATGAGACCCCCGGTGAGATCAGCGCGCGACTGCAGGCGAGTGCACATGCTCCGGCCCGCGGCATCGACAATACCGTCGGCGCGGGTGTGATCGATCCCCTTGCGGCGCTGAGCTTTCGCGCACCGCCCCAGCCGCCCGCCGGGTTGTTCCGATCGTCGACTCTGGTTATGCCGGATCCGCCGCGCGCGCGGGATCGCCGCCCCGCGGTCGTGGCTACGATCATCATCGCGGCGGCCGTCGTATTCGGTCTCGGCGCGAGTTATGCGAACAAGGTGATCGGGAGACGTCGGTGAGCTTTCCGAGCATTCGAGTCGGCGGTCTCGAACGCGGACCGGTCGCCGCGGTGGTGATCGGCAGTAGCTTTGTGCTGGTTGGTCTTTGGGCGCGGGTCCCAATGTGGGTCGGGCCCGCGGTGGTGACCGCATTGCTGGTGACCGTGATTGTGCGGGTCAACGGCCGTACCACGGCGCGCTGGCTGTTGGACTGGGGTGCGTATCGGTTCGGCCTCGAGGCCAGGGCACGCGAGCGCGCCGAACGGCTGACGCTGCGCGATGTCGAGGTGGCGGCCGGGGTGTGCGGTGTGCACGAGGCGGGCTCGACGCTGGTCGCGATGATCCAGCTGGCACCGAATCTGGATCTGCCGACGGTCATTTCCGAGAAGAGCCTCTACACCGAGGATGTGGTGCCGGTCGGTGCGTTGTTGCCGCTGCGCGATCAGTTCGGCATCGCCGTCGATATCGATATCGTGACCACCGGTCAGCGTGTTCGTCCGGCCAGCAGCTACAGCATGCTCTACGACCAGCTCATCGGTTCCCATCCGGTGGTCGGTAGCCGGGTGACCTGGCTGGTCGTGCGCCTGGACCAGGAACGCAACCTGTCCGCGCTGTCCCGGCGCGGTCCGGTCGAGGTGGCGGCGCCCAAGGCCTTGGCTTCCGCGGCGCACCGCATCGCGGGGCGGCTGCGTGAGCGCGGCATCGCCGCCCACGCGCTGCCCGCGGACGCACTGCGCGACGCGACCCGGTTGCTACACGCCGGTGTCGAACTGTCCGACTTACGGGAGAAGTGGGGCCATCTCGAATCCTCGGCGCCGGGGCGGCTGGTGACCAGCTTCCTGATCGATTGGACCCAGCTCGACGACACCGGACTCGATGACTGCTGGTCGTGGAACCGGGGCCGGACCACCGTCGTGGTGAGTCTGGCGGGCGGTGCGCTCGGCTCACGCGGCCTGGTCCGCTGTGTCGGGCCCGCGGCGACCAGCGAACCGCCCGGATTCCTGCGTCCGCTCGGCGGCCGTCAATCGACGGCGCTGCTGGCGACCCTGCCGACCGGCACGTCGGTGCACGACCTGACGGTCGACGAACCCGGCATCGAGATCACGCCCGACGAACTGCTCGATCTCGCCGTCACCATCGGTCCCAACGGCCAGATTCTCGGCGCGATCAGCGGACAGCCGCGGCATACCCTGGCGCTGCCGCTGTTCGACCCGGCGCGCTACAACCCGCGCAGGCGCACCATCGACGTGCACGCGAATCTGCCGGTGGCACAACAGATCGTGCTGCGGGCGATGGTCGTCGGCGCGGATGTCGAGGTTCACTCGGCCCGCCCGGATCGGTGGTCGCAGCTGGTATCCGCGGTCGGCGATCCCAATTCGCTGCGACTGGCCACCGATAGCCGGGAAGTGAATCCGGATGCGGATTCGGCCACGCCGCCTGCGACCATCGCGGTCTTCGACCAGGTGCCACCGCAGGTGTCGGCGGCCCATACGACCGTCACCATCAGCGAACCGGGCACCCCGCGGCGCCGGTCGGTGGATCTGGCGATCAATCAGGTCAGTGCCACCGCGGTCGATGTCAGCATTCCGATGCGCACGGTCCGCGTCGATCTGATCGAGCCACGCGGCGAGACCAGGTACTACGACCCCTCGATCGGTCCACCCGCGCGCAATGGCAACGGAAATATGCCCGCGCAGCCGACAGCGGTTCCGCAACCGGGTGCGGCGATGACGGACGAATCGAGGCGGTAATGTTTGTCGGTGTGGTAGCGGACCCCCAGTCGGATAGCGGCCAGATTCCCTCCCAGGATGGCGAGGATGCGCTTACCCCGAGGCAAGCCGCGGCTTCGATCTTCTCCAGTCGACTATCGGAATTGATCGCGGAATCGGTGGTTTCGACCGAAGACGGGTCGACCCGCGGTTTGACGCTGTATTCCCTGGCGCAGCATTTGGAATTGGCATATCCGGATGTCCCGGTTTCCCAATCCGGCCTGTATCGGCTGATCCACGGTGACGCGATTCCGCGGCTCGATCTGATCATCGCGCTGGCTCGCGTATTCGATGTTCCGCCAGAATATTTCGTCACCGAGGAGAAGCAGCGCTGACCACCGGCTGTTCCCTCCAGCGGGAATAGCTTTCCTCGAGTGCGCCGTCCGGCCTGGATACGATCCGGATTATGCCCGCCGAGGACTCTGGGGATGTGATTCTCCGCAATCGAACCGCGGTCTTGGACGCACTGCTGTCCGATCCGTCGTTCGGCGATGCCGGTGCGGAGACCGACACATCGACACTCAGCGGGCCGTTGACCGGTGAGCCGACCGATGCCCTGGATGATCTGTCGAATGCGATCAGCGCCATGCCGGTCGAGGCGGCTGCCCGTCGATCCTCGGCCGACGGGCCCAAGGCCAGTGAACGCATCATCGCGCTGCTGAACGGCCAGACGTCGGATTCCGCACCGGCAATGGACTTTTCATCGGATTTCTCGGAGGCCGCCAGCCGGACGGCACCGGCCGAGTCCGCGTCCGGTGGTGCCGGGAACCAGCGATCGTCCGCGCGCCAGCCGGAGTTCTCCGAGCGGGTCACCAAGGTCGTCACCCACCTGAAGAACCCGAAGGTGGCCCTGGCGGTCTGCGCCGTTATGGCGGTGTTGCTGGTGCTCGCGCTGATGACCACCGGCGGCAAGGACGAGACGAAGCGGCCACAGCAACTCGCGGTCGTCACCTCGACCGCGACCGCGTCGGCCAAGCCCGAGTCGAGCGCGGTCCCGGCCAGCGGCGGGCCCCTGACGGTGAAAGGCGCTCAGTCGCACTGCCCTTCGGGTAGTACGCCGGGTATGGACGCCTTCACCGGGCAGCAGGGCAAGGCCTGGTCGTGCGTGCGCGCCTTCAAGGTCGACGGACAGGTGCTGACCATTGATCTCGGCAAGACGTATCAGGTCGATTCGATCGGGATCGTCCCCGGCTGGGACGGCGTCGGTACCGACGGGTCGGACCAGTGGACGAAATTCCGTACGGTCAGCCGGGTTTCGTACCAGTTCGACGATTCGAACAAGACCACCTATACCCAGCAGACGCTGGATCAGCGCACCCTGGTGGTCACGAAGATGGAGCCGCCGGTGAGTGCCACGAAGATAACTCTCACGGTCCTGCAATCGAAGGGCGATCAGACGATCAATGCCGTCGCCATCTCATCGATTGTGATTACGGGACATTGACCTTCGCAGAACGGGTCTGCCAGTACTGCTCGCATGTGAGCGCGGGCACGGAATCCCGGTGCGGGCATTGCGGCGCGCCGCTGCACCGCCTGGCGGCCGCGACCGGTGCGGCCGCGCGAGCGGGGGAGAGTGTCGTCGGCGAGACCGAGAAGGCCGTAGCGGGTGCCGCGAGCGTCGTAGCGGGTGCCGAATCCGTCGCTGCCGGTGTGGAAAAGCCCATCGCGTCCGGTGTGGAAAAGTTCGTCCAGCGATATCCGCAGCACTGGCAATGGCGCGCCGCCATCGCCGGGATCGTGGCGACTTTGCTCGGCTTCGTCTTCGCGATCGTGCACTCGTGTTCGGAGCCACTGGTTCCATCGATGCCCGAACTCGGCGCCTCGGTCGGTGCCTCCGGGGCCCTGCCGGAAACGGTGCGCACGGCCGCGTCCTGTCAGCAAATCTCCACCGCGGCCGAGCAGTGTGTCATTCTGGCCGGTAGTCCGCTACTCGCGGGCGGTATCACCGGCGGGCGGGAACTGTCGCTATCGGTGACAGTGGATTCGCCGGATCGCTTGCCCACCAACATCTCCCGCTGGCGCGCGGCGGGCGGCACGGTGATCGCGGACGGTCCGGTCTTCGTGGCGATCGGACCGTCGGCAACGGTGTGGTATGCGAATACCGCGTCCGGAGTGCGTATCGAAACGGGGTCGTTCACCGGCCGTGCCGGTGCGCAGACCTTCCTGACGCGATCGGGTCTCGCGCGGTGAGCCGCCGGTCCCGAGTTGATCTATGACGCTTGACCTGGACCGATCGGCCGGTCCATGCTTGTTACGCATCTAACGTACCGCTATACAACGGCACATTAAACAGGTAACGTATGGGAACCGTACACAACGGTCTCAAAATCTCGGGAAGGCACGGGTCGATGGCGGCACCCACCCAGCAGACGATTTCTTTCAAGCGGTTCCGCGATGATCCGACCGATCTCGAGGCGGCGTACTTCCGCTGGATCCAGCCGGGCGCCACCGCGCCGACGATCACCGATCGGGCCGAACAGATCTTCCGCCACCATCTGGAGTTGGCGGCGACCCGCCTGCCGGGAGTGGCGATCACCCGGGTGTACCGCCCCGAGGACGGCAGCGGTCTCGGCGCGGCGATCCAGATCGTCAACGACGACATGCCACTGCTGGTGGACACGGTGACCACCGCGCTGCGCCGGCTCGGGGCCACGGTGACCGAGGTCGTGCATCCGGTCTTCGATATCGTCCGCGACCGCCGGGGTCGGCTGCGCGCGATCGCCCCCCGCGAGCGCGAGGGCGGACAGGTGCCCGACGGTCACACCCTGCCCGAGTCCTGGATCCACGTGCAGCTGAGCTCCTCGGTCGGCGCCGCGGAGTTGGACCGGATCAATCGCGAACTGCCTGCTCTGCTGCGGGTGTTGCGCAAGGTCGTCGACGATACGCCCAGCATGGCGAATGCGATGGTCGCACTGGCCGGTCGGCTCGACCACATCGCGAACCGGTCCGATGATCCCGAGATTCCCGAATGCGCGAAGTTGTTGCGCTGGTTGGCCGATGGCCACTTCACGGTACTCGGCTACGGGTACTACCGGTACGGTTCCGCGGCCGCCGCGAGCGAGCCGCAGCAGGCCCCCGGCACCGGACTCGGCGTGCTGTGGAACGGATCGGAGATCGATATCGACGTCCCGGTCCTCGGCGGCTCGCGTCCGGTGCTGCGCCTGGCAAACGGTTCGGTCGATTCCCTGATGCCCGGGTCGGGCGAACTCTACTTCGTCAGCGTGGCCGACTACGGCAGCGGCGGCGGGGCGGCCAAGGGGCTGGGCCCGGTACAGGGGGAGCACGTATTCGTCGGTTCCTTCACGGTGACCGGACTGCACGAGAACATCCTCGACATCCCGGTCATCTCCCGTCGCGTGCACCAGGTCATCGAATGGGCCGGTTTCGAACTGAATTCATTCTCCGGGCAGGCGATGCTGGAGATCCTGCAGTCCTTCCCGCGGGTCGAGCTGTTCTCCACCGATGCCCGGCGGCTGTTCGAAACCGTCTCCGCCGTAACGAATTTGGGACTGCGCAGGCAGGTCCGGCTGTTCATCCGGCGCGACGGGCGCAGCGGCGCCGTGTACTGCCTGGTTTATCTCCCGCGCGACCGCTATTCGACCGAGGTCCGGTTGCGAATGGAGGCCATTCTCCGCGACCAGTTCGACGGAGAGCAGGTGGCATACTCGGCGCGCGCGAGCGAATCCGAGTTGGCCGTGGTCTATTTCACCGTGCACCGCCGTCCGGATGCCGAGCCGGCCGATGTCTCCGAGTCCAACCGCGAGCGCGTTCAGGAGTTGCTGTTCGCGACCACCCGGACCTGGGCCGACCGGGTCGTCGCCGAGGCCACCGGAGTGAGCGCGGTGACCTCGAAGGTCGCCACCGCCTACGCCGCCGCATTTCCGGCGAGCTACCAGCAGGAGTTCGAACCGGCCCGCGCGCTGGCCGATCTGCGGCGTTTGGAAAATCTTGCCGACGGCGCGATCGATACGAATCTGTACCGCAATGCCGAATCACCCTCGGGGGAATGGCGATTCACGCTCTACGTCGCGGGCGAGGGGGTGTCGCTGAGCCGGGTGCTGCCGGTGTTGCACAGCCTCGGCGTGGAAGTGGTCGATGAGCGGCCGTATCGTGTCGCGCTCGAGGACGGGCAGCAGAAGTGGATCTACGACTTCGGGCTGCGCGTGCCCGCCACGCTGCTGCGCACCGCGATCGACGCCGATCTCGAGGCCGACCTGACTCGGTCCGCCGACGAGCCCATCGCCGAAGGCAGTGTGCGCAGGCGGTTCCCGGAGGCGGTGGCGGCCATGTGGTTCGGCCGTGCGGAGGTCGACGCCCTGAACGAACTCGTGCTGCGGGCCGGTCTGCATTGGCGGCAGATCTCGATACTGCGCGCCTACGCGAAGTATCTGCAGCAGGCGGGATTCGCCTACACCCTCGGCAATATCTCCCGGGTCCTGTTGGCGCAGCCCGCGATGGCGCGGCTGTTCACCGAACTGTTCGAGGCCTACTTCGATCCCGACGGCGTCGGCGCCGTCGCCTCGGCTCGTGCCGCGGGCATCGCGGAGCGGTTGCAGGCGGAGATCGATGCGGTCGTCAGCCTCGACACCGACCGCATCCTGCGCGCCGTGCTCGGACTGATCACCGCGACACTGCGCACCAACTACTTCCGGCTCGACGCCGACGGCAATGCGCCGGAATCGTTGTCGTTCAAGTTCGATCCGCACGCCATTGCCGAATTGCCGCGGCCGAGGCCGCAATTCGAGATCTTCGTGTATTCGCCGCGGGTCGAGGGTGTGCATCTGCGCTTCGGTCCGGTGGCGCGTGGCGGGTTGCGCTGGTCGGACCGTCTGGAGGATTTCCGCACCGAGATCCTGGGCCTGGTGAAGGCGCAGGCGGTGAAGAACGCGGTCATCGTGCCGGTGGGCGCCAAGGGCGGTTTCGTGGTGAAGCAGCCGCCGACGGCGACCGGTGATCCGACCGTTGATCGGCAGGCGCAGTTGACCGAGGGTATCGCGTGCTACCGCACCTTCATCTCCGGTCTGCTGGATGTGACCGATAACGTCGACCACGCCTCCGGCGAGGTGCTGCCACCGGAGCGGGTGGTGCGTCGCGACAGCGACGACACCTACCTCGTCGTCGCCGCGGACAAGGGCACCGCCACCTTCTCCGATATCGCCAATGATGTCGCGCGCCGATATGGTTTCTGGCTGGGTGACGCCTTCGCCTCGGGTGGGTCGGTCGGTTACGACCACAAGGCGATGGGCATTACCGCCAAGGGTGCGTGGGAGAGCGTCAAACGGCACTTCGCCGAGATGGATATCGACACGCAGACCACCGATTTCACCGTGGCCGGAGTCGGCGATATGAGCGGTGACGTCTTCGGTAACGGCATGCTGCTGTCCGAGCACATCCGCCTGGTGGCCGCGTTCGACCACCGACACATCTTCCTGGATCCGAATCCCGTTGCGGCGACCTCGTTCCGGGAGCGGCAGCGGATGTTCGCACTGCCGCGCTCGTCCTGGGCCGACTACGACAAGTCGCTGATCAGCGCGGGCGGCGGAGTCTACGATCGGTCCGCCAAGGCTGTTCCGGTGAGCCCGGAAATACGCGCGGCACTGGACTTGGATCCGAGCGTGACCACCCTGTCCCCGCCGGAGATGATCCGGGCGATTCTGCTCGCACCGGTCGATCTGTTCTGGAACGGCGGTATCGGCACCTACATCAAGGCCTCCACCGAGACCAACGCCGACGCCGGTGACAAGTCCAACGATGCGGTGCGTGTCGATGCGAACCAGTTGCGCGCCAAGGTGATCGGTGAAGGCGGCAACTTGGGTGCGACGGCGCTCGGCCGCGTCGAATACTGCGCCAACGGCGGCCGGATGAACACCGACGCGCTGGACAATTCGGCAGGTGTCGATTGCTCGGACCACGAGGTCAATATCAAGGTGCTGCTGGACGCGGTCATCTCCGCTGGCGAGCTCGCCGCCGCCGATCGCACTCAGCTGCTCGCCGCGATGACCGACGAGGTATCCGAACTCGTTCTGCGCGACAATATTTCGCAGAACTTCCGGATGGGGCTCTCGCGCGCGCAAGCGGTGCCGATGTCGGGCGTGCACCGGCGGTTGATCGCCGATCTCGAATTCCGGCGCGGTGTCGATCGTCGGCTCGAGGCGCTGCCATCGGATGCCGAGCTGAAAAGGCGTGCCGCGGCCGAGCGCGGGCTCACTTCGCCGGAGCTGGCGAATCTGCTCGCCCACGTGAAGCTTTCGCTCAAGGACGACCTGCTGGCCGGGGATCTGCCGGATAACGCGGCATTCACCTCAGCGCTGCTGGCGTACTTCCCCGCGCCGCTGCGCGCACGATTCGCCGACGCGATCGGCAGGCACCCGTTGCGCCGTCAGATCGTGGCCACCATGGTGGTCAACGACATGGTGGACCACGGCGGCATCACCTATGCGTTCCGCCTGGCGGAGGAGGCGGGTGCGAGCACTGATGACGCGGTGCGCGCCTTCACCGTCGCGGTGGAGATCTTCGACCTGCACACGCTCTGGCAACGTATTCGCACCACGCCGATGCCGACGGCCGCGCGTGACGAACTCGAGCGGGAGACCAGGCGCACCCTCGATCGCGTATCCCGCTGGCTGCTGACCAGCCGCCCGCAGCCGATCGCCATCGGCGCCGATATCGCCCGGTACCGCGACGGTGTCCGCAAGCTCGCAGCCCAGAT
>NZ_BDBY01000306.1 GCF_001613225.1 Nocardia pseudovaccinii NBRC 100343
GAACGGGATGCGGAGGAGGTCGCCGAGCTCTATTACGCACTCGACGATCACTTCCAGATCGAGCGGCTGCTGACCGCGGTGAGCAACCTCGCCCGCGATGACCGGTGGCGCACCCTCGCCCGGCTCGCGGTCCGCGACGACCTCTACGATTCGCTGCGCTCGCTCACCCTGGACGTGATCACCGCATCCGAACCGAACGAGAGCACCGCCGACAAGATCGCCGAATGGGAATCGGTCAACCGCCCCCGCCTGGCGCGCGCCGGTGCCTCACTCGGCGAAATCTTCGCCGCGGGCACCCACGACCTGGCGACGCTCTCGGTGGCCGCACGGCAAGTGCGCAGCATGGTCAGCAGCGGGGAATCCGCTGCGGCAGCACCTGTTTCGAGCTAGCCAGCCGCGTATCCGCGCAGTCTCGGCGAACGTCCGCCGAGACTGCGCGGATAGACAAAGGGTTTGGCGAATGTTTCCGTCATCCCCGCGAACATCGGGACCCACACCTCCGCAGTGGGTCCCGGTGTTCGTCGGGATGACGGGATACCGCCCGAGAGCTCGACATCGATTGCGCGAGACGCTATCCGAACGAGTGCGCTCTACCGGTAGATGATGTCCCGGCCGCCGGCAGCGATAACCAGGATCACCAGCCGATTGTTCTCTATCCGATAGATGGCACGATAGTCACCGCAGCGGAGCCGATAGAAGCTGGCGTATTCGCCTGCCATCGGCCTGACCGCATTGTTCGGGGCGTACGGATCATCACCTAATTGGGCGAGCTTCTGAAGTAGCCGAATGGCGTCCGTTTTGGGAATGTTGCGGATGTCCTGTTGTGCTTCCGGGGTGAACTCGAATCTGTATTTCACTTCGGTTCGTCCAGGATTTCAGCGAACATATCGGTGAGGTTGATCCCTCCCTCGCCCTTGTACTGCTGGTAGCGGTGCTTGGCGATATCGGCAAGCTGTTCGTCCTCCCAGTTTTCCAGGGCTTGGAGCATGCTCACCGGGACCAGCGCGGCGACGGGGTGGCCGTCGCGGGTGACGATGGTGGTCTCACCGTGCTCTGCCGCATCGAGGGTTTTGGCTAGTCCGGCGCGAAGTTCACGGACGGTCAGATGCTCGGTCATATCTGTAGTGTACACGATGTGTGTACACTACGGATTGTGATGTAACCTGCGCACTCGTCGATCCGGGAGGCCGGGCGTGTTCTGTTGCGCCGCATACGGAGTCGTGGGGATATGTTGTGCGCGGGAGCATCTCGCGGCTATGTTCGATCCCGTTCGACTTCGAGTTGGGGTTGGGCGGCGTTGGCGATCCAGGTGCTGAAGTGGGCGGCGAGGTCGGTGGGGGTGGTCGGGTGGACGGTGCTGTGTTGGTCGCGGAGTTCGGTGTAGCGGCCGTCATCGGTGATGTCGTGCCATTGGACGGCGGCGAGGGGTGTGTTCGGTTTGTCGACGGGACCCGTGTAGAGCAGAGCGGACCCGCCGCCGTCGGCGGGCCGGTGCAGAAGGCGCCGGATGTGTTCGTGCGGGGTATCGCTGTCGGGGTGGCAGCTGGTCTGCGGTTGGGTGCCGGGCTCGCAGGGTGGAAGGCAATCGGCGAGTTGTGCGGGGAGGTGATCGGTGGGGAACAGACGGCAGCGAATCGGGCCGTCGGTATTACCGAAGGTGGCTTGGGCCAGCGACATCGCGTGCTGGTCAGTGCGCGCGCCGACGACGCGGTAGACGCGGACACCGCCGTCCGGGTTCTCGTGCCGGGTTGTGCCGCCGAAGATTTGGATGCGGACAGTCGAGGTGATCAGGGTATGTAGGGCGAGTTGGATTTCTTCGAATTCGCCAGGGGAGTAGCGCTCGCGCATGGTGGCCCGGTGGGCATCGAAATCGTCGCGGTGGGCGAAGCGGCTGGTGAAGCGGAGCGGATTGGGGAAGCGTTCATTCGTGGGGGTGAGCCATAGTGCCGCGAAATCGTCTGGTTCCCAAGTCCATTCGGCCATTGGCAGATCCAATCGGTGCTGGGTGCTGGGTGCTGGGTGCTGGGTGCTGGGTGCTGGGTGCGATGTCGGATGTCGTTGTGCTGCGGCAATCGAATCCTGTTCGCGAGTTATGACGCCTTTCACGCTGGTTCACCAGGGCTTGCCCCAGAGCCGATGTCGTCGTGTCGAATCGGGGTGAATGCGCCCGGCCGCGACCAGCGCATCGAATGCCGCGTGCTTGCGGTCGCAGTTGTGCTCGCGGTGCAATTGCATCGCGATGTGGGCGTCGGCGAGGGTGAACGGTTGCTCGGGTGGGCCGCACGTCCACGCTTTCGGCCATTCGACCGGGCGTAAGCGGCAGCGCCGTGTGGCGGGCCGGTCGCGGCGTGGCTGGTTGATCGGCCACACGCACGCCACCCCGACCATCGCGAATGCCCCGCCCCCGACGACCGCGAGGATGCTGTGCGCTATTTGCCACGGCCCCATAGCCGTTCACTTCTCGACGCCGTTGCCGGGGGAGGTCGGCGGTAGCGCCAGTTGGGCGAGCCCGTCGAGTACTTGGTGCAGTGTTCGAAGTTCGGGTATTCCCTCGGAGAGGGTGCGGTCGGTGTCGATAGGGAAGTCGATACCGCGCAACCGGGCGCGTTCGCGCGGGCTCAGCCTCGGTGGCACGATCCGGCCGTGCCGCACGAGCGTGTAGTACGCGACCCGCTTCCACGCGCACCGCGATATCCGGCACGCACGGTGTTGCCGCATCTGCGCCTGCGCCAACTCGACCTCGGCGAAGCCGCAGATGGTCGGCGGGCTGAGCAGAGCATCTGCATTCATCACGCCGCCCCCATCTCGACGCCGGGCAAGCGCTGAGCCGAACGCGCCCAAGTGCCTTGCGGGCAAACGGTTTCCAGGTCGAACCCTTTGTCGCAGATCAACGCGGGCCGACAGTCGACGTGACCGAGGTCGAAGACAACGATCACCCGCACGCCGAGCCCGGCCGCAATACCGAGCGCATAAGCGATCGGGTCGTCGACATCGGCAGGTGGCCGGACCGTGTACACGTATTGATAGCCGAGTGTGTTCGCGTGTCGTTGCACGTCGAGGGCGTGGCGTGGGGCATGCATGCCGGAGATGTCATTGCGAACGAAGCCAATGGCTTTCGGTTTGTCGCCCGCAGTGATCGTCTGCGGCGACGCGGTGGTGTGCGTGGATGTCATGGTTCCCCCAGAACCTGGTTGTTGGTGGAGTGTGGGCATCCCGAGCAGTGCCATGTGCCGCTGTTCTTCTGCCATCTCGTGTCGGCTGCTGCCTCGGGCGCGCTATCAGCACACCACTGGGCGTGCCACTCAGAAGGCATCGTCTGAAATTTCGCAGGAAGTTCCGCGAAACACCAAGACAGATTACAAGTCTCGCATCTATTATTTCAGGCTGAAACATCACAAGACAGGAGCTTGGCATGTCAGAAACGGACGAACCGCTGTCGCTCCCGAAGCGCCAGCTCGGTCACTACCTCCGGCAGGCTCGTGAGGATTTGGGCATGAGCCTCGCCGAGGCCGCGAAGCACATCAACCGTTCGGCTCCGACCCTGATGCGGATCGAGAAGGGCCTCACCAAAAAGCTTCAGCCGCTGGAGATTGATGCGCTCTGCCAGTTCTACGGCTTTGATGAGGAGAAGGCTGACGCAATGAAAGGGCTTGCACAGCAAGCCAATACGAAAAATTGGTGGAACGAGTACGATGACCTGATTCCGGCCAGCTTTGTCGTTTATGTCGGGTTGGAGACTGCGGCTCATGAGATCGTCACCTACCAGTCAGACCTGATCCCCGGCCTGGTGCAGACATCTGACTACGCCCGCGTACTTATGCGGAGCGCGCTTCCGCTGGATGCGACAGAGGAGATCGAACGCCGGGTTCAGCTGAAGATGCGGCGACAGCTGCTCATCACGCGCAAGGTTAATCCGGTTACGTTCGAGCTCGTCATCCACGAGGGTGCGATTCGCCGTGTAGTCGGGAGTGGAAAGGTGATGGCTGCCCAACTGCGCCACCTTGCTGACATGAGTACCCGTCCCAATATCACGGTCCGGGTGCTTCCGTTCACCGCAGGTATCCCGTTGGGCGATCAAATCGGGCCATTCGTCATCTTGCGGTTCGGTCGGGGCGCACGCACCGTCGTGTATGCCGAGACGTTCTGTGGCGATCTGTACCTAGAAAAATCCAGTAGCCTGCGGCGGTACGCTGGTGCTTGCGAGGCCATTCAGCAAGCTGCGCTGGATGAGACCACAAGCAGGAGCCTGCTCCGGCAGGTGGCGAAGGAGCATTTAGCGTGAGCATGGATCTATCCGGTGCCAGGTGGTTCAAGAGCAGTCGAAGCTCGGCGACCAGGGAATGTGTGGAGGTAGCTTTCCTCGACGGGGAAATGGTCGGAATGCGGGACAGCAAGAACCCGAACGGCCCGGCGTTGGTCTTCACGCCCGGCGAATGGGATGCCTTCACCGCGGGCGTAACGGACGGAGAGTTCGACCGCCCCTGAGCCTGGCACAACACAGAGTACCGCAGCGCTCCTGACAAGTCCGACGTCGCGATGGTTCCGTCTGCTGTCCTAACCTCGGCCAAATCCGGGCTCGCGCAAAGCTTCTGGTTTTCGGACCGGCGTGTTGCGCGGAGAGTCGATGTGCGACAGCACCGAGGGTGTACGAGGTCGGAAACCTATAGTCCTGGCCAGGAGAAGATCTTGGCTTGGGCGGGTGCCTGCTGCGGCAGATTCGCTTCCAGGTCTTGGTATTTCGCAGCCTGCTCGGTGTCCACGCCAGTGATGCGTTCCCGGACAGTGCGGAAGAGGGTTTGGAAGTCTTCGATGACCTTGTAGTGCGATTCCATCACCGCGTAAACGCTGTTCTCCGAGCCTTGGGACTTCTCTCTCCATCGCTTGACCATCGTCTTGGCGGAGATCAGGTCTCGGTCCTCATCCTTCGGGAAACCCTCACCGACACCCCATTTCTCCTGGTTAGAGATGTCAGTCATCGTTCCTTGAATCAAACGGATGACGCTTTTGAAGTACTCGCAGTCGCGGTCGATGTAGACGAATTTCTCGAGATCCATCCGAATAGTGATTCGGCCCTCACGGGCCTCGGTGATGAGATTCGCCAGTGGGCTCGCTGGAGTCTTGTCGTCGTTTGCCATACGTCCCCTCCCATACTCCGTGGATCAGTCAGGCGGTGGCGGGCAGGCTGGGCACGACCTTCTCCGCCAACTCACGAGCGAGCACGCACGAGTCCATGCTGCCGGTGTCGCGATTCGATGGCGGGTTGTTCAGATTGAACTCGAGACTGCCGCCTTTCATCTCCACATCCACGGTGCAGGCTTCCTTGATGAAAGGGCCATCGAACTGGCGGGTCGATATCGCACGCCTACCGTTGATCGTGAATTCGGTTGCCTCCGGGAAGTTGCGACTACGGATGAGGTCCACGGTGAGATTCGTCGTTCGGATGCTGACCGAATATCCATTCGGCCTTACCCATCGACACCCACGCCACGCTACGCCACCGCTGGCGTCGTTATTAGCGACAATCTTCATGCCCAGCTTCTCCGAGTCCAGCACACTTTGCGGGACGTCGTTGCAAGGCGCATAGCCAGTAGGCGCGTCGGCTGCCACCGACGCGTCCGCGCTCGCGGAAGTGCTGACCGGTTTCGCGTCTCCACCAGTCGACGAACCACACCCCGACAACAGGACAACAGCACCAACCGCCAACACAGTGCCGAGCAGTGTGCTCCCCCTGCTGATCATGCGTTCCTCCTGGTCACCAGCGGTGTCGACGGCATCGATCATGCCTGGAACGGCTCCCGCCCCTGTTCAGTTGGTTCGACCGTACCGGCAGGTTGATCCGCCTACAAGCCGCGGATGTCTCGTGTTCGACAGGCATTCGTGGTCGGTAGCATCCGTTAGCGTGAGCGACGGGGGGACTCCAGTCTCGGGCAACCGGCTCTCGGTGGTGCCCGAGCAGGTTCGTGACGTCGGAAAGTATTTCTACGAATTGGCCGAGAAACTGCGCACGGCATTGGATTCCGCGGCCATGGACGTGGATGCGGTGGCCAACGGCATTTGGACCGGTGGTTTGGCAGTGGAGTTCGCCGATGGCTGGAGCGATGTCCGCGACGATGGCGGTCAGATCATTGCCGCGCTCGCCGCGATGGCAGAAAAGCTCGGCGTCACCGCCGAGACGTATCGAACCCTCGATGAGAGCAACGCATCCACGCTGAACACCTCGAGTTTGGATTTGCCATGAGCGAGTTCTCGGTAAATCTCGAAGACCTGGACCACATCGTGGCCCGGTTGTCCGGCCTCGCCGGTTTCATCAACGATCATCTCGACGACATCGATGACAAAGTCGGCGCGCTGACCGGATCGGGCTGGGAAAGCGTTGCGGCCCAAGCATATTCCGAAGCGCACCAGCAGTGGATGACGGGAGCGCGCGAGTTCGCCGAGGGCGTCCGTGAGATGAGTGACGCTGCCCGCAAGGCGCACACGCGGTACAGCACCGCGGCCGATGTCAACAAGCAGATGCTGCAGGGCGGATAAACCCGTGGGTGACACCTGGGTCATCGACTCCGGCATGTACTTCGATGCCGCCAAGAAATGCCAGTCGCTGGCCAGCGCCACGCCACGCCCAGCGGCACCACATATGACTGCGCTCAGCGGATCTCGATTACCTCAGAGGTAAGCTGGACGCGCGCCTAGCTTCTGGTTTCGAACCGGTGTGTCGCCCGGAGCGTCACGTGCGACAGCGCCGCAGGTATGCGCGATGGCGGATTGTATCTCGGCGGCGACGGGCGGAATGTCGTATTCGAGCACAGGTCAGCTCGCGGCGGCGGTGCCGCAACTTCCGCAGAACTTGGCTGCCGCGGTCAGGTCCGCGCCGCATTCGGTGCAGTGGCGCGGGCGGGGTGCCAATGGGTCACCGCAGTTCATGCAGAATCGTGCGTTCCCGGGGTTGTCGGTGCCGCAGCTGGCGCACACCGGCTGCGTGTCGGACGGAATCGGTTGTGCGGCAGCTGGAATCGCCTGCCGCTGCCATGGATTGGTCGGCGCCTGCTGTTGGATCGCGTTCAAACCCAGTGCGGCGCCGAGGAATCCGTCGCCACCATGGCCATGGCCGTTGGCGAAGCCTTGGCCCGCGCCGAGCGCCATTTCGCCTGCCGCGTAGCGCTGGAAGTCTCCAGCCAGACGAATGTAGGTGACATCCTTGGCGAGTCGCTTGATGCGGTCCGCATCCTCGGGGGCCAGGGTGATGTCGAAGTTGCCCAGCCGTGGGATGCGTAGGCCGTATTCGTAGAGCGTCAGATTGGTCTGGCGCACCACGGCGGCCTCGATCGGCTCCAACTGTCCGGACAAGCCGAGTACAGGCCAGTCTCCCCGGGAAATACCCTGCGTGACAGCGATTTTCATCGCCTTCAGCAGCAAGTCCGAGCTCCAGGACTCCACCGTGGCCGGGACGCTCAGGTCGGTGGTGCCCGCCAGCGAGGTGACCAGTTCGGCCGGATCTCGCACCGTCAGCGCGAATTCCCCGAAGACCCGCAGCGTCACGACTTGCTCGCTGACCGGATCGGCGATATCGGCCAGGCGGCCGCCGAACTTGATGCCGGGAAACTCGCGGGTGGAGACGAAATACAGTTCGGCGCGATAGAAGTTGTTGCCGGTCAACGTATCCACGAGTGCGCCGAGGACCGGCAGCTCGTCGGCATCGATCCGATGCCGACCGGGCCCCATCGCGGCCACCACCTGCCCGGACTTGACGAACAGGGCGATCTCGTCGGCATTGACAATGGCACGGCTGTAGCGACGGATGTTGACATCCGGCCACTTGTAGATCAGTTGATTCTTGCGGCCCTCAGGGACCGCGATGAACTCCCGTTCGAACCATGCCATGCTCGCGCTCCATCAGCCGTAAACGTATCCAGCGTACCGATGTTCAGCGGTACGATCAACTAACGCCGAGGTCACGGCGGGTGCCGAGCCTTCGCAACGTTTCCGCGTGGTTACGACTCTTGATTCCCTATTGAACGTGCCGTTGAATAGCGATACATTAAGCAGCGATATGATCGCCGTCACGTGAAAGGCTTCACCATGACAACCGTTCAACACTCCGCGGAAGTGCCGGCGCCCGCGGATGCTCTGCATGCTGAGGATGCGGGCTATAACAAGGCGTTGCGCCCGCGCCAGCTGCAGATGATCGCGATCGGGGGCGCGATCGGAACCGGACTGTTCCTTGGTGCGGGTGGTCGGTTGCACACTGCCGGTCCCGGCCTGTTCCTGGTGTACGCCGTCTGCGGTATTTTCGTATTCTTCATCCTGCGAGCGCTGGGCGAGCTGGTGCTGCATCGTCCGTCCTCCGGATCGTTCGTCTCCTACGCGCGCGAGTTCTACGGCGAGAAGCTGGCTTTCGCGGTCGGGTGGATGTACTTCTTCCACTGGTGCATGACCGGCATCGTAGACATCACCGCGATCGCCACCTATGTCCATTTCTGGGGAGCCACCGAGGCGATACCGCAGTGGTTGATCGCGCTGGTGGCACTGGCGATCGTGGTCAGCATCAACCTGATCTCGGTGAAATGGTTCGGTGAGCTGGAATTCTGGGCCGCGCTGATCAAGGTCGTCGCGCTCGTCGCCTTCCTGATCATCGGCACCATCTTCCTGGCGGGCCGATTCAAGGTCGACGGTGAGACCACCGGCTTCACGGTGATTTCCGATAATGGCGGCTTGTTCCCGACCGGTCTGCTGCCGCTGGTCACCGTGACCACCGGTGTCGTATTCGCCTACGCCGCAGTGGAATTGATCGGCACCGCGGCCGGTGAGGCGGAGAATCCGGAAAAGATCATGCCGCGGGCCATCAACTCGGTCATCGCCCGTATCGCGCTGTTCTACGTCGGCTCGCTGGTGCTGCTCGGACTGCTGCTGCCCTACGTCGCCTTCAAGGCCGGTGAAAGCCCGTTCGTCACCTTCTTCTCCAAGCTCGGTGTCGGCGGTGCGGGTTCGATCATGAACCTGGTGGTGCTGACCGCGGCGTTCTCCAGCCTCAACGCGGGCCTGTACTCGACCGGCCGCATCCTGCGCTCGATGTCGATGAACGGCAGCGCGCCGAAGATCGCCTCGCGGATGTCCAACGGCGGTGTGCCTTACGTCGGCATCCTCGCCACCGGCGCGATCGCACTGGTCGGTGTCGGACTCAATGCGATGGTGCCGGACAAGGCGTTCGAGATCGTGCTCAACATGTCCGCTCTCGGCACCATCGCAGCGTGGGGCGCGATCGTGGTCTGCCAGCTGCAACTGTTCCGTTGGTCGCAGAAGGGGCTGGCCGAACGTCCGTCGTTCCGGCTGGTCGGTGCCCCCTACACCAGCTACGCCACGCTGGCGTTCCTGGTCGCGGTGATCGTGCTGATGGCTTGCAGTCATGAAATCGAGCAGCGCGGTGCGGTGATCGCCATGGCGGTGGTCGTGGTTCCGGCATTCGTCGGCGGCTGGTTCCTGGCTCGCAAGCGGGTGCTGCAGGTGGCGCAGGAGCGTGAGGGCATCACCGGTCAGTTCCCGGTGCTGGCCGAGCGGCCGCGCCGCGAGGGTGAGCCGGTCGTCGTTCTAGACAAGCCCGACGAGGAGTAGTAATCCGATCTCCGCCCCGGACAACATGTCCGGGGCGGAGCTATTCCCATAGGGGGGAACAGGGTAGACGCACGGCGGCGGATGGCGGAAGAGAATGGGACCCCGATTCAACAGGCTCGAAAGGTTCCCATGCCGGAGCAAGGCACGCCCTCCGAGAATCCGCTGCCGCACCCATGGGCGAATCGGCGGATGCGCGGCACCGAAGTGCCGCGGCGAACTCCGCTCCCCTGGGCAACCCGGGGCATGTCGAAAGTCGAGCCGTCCCAACGTCTTCCGCACCCGTGGTCACGCCCGCGCACTATCGAGGGCATACCGTCGCAACGATTCCCACTCCCAGGCCTCGGTTCGCGGGGTTCGCCGGTCGAGGCGAGCATGACCCAGCCGATCACGGATACCTCGGAGCCGGTTTCCGGTCCGATCGTCGGACTCGACGAGGACGACGAGCCCGGTTCCGGGCGCAGTGGCCGCTCGCGCCCGAGCGTGCGCCGGCTCGGCGCCGGGTTGGTGCCGATGCCGCGGGTGGCGCCCGTCGACCCGCGCAGTGCCATACTCCCGAATCCCGAAGTGCCGGAACTGAAACGGTTCTGTTGGAAGTGTCAGGAACCGGTGGGCCGCCGCAGTGCGGCCGGACCCGGTGAAGTCGTCGGCGAATGCAGCCGCTGTGGATCACCGTTCAACTTCCGGCCCGCGCTGCAGCCGGGCGAACTGGTGGCCGACCAGTACGAGGTCCAGGGTTCGCTGGCACACGGCGGACTCGGTTGGATCTATCTGGCCGTCGACCGCAATGTGAGCGACCGCTGGGTCGTGCTGAAGGGATTGCAGAACCCGCTCGACTTCGAGGCGCACGTGGTCGCCCTGGCCGAACGGCAATTTCTTTCCGAAGTTGCCCACCCGGGCGTTGTGAAGATTTACAACTTCGTCAAGCATCGGTCCGCGCGTGATATTCCGGATGGCTATATCGTCATGGAATACGTCGGCGGCCAATCGCTGAAGAAGCTGCTCGACACGCGCGGCAAGGAGCGCATTCCAGTCGTCGAGGCCATTGCCTACATAATGGAAATTCTGCCCGCACTGGACTATCTGCATTCCTTCGGATTGGCCTATAACGATCTGAAGCCCGACAACATCATGGTGAGTGAGCACGAGGTAAAGCTCATCGATCTGGGTGCGGTCGCGGCGATGGACTCCTACGGCAGCATCTACGGCACGCCTGGCTTCCAGGCGCCCGAGATCACCGAAACGGGGCCCACCGTGGTGTCGGATATCTACACCGTCGGCCGGACCCTGGCGGCCCTTGCGCTGAATCTGCCGAGGGACCGCGACGGCCATTTTCTCGGCGGCATTCCCGAACCCGATGAGGATCCGTTGCTGGCGCGCTATCAGTGCCTGTACCGAATTCTGTTGCGCGCCACCGATCCGGAGCCGGAGCGCCGGTTCCCGTCCGCGTATTCGATGTACTGTCAGCTGGCCGGCGCGCTGCGGATGGTGCTCGCGATCGATACCGGCCTGGAACATCCGCAGCCATCGGTTGAATTGAGCGCGATGCGCGACGATTTCGGCACCGACACGCTCATCGGCCAGACCGACGGGATCACCGACGGCGTGACCCGCATGCCCATGCTCAGTGTCGGCGATGTCGTGGCGGCACTGCCGACCCCCTTGATCGATAGCGAGGATCCGAGCGTCGAACTGCTGTCCAGTCTGCTGCACGGAGAGCCGAGGCATGCGCTGGATGCCCTGCGCCGGGCCCATGAACGCATCCGCTCCGGCACGATTGTCGCACCGGAATCCTTCGAATTGGAGGGCCCGCTCACGGCGGTGCGCGCCTACCTCGACCTGGGGGAGACGGCCACGGCCCGCCAACAGCTCGCGGGCCTGCGGCCGAATTACGGCGCCGACTGGCGCATCGAGTGGTACGAGGGTGTCGCCGCGTTGCTCGACGGCCACTACGACCGAGCCTGGCAGCATTTCGATATCGTGCACGCGATGCTGCCCGGTGAAATCGGCCCGGAGCTGGCGCTGGCGGCAACGGCGGAACTCGTACTGCAGCATCTCGATATTCCGGCCGATACCGAGCGCTGGCACCGTGCCGCGATGGAGCACTATCGGGCGGTGTGGCGAACCAACCACGGTGTGGTGAGTGCGGCCTTCGGTCTGGCCCGGCGGCTCGCGGCCGATGGGGAACTGCTGGAGGCCGTCGCCGTGCTCGATCAGGTGCCCGCCGCCTCTCGCCATCACGGCGTCGCGCACACCACCGGCTGCCTGCTGCTGGTCTCGCGGCCGATCGCCGATATCACCGAAGCGGATATCTGTGCCGCCGCGGCGCGGCTCGAGGCGCTGCCGGATGATGCTCGCACCTTGCAACTGCAGGTCATCGTGGTCGGTGCGGCGATGGAGTGGTTGCGCGTCGGCGGCCGACCACGGAAATCGAGTCAGACCATCCTGGGATTTCCGCTCACGCGCGCGGGGTTGCGGCTCGGGCTGGAGACAAGTCTGCGCGCGCTGGCCCGGACCGCGCCGGATCGCTGGCATCGCTACCGGCTGGTCGATCTGGCCAACTACGTCCGGCCGCGCACGAGGTGGTAGGGCGGCCGCTCAGCGCAGCCGCTCGACCACCCATACGACGACGATGCCGGTTCCGGCCAGCAGCCACAGCCAGTTCCCCGTTGCGACGGCGAGTACGACCGCGATGATCGCGATCACCGCGGCGACCGTCGAGAGCTGTCGCAGTGGATTGTCGGGGTGTACCTGGGGCGCGGCGGGTGTGGCACCCGGCAGGTCCACGAACAATTCCGCTAATTGTCCTTTGGTGGTCGCCGCCGCGGCAATGGCACTGCGTTCGTCGAACTCGGTCAGGCTCAGTCGCCCGGTGCCGAGATGGTGCGACAGTTGTTCCAGCGCCCGTTCCCGCTCCGTCACGGTAATTCGAGAAGCCTGCGCCTCGGTCATATCCGAAGGATAAGCCCCGGCGGCGTTGGATCCGGCGTCGCGAATTGCCAACGGCGGGAATAGTTTGCGATGTCATCCCGGCTTGACGGCGGCCTCTCGGACCATAGGTGCCCGACATGACTGACGTATGCTTACCTACGGGTAATGTTTCTGTATGGTTTCCTAGACATATGGCAGGGGACGTGGAGTACACGATCGATGAGCTGGCGCGCGAGGCTGGTACGACCGTGCGCAGCCTGCGGGTTTACGCCGAGCGCGGCATCCTGCCCCCGCCGCAGGTGAAGGGCCGCACCGGCTTCTATGGACCGGATCACCTCAATCGGGTGCAGACGATCAGCCGCTTGCTGGACCGGGGGATCAAGCTCAACGGCATCCGGGAACTGCTGGAGGCATGGGATCGCGGTGACGATCTCGGCGACATTCTCGGCGTCGCGGAGCCCGACGCGACGCAATCCACCGCGCCGTCCCCCGGCGACACGATCGCGGCGACCGAACTCGAGCAGCGCTATCGCGACGTGCCCCATGGACTGGCTCGCGTGGTCTCGGCGGGTCTGTACGAACCGATCGACGCCGCGACCTACCGCATTGCCGATCCGCAACTGATCCGCATCTTCGATCAGATGGAGGGCGCGGGCATGCCGGTCGACGCACTGCTCGGCGAACTGGAGCGGCTGCGCGCGGACTGCGACCGGATCGCCCGCCGTTACATCGATCTGTTCCATCGGTCGGCGTGGGAGCCGTATCAGAACTCCGGGCGCACACCCGCGGATAAGGCCGTACTCGCCGACCGCGTGGCCGAGACCCGGGTGCGCCCGGGGCAGGCGGCCGCCGAACTCGTGAACCGCTTTGTCGCGAAGTACCTCGAACAGGACAGCGAACTCACCGAGGCGTTGCCCGACGCCTGACGCGCTCTCGGCTCACGCCGACACGTGCAATTTCTTGCCTGGCTTGCGGCCGATCCTTCGGTTCCGCACGTCCCTGGCCAGCATCTTCCTCCTTTATCGTTCCCACAGTTGGCGATACTTAGCTCAACGTGCCGTTAACTAGCGTTACATTAGATAGCGGGAACAGCACCTCCCGTTTGGTCCGTATCGACGTCGGCCGGCGGGCGAGACAATGATGAAGGAGACGTCGATGATCAACGTCAGCGAACTGCGCGACGCAACCAGACCTACTGAATGTCCCGACCAGGCTCGTAATGTCAAGGGACGCACTAAGATTCGAGTATTTTCCTTGCTTGCGGCAGTCGCGGCGGGCGTCGGTGGATTCGGTGTCGGCATCGAAACGCCTACGGCCAATGCCGATATCGGCGTGCGCTGCCTGTGGGCCGGTGACGCCATTCCGCAGGGTGTGGCGATCTCGGCGGGTGGCTGGACATACCGGTGCGAGTCCGATTTCTTCGGCTTCGCGCGCTGGTCTCGCGAGGGCTACGCCCGCGGCCGCAGCTCCGTGTACAACCCTGGTACCAACGGGAATCCGGCTGGCAAGTTCAGTCCGGGGGCGCAGCAGCCGGGCACCGACTACATGGACTACTGCGTCGGCAGTCAGCTGATCGAGGGCCGCGAGGACATGTACGAGGCCGTTGCGGATGGCCGCGGCGGGCTGTACTGGCGTGCGGCCGGGCCGATTTCGGACTGGACCTTCGATATGGCCGCGAACCGCCCGGGGCCGTCGTGGCGGTCGTCGAGCCTGTGCGTCGACGGCAGCCTCACCTGAGCTACCTGACGCGAATTCTTTTACTACTGATGCCCTTTCGGGCGGTCGTGCAATTCGTGCACGATCGTCCGGGAGGGCATCGCGCTGTGTCGGCCGTCGTTCAGGCGTGCACATACGAATGCGACCGCCACCCCGAAGGGGTGGCGGTCGCATTCGAAATATGAACAGCTGCGACGACAATCAGGTCAGCGGCCCTCGCCGGGCACCCAGACCCAGCGTCCGCCGTTGTTGGAGCCCCGGCTGTTGTCGTTGGCGTCGGCGCTGGTGGAGGCGTGGTCCTGATCGGCGACGCGCCGGTTGCCGCCGCTGGTGCTGTTGCCGTAGCCGCCGCGGGCGCCTCCGCCGTTGCTGTTGCTGTGGTTCCCAGGGGCCGCGACGGTCGACTGAATCGCCATGGCGGCAGGGGTGATCACCAGTGCGCCGACGACCGCACCGGCAATGACGACCTTCTTCGACTTGAGGTTCATGGTTACCGATATCTCCTTCGTCCCGCCGGGCCCGGACTTGGTCGGTAAGTAGGTGTGCCGGGAATGCAGGTTGTCTGGTATCTATTGTGCCGCTATTCAGCGGCACAATCAATAGTGACACGTTAGAAGATTCGCATCTTTTCAGATTTCAGGGCTCAGGCGTGGGTCGGTGCACGTTGATTCGAACGCCTGTGTGGCAAACGGATTCGGCCACGCACGGAGAGTAGTGGGCGCCGTGACCTGATGCTTCTCAGGAGCGGGGACAGGCGCTCAGGTTCAGCGTCGGCCGAACTCGGGGGTGACGCACACCTTCCTGACCCGGACGGCCAGCGCTGATTGCGCAAGATACTGCGAACGCGGGCCGGGCCAGCGCAAAACCGGCTCGCACCGGTGGTTGTCGTCGGCCGACATGTGGACCACATGCCGTGTGCCGATGCCGTCGAGCGGTTCGACGCGACAATTCTTGTGCCAGCCGAACGGCATCAGATGCACCTGCTCACCGCGTTCCTCGAGCCGCTCGGTGACCTCGGTCAGCACGTCGATGGCGTCGGCGAGTTCGGCCAGCACATCGAATCCCACTGGGGTGCTGTGTCTTTCGCCGGGGCCGGGTAGACAGGCGAAGCCCTCGACGACAATCGGTCCGGCATCGGATTCGGTGAGGACGCGCCGGAGCAACTGCACGACGGTGCCCGTCAGTGCCCGGTCGCCGCGGTCCACCCCGATCGTCACAAGCAGGCAGTCGTGGAAGCATCTGCGTGTCCCGATGATCGACGGTTCGATATCAATGGCGCACGGGCTCGCCGTCGTCACCGTGTATTCGACGGTGCGGCAACGATTACTGACAATGCGCATCGGCCACCTCCGGCCCGCTCATCCGCTCGCCTCGACGGCATCGGCGGCATCGAGGTCGACCACGGCCGTCGCCGTGCGCTCGATGATGCCGAGGCAGACCTCATCGGGCTGATACTTGGGCTGAATGGCGCTGTGGCCGATGGTCGAGAGCCAAATGAAATACGGATACAGCGCCTGCTGGCGGTAGGCCAGCCAGGCTGTGTCGAAGTCGGGGGCCGGTGCCCCGCAGTCCGCTAGTCGTGCCAGGTACCCGGTCAATAGCTCGCGTTCCCAGGCGCGTCGGTCGGCCACGTCCAGGCCGGAGGTGACGACATACGCGAAGTCGTAGGCCCAGTTGCCGCGCAGTACGACCTGCCAGTCGGTGAAACCCATCCGGCCCGCGGCGGTGACATAGGTATTGCCGATATGGCTGTCGCCGTGCAGGAAGGTCTGCGGTCCGGTGCTGGCGATCTCGAGCGAACGTTCCAGGGCGCGGTACAGCCGATCATGTTGCGCCGGTAGTACATCGGGAATCACCGAGGCCGCGCGTCGAGCCCCGACGCGCGCCCGTTTGGACATGCCGATCAGCCGGTCGAGATTGGCGAAATGTGCCCGTGGCGCCTTGAGCCACGTGTGCATGCGGAGTCTTTCGTCGTCCCAGTAGCGAGCGTGCCAGGTCGCCATGGTGCGCAGCAGGTCCTCGATCTGCTCGCGCCCGATCGGGGTGCCCGGCGTGCAGAAGCTGGCGCCCTTGGTGCTGACGATGTCCTCGAGCAGCGAAATCGAGCGCCCCGAACGGCTGTCGACCGCGCTGTGATAGCCGCGCGGGGCCTCGATTTCCAGATTGGGCCGTACATGTTTGAAGAAGCCGGGTTCGCCGTGCATGATGTCGGCCAAGTCGAGGGTCAACCGCTGTTTGAAACCCGCGGTCGTCTTCGCGAACAGGTTTTCCGGCAGGCCCGCGGCCTGGCCGATCTCGTTGTAGCCGACGGTGAGTTTCCACCGTGTCGAGGTACCGCTGCTTTTGTCCGCGATATCGAACGCCTCGACCACCGCACCCGGATGGGCGTAGCACAGTACGGCGGTCAGCCAATCGGTGGTCAATTCTCGACCGGTCACCGGCACATCGGCCACATGCATGGCCTGTGGACGGGTGACCGCTTCCCGCGCGAGATGACCACCGATGCGGGTGATTCCACGCACAACCGCGAGTGCGGGATGCCGGGTAGGTGCCTCGGACTGCAACGGTTCTCCCTCTGGTCGGCGGCCGATCGGATGTGCTGTAACCGGCCGGTTCCGGGTCGTGGTCGGCCGTCATCGCCGAACCCTAGGGCAGCCCTGCGCCGGGAACATCCGTCATAGCGGGTGGGAATATCCGCATCGGGCGGTCGGAAATCGCGCTGAGCGGGGGATGTGCATTCTGCACAACGGCGCGCGGACGCATAGGATCCTCTCCGTGCAGGGTCCCCTTACCTCCGTCTTCGTCGGTCGCGATGCCGAGGTCGAGCGTGTGGTGTCGCCAGGTCGACGCGCCGTCGCGGGGGAGGGGACGGTGGTGCTCGTCGAGGGCGAGCCGGGTATCGGCAAGACCGCGCTACTCGATGCGGCCGTTGCCGGATATGCGGCAGACGGTCTGAGCGTGCGGCGGGGGGCTGCAAAGGAATTGCAGCGGCAGGTGCCGTTCGCTGCCGTGTGCACGTGGCTGGACAGCGATCGCGGAACCGATCCGGTGCGTGCGCTGCTGCGCAGTGGGGATCGAGCCGGTGACGGTGCGGCGACGCACGAGTTCGCGATCACCGAGGCGATCCTCGATCTCGTCGATACCTGGTGTGCCGCTGGTCCTGTCGCATTGATCATCGACGATGTGCACTGGGCGGATCGGCAGAGCCTTACGGTGCTGAACCGGCTCTGTGGGGTTGTCGGAGATTCGCCGCTGCTGCTGGTGCTGGCGGCACGCCCGCTGCCACGGGGCACCGGATTGGCGGCGTTGACGGCCGAGTTGGTGGAACGCCGTGCGTCGACGATTCGGCTCGGTGCGCTGCCGGAACAGGCTGCGTCGGAACTGGTTCGGCATATGGTCGGTGCGGCTCCGGGGCCGGGTCTGATGCGGCAAGTGGTCGGTGCGGGCGGAAATCCGCTCTACATCACGGAATTGGTGGCCTCGCTTTTGCGTGACGAGGCGATCACGGTGGTCGCCGATACCGCCGATCCGACCGACCTGGCCGATGGTCCCTCCGCATCGTTGGCGGGGGCGATCGCGCAGCGGCTGGAATTCCTGTCACGGTCGGCACGGCAGGTACTTCCGATGGCCGCCGCACTCGGACCGGCCGTATACGTCGCGGAATTGGCTGCGGTGCTGGACAGTCCGATCCTGGAGATCTGGAATGTGGTCACCGAGGCGACCGACGGTGGCTTGCTCACCCGCGCCGACTCCGAACTGATCTTCCGGCACGACCTGATCCGTCAGGTGCTCGCCGATCAGCTGCCCGATTCGCTGCGCGCCGGATTGCTGCGCCGGGCCGGACAGATCCTGCTGGCCACCGACGCGCCCATCGAGCGGATCGCGTACTACCTGTTGGCGGGGGAGAACGAGCTCGATACGCGGACGCTCGACTGGTTGGTCGCGGTGGCGGACAAGCTGATCGTGCGCGCGCCCGAGATCGCGGTGCAGCTGTTGCAGCGCGCCGCGGGCACGGCGGACCTCGGCATGCGTCCCACACTTGTGCGGCTGCACGCCCAAGCGCTGCTGTGGAACGGTCGTGCGGCCGAGGCCGAAGCCCTGGTGCGCACGGCGCTGCTGAACCGGCCGGAGAACGATCTCGAACTGCGGTGGTTGCTGATGCAGGCCTGTCACGCCCGCGGTGATCTGCGTGAAGTCGTCGTCGTGGCCGAAGAGGCCCTGGCCACACCGAATCTCACGGAGGAGGAGGCGGGCCGAATCCATGGGATGATCGGCTTGAACAACGTCTTCCTCAACCGGCTCGATGCGGCGGAGGCGGCGGGTGCGAAGGCGTTGGCGATCGGGGAGGCGATCGAGAATCCGCTGGTGACCGGATACGGACTGTTGACCGTTGGGGGCGTGCGGTATAGCCACGGATATCTCGAAGAGGCGCTGGAACTGAGCAGCCGTATCCTGGCCGTCCTCGAGAACGGATTCGGCTCCGATCAGTTCGACCCGTATGTCCTCAACGCACACTGCTTGATCGAGCTCGATCGGCTCGCCGACGCGGAAGCGGTGCTGCACAAGTCGATCGGGCACAGTCGCCGCATCCACGGTGTCTATCTCGGTACGAGTTTGGTCGCCAAGGCGCGGCTCTATCTTTTGGCTGGACGCTGGGATGATGCGGTCGTCGAATGCACTTCGGGTCTATCGGTGCCCGACGCCATCGGCTACACCCCGATTCTGCACAGCCTGGCCGCGCTGATCGGCATCCACCGCGGCACCTTCCTGTCGGATCCGCAAGCCATCCCCGCACCGAACGACCAACCGGGCAGCAGTAGTTACGGCCAGTTCTATCCGTGGGTCCAGGCCCTGATGCTCGAGACCCACGGTGATCCGCGCGGCGCACTTGATCTTCTCGTCGACGCAAACGAGCGCCTCACGGGCGGTTTGGCCTCGTCCACGCTGTATTACATTTTCCCCGATATCGCCCGTCTCGCTGCCGACGTCGGTGACGAGGCGGCGGCGCGTTCGGTGGTGGCGGCCGCGGCGGAGTCGGCTCGGCGGCAACCGACGGCGGCCAGAACCGGTACCGCGCTGCTGTGTCGCGGTGTCGCCGAGCGCGACCCTGCGGTCGTGCGTACGGCGGCCGCTGATTTCCGGAAGGCGGGGCGACCGTTCTATGAAGCGCAGGCATATGAGAACGCCGCCTTATTGTTCGCCGCGGATGGGCGTGGCTCCGATGCGCGCAGCGCCTTGGATTCGGCGGTCGAGCTCTACAACGGCCTCGGCGCTTCTTGGGATACCGCCCGCGCGGTTGCGCGCATGCGCGCGTATGGAATTCGCCGCGGCGTGCGCGGACCCCGCAACCGTCCCAAGTCTGGACGGGCCGCTTTGACCGATACCGAACGTAAGGTAGCTGCCTTGGTGGCCGAAGGTTGCTCCAACTCCGATATCGCCGCGCAGATGTTCCTGTCGGGCAGGACGATTCAGTCCCACGTATCGAATATCCTGGCGAAACTCGGCGTCGGATCACGCCGCGAGATCGCGGCGGCCCTGTCCGGGAAGTAACGCCACCCCCCGGAGCCGCACTCAGCTCGCTTCCGCGCACCAGATCGCGTCTCGTGCATCAGATCGCGTGCCGCGCATGCTTATTCATGCGCACTGCGAGCGAAGGCACGGAGCGCACAACCTGCCTGCGAGGCGTTAGATCCGTTTGATCGTGGCGAGCCAGGCAGGTGCGCCGTCGTCGTGATATCTCGTCTCGATCCGGTCCGGTTCGAGGGCAGTGATATTCCATCCGTTGCAGGGGTCGAACGCTGCTGTTATTTCGTCTCTGCTGACGGGGTGCGGGCCGGTGTCGGGACCCTCGTCACTGAAGCACAACACATACAGCGTGCCACCATGCTCGGTCACCGCGGCCAGACTCGCCGCATATCCCCGCCGCTCGTCACCGTCGAAGGTGTGGAACAGCCCGCAATCCAGCACCGTCTCGAACTTGCGCCCCAACCGCTCCAGTTTCAACGCATCGGCCGCAACGAACTCGACGTCCAGCCCGCGCTCGACGGCCTGTGCCCGTGCCGTCGCCAATGCCGTCTTAGCCACATCGACGCCGAGCACCGAAAACCCTAGCGCCGCAACGTACAGCGCATTCTCCCCACTCCCGCAGCCCGCATCGAGCACCGCCCCCGCGAACCCGCCGTCAGCCCCCAACCGCACAATTGCCCGCTGCGGCCCGCCCACATCCCAAGGCGCGGGCCCATCCTGATACGACGCATCCCAAGGCACCCCCGTCATCCGCTCATGACTCGTCGGACGCCGCCCCCCGAAAGAATCCTCCATACCCCAGATCCTCCCACCCCATCCCACCCGACGTAACCCCAACCAAGCTGGTCAGGCGATCACCATGCATCCTCGGCGGCATCGCCCGAGAGTGCCCCTCCTGAGTTACATGGTGAACATCTGTCCAGCTGGTCGGCTCCGGAATGCCTCGCGGGTCGGAGTTGCGGCGGGCGGTAGGGCATCAGAGGTTTCGGTCGAAGTGGGCGACGGCTCGGTCGATGGCGGGCAGTACGTAGGTGTCGTCGTCGTAGAGGTCGATGTGGTTGGTGGTATCCAGCACCAGCAGTTGCTTGGGTTCGTGGGCTTTCGCGTAGGCGGCTTCGGCATCGCCGACCGGGATGGCCTGGTCGCCGCGACCGTGCACGATCAGCAACGGAGTGGTGAGCAGCGGCAGGTATGCGTCCACATCCAGGGTCAGTTCCTGTAGCACCGACATTGCGGTGCAACGGTTTTCCCAGCCGGGGCGCGCACCGCGGTCGGTGCCGTAGTACTCGAACGGTTCGGGTCCGGGATTGCCCGCGGGCATCCCTTCCGGATTGACCGCGGGCCAGTACTCGACTGCACCGGAGTCGGACTGACGCTGTGTGATCTGCGCGAACTGATCCATCAGTGCGGCGAAATTGTCCGCCCCGAAGCGATTTCGGATCAGCGACGGATTGTTGTACGCGGCGGCGATCAGTGCGACGGACTTGATCCTCGGGTCGAATGCCGCGAGCTGCGTCGCGTAGATCCCGCCCAGGCACACTCCGCACATGGCGATCTTGTCGGCGTCGACCTCCGGACGTGCGGCCACGAAACTCACCGCGTGCCGCAGATCGGACACCTTGGCCGTAGCATCCTCGTGCTGGCGCGGCAGCCCTTCGCTATCGCCCCAGTTGCGGTGGTCGAACGACAATGCGACATAGCCGCGCTGGGCGAACCGTTCCGCGTAGTAGCCCGTAACCTGTTCGCGCACACCGGAAAACGGTCCGGTCAGCACCACCGCGCCGCGCTCGGTGCCGGGTTCGGGCAAGTGCAGATCGCCTACGATCCGATGTCCGTCACTGGTGAACTCGATCTTTTCGATCCGCGTCATGGTTTCCCTCTCTGATGACCGGACAAAGACAGTAGGCGCACTGGGTTCGGTCGGTCTTGTACGTTCTTGCGCGGCACTCGAAGTCCAGCTCCGCCGCGCGGTGCCCTGGAAGCTCGATCGGTAGTTCGCCGGTGTGATTCCATAGGCGGCGGTGAATACCCGCGTCAGGTGCGGCTGATCGTGAAAGCCTGTCGCATAGGCGATTTCGGCGATGTCCATACCGCGCCGCAACATCCATCGGACGTAGTCCAGACGCAGTCGGACATGCAGTTTGTGCGGCGGCAGGCCGAAATGCGCCGTGCAGGCTCGAACGAGCTGATACTTGCTGGTACCAGTAATGCCGCTGAGCTCGTCTAGCGTCACATTGCGAGAGATGTTCTCGCGCAGGTAATCCCGAATCATCGCTGCGGTCCGGCCGAATCCAGCCGATCCGGGACCCTCGCTACGGTCCGAGCGCAGCGCCAGCGCGGAGACGAACTCCAGCAGCCCACCCTGTCGATTCAGCGCGGAACCGGGGCTGCCACCGGGTTGATACAGGAGCGTATGCAGCGACCGGAACTGGTTCGCCAGGGCGCGATCACCGATGACGACATCCCCGAACCGCATCGCCGACGTCGGCATGACCTCGGCGATCACCGACGGCGACAGGCACATCATGCGCCAACTCCCCGACTCGAGATCGTCGGGCGCCCCACTGTGCGCGTCATCGCCATGCAGCGCGATCAGCTCGCCTGGCGCCGCGTGATGGACGGTGCCACGCCTGCGGACCGTGAAGCCGGAGCCGGTCACCTGAACCAGCTTGATCTCTTCGTGCACATTGTTCCGATACGACCGCGCCGGTCCGGCCACGACCATCACATCGGACACGTCGTCCGGCACGAACGGAGTCCCGGCGGTTCGTTCCAGTCCCATTCGACCACCTTGCCCGAAACTAGGGTCGAGCGAGTCGCCATGTTCTGCACGAACGAATACGGGCTCCCGCCGATCGCGGGCCGGATCCTGGGCTGGTTGATGATCTGCGATCCCGCCGAGCAGTCCGCGGAGGCGATCGCGTCGGCGATCGGGGCGAGCCGGGTATCGCTGACCACGAATATGCGGATGCTGAGCGATGCCGGTTTCGTGCGGCGGCGCACGAAACCCGGTGAGCGCACGAACTTTTTCCGTATCGATGACGACGCATGGGACACCGCGGTGCATCGCCGCGTCGCCAGTCTGGCCGCCTTCCGTGACGTCACCGCCGCGGGCGTGGAACTCGCAGGCGCAGACAGCCCACGCGCCCGCCGCCTGCGGGCCGCCCACGACGCCTACGACTGGATGGCCGAGCGGCTCACCGCTGAACCACGGCCGACACGGCAGGACCGCTGATGACGAGGCGTACTGCGGTAGTGGCAGGTGGCGGCATCGGTGGACTCGCCGCGGCGATCGGCCTGCGGCGCGCCGGTTGGTCGGTGACGGTGCTGGAGCGACGTGCCGATCCCGGGGAGATCGGCGCCGGTTGGTCGTTCGCGCCCAACGCCATACGCGCCGCGGACGCACTGGGTGTCGGTGCCGAATTCCGCGCCATATCGGTTCCGACCCAGGCCGGAGCGACGCTGCGGACTCCCGACGGAAAGTACCTGATGCGGTTCCGCGAAGGACGCGATACCGCCCTGCTGGCAAACCATCGCGCCGATCTGCATCGCGTACTGCTCGCGCACGTGCCTGCCGAATGTGTGCGTGCCGAAGCCGAAGTCACCGAGGTCGACCAGACCGACACCGGCGTAACCGCCACCTATGGCACATCCGAAGGAGCGCAACGGATCGAGGCCGACGTGCTGGTCGGAGCCGACGGCATCCACAGCATCGTGCGGCCGACGACGCCGGTCTTCCAGCGGATACTGTGCTGGCGCGGGGTGGCGACGCGTGGTTCGGTGTGGCCGGTGGACGGCTTCCAAACCTGGGGCCGCGGCGCACGATTCGGCGCACATCCGCTGACCGGGCAACGCGTGTTCTGGTTCCTCACCATTCGGCAGAACGAACCTGGTCAGCCCTTCGATGACGATCTCGCCGAGGTCCGTCGTCGCGTCGGCCTCTGGCACGATCCGATTCCCGCACTACTCGACGCGACACCGTCGAATTCAATACTGCGCCACGATATCTCCGACCTCGACCCGCTCGAAACCTACGTCGACGGCCGGATCGTCCTACTCGGCGACGCCGCCCACGCGATGACCCCGTTCCTAGCCCAAGGCGCATGTCAAGCACTCGAGGACGCCGCCGTACTCGCCGCCGAACTCACCGGCGCTGTCGAAATCCCCACGGCACTGGCGCAATACGATCGGCAACGCAGTCAGCGGGTGCAGCGGATGGCTCGACAGGATCCGCGCATCAGCCTGTCCACCAGTCCGCTCGTCTACGGACTCCTGACCCGGCTCACCCGGCTCGCCGCACGCAAAGCCGCCCGTCTCTGGAACTGGACGCCACCCACCTGAGAACAACGCGTTAAGGTGCGCTTGACGGTGTGCAAGGTGCAGGAGCAGGTGGATGCTATACGGCCGGATGGCGGAGCAGCGCAGGATCGATGAGCTGCTCGCCGACGCCGTAGCCGGAAACCCGGGCGCCCTGGTGGTGCGGGGTGAAGCTGGCATTGGTAAGTCCGCGCTGCTGGAATACGCCGAGTCGGCGGATGCCCGACTGCTCCGCGTCACCGGGATCGAGTCCGAGACGGAATTGCCCTATGCCGCACTGCATGTGCTGTTGAGTCCGGTATTGGAGACGGCGACGCAGTTGCCGCGACAGCAATCCGATGCGTTGCTGGCAGCATTGGGGTTCGGTTCGGCGACACCGGCGGACCGCTTCCTGATCGGCCTGGCAACCCTGAGCCTGCTCACCGAACTTTCGATGGACGGACCGCTGCTGTGTCTGATCGATGACGCGCACTGGCTCGATCAGGAATCGGCCGACGCGCTGCTGTTCGCAGTGCGCCGCCTGCACAGCGAACCGGTGACGCTGATCTTCGCCGCCCGCGAAGGCGAGCGCCCCTTTCCGGCACCCGGTGTGCCCGAGCTGAATTTGACGGGACTGGATCACACGGCCGCGGAACAGCTCGTCGATGCCACCCTCGCGCCGTCCGCGCGCGATCACGTCATCGCCGAATCCGGTGGCAATCCGCTTGCCCTGCTGGAGATTCCACGCACGCTGACGCCCGCGCAGCGTGCTGGAGACAGCACCCCGCTCGTGTATTCACTCGGCGGGTCCGAGCCGCCGTCGAGCCGGGTGCTGACCGGATTCCGCGAACGGATCCGGGCGTTGCCCGCGGCTTCCCGATGCTGTCTGCTGGTCGCCGCGTTGGATGACAGCGGACTCATCGAGCCGGTGACCCGCGCGCTGTCGGCGCTCGGTGCGACACTGACGGACTTCGCGCCTGCCGAACAGGTCGGGCTGGTTCGGGTTACCGCATCGGGAATCGAATTCCACCACCCACTCATCCGCACCGCGGCACGGCTGGCATGCGATGTCGCCGAGCGGGTCGCGGCGCATCGGGCGTTGGCCGCAGCCGTGGACGACGATCGCAGGGCCTGGCATCTGGCCGCGGTGACCGCATTGCCGGACGAGGCGGTGGCGGCGCAATTGGAGCAGGCCGCGGTGCGCGCGCGCCGCCGCGGTGGGCAGATCGCGGTGAGTACCGGCTATGCCCGTGCCGCCGAGCTATCGCCTGCCGCCGTGGACAAGGCACGGCGCTGGACGATCGCGGCGGCCGCTGCTTATGAGGCGGGGCTGCCGCAGCGGGCAAGCGAATTGGCGCAGCGGGCAACTGATTTGGCAGAGCGGACACCCGACCTGGCACAGAGTGCACGCACTTCGACCGCGCAGGGACCCGAGTCGACGCAGCCCGTACCCGAGTTGACCGAGCGCGCGCC
>NZ_BDBY01000307.1 GCF_001613225.1 Nocardia pseudovaccinii NBRC 100343
CGGATCCGAGTTGACTGAGTTCCCGCCTGAGCTGGCCCGGCGTGCATCCGAGTTGACTGAGTTCCCGCCTGAGCTGGCCCGGCGCGGATCCGAGTTGACTGAGTTCCCGCCTGAGCTGGCCCGGCGCGGATCCGAGTTGACTGAGTTCCCGCCTGGGGTGGCCCAGGGTTCGCCCGAGGTGGCCGAGTTCCCGCCTGGGGTGGCCCAGGGTTCGCCCGAGTTGACGGAGTTCCCGCCTGGGGTGGCCCCGCGTCTGCCCGAGGTAGCCGAGCGTGCGAACCTCGGCTCGATCGAGCGCACAACCGAATCGGCGCAGCGTGAGAGCTCCAGGGCGCCACTCATCGAGCCAGCGATCGTCGCGGAACTCGCCAGGGTGCGCGCCGGTCTGGCCTTCGAGGCGGGGCATCCGCTCGAGGCCACGCGCCTGCTGCACGACGGTGTGCTCGCTCTCGCCGCCACACAGGATCACCAGGCCTGGGCGATGCTCGGCTGGGCCGCGATCTACACGTGGTCCAGCCGACCGCATCCGGACCAACTCGTATTGGCCCGCCGCACCGAAGAACTCGCCGCCCGGGTGTGCGGGCCGCAGCACGCGATCCACGCGCTCGCCCGCGATATCCGCCTGCTGCTCGAGGGCGATCGGCTGGCGGTCAATATTGCCCCGCACGACCTCGGCGATGTCGCGGATCTACCGATCGACCTGCACGTCGTGGCCGCCTATCTGGGCTTCGCACGCGGCGATGTGGATGGTATGTACCGGGACGCGACGCGGCTGGTCGACGCCTGCCGCAGCGCAGGGCGGATCGGACGGATGCCACAGGCCATGATGATGCTCGCGATCGCCGAACTCGCGACCGGGCGACATCGCGCCGCCCGGGCCACCGCGGCCGAGGGACGGCGGCTCGCCGAGGACATCGGCCAGCACTATTGGAAGTACTACCTGGCCGGGATCGCCGCCTGGTTGACGGGCGCGGCGGGTGCCGAGCAGGAATGCGCGGCACTCGCGGCGGAAGCGATCGAGGAGGGCGGGATGTGGATGACCGGCTTGGCCTGGGCCACCTACGCCCTTGCCGCACTCGATTCCGGTTACGGCCGGTATGCGCAGGTGCTGGACCGGCTCGACAAGGCGGCAGCGGGCCCGGGCAGGCACGCATTCGTCTGGCGCTACGCCTATCCGGACTATGTCGAGGCCGCCGTCCGCACCGGCGATCCCCAACGCGCGCAGCAGGCGCTGACTCGGTTCGCCAACTGGGCCAAGGCAATCGGCCAGCCATGGGCGCTCGCGGTCCTGCATCGCTGTCACGCCCTGCTGACCGATGGCGATGCGGCCGATCTCTACGAGCGCGCACTGCGATTGCACGCGCGCGGCGATCAGCCCTTCGAACAGGCCAGGACCGAGCTGATGTACGGCGAATGGCTGCGCCGCCACAACCGGCGTGTCGAGGCGCGGACACATTTGCAGGCGGCCATGGCGACCTTCGATCTGCTCGGCGCCGGTCCGTGGTCGGAGCGCGCGGCGGCGGAATTGCGGGCGACCGGGATCTCGATATCGGATCAGAGCCGCGAATCCGATCCGCTGGCTTCGCTTACTCCGCAGGAACTCCAGGTGGTTCGACTGGCCGCGACCGGGGCAACCAACCGGGAGATCGGCACTCAGCTTTTCCTCAGCGCGCGGACCGTCGGCTACCACCTGTACAAGGCGTTCCCCAAGTTGGGTGTGGCTTCGCGCGCCGAGCTCGCCAGGTACGCCATGACTTAAGCGCGCGTGCGAATCACCCTGGCTACTACAGTCATTCGACGGACGCGGCCACGATGTGTCCGTCCGTAGCGTCACCGACATGAACATTCCCACCCAGACCGATGTGCTCGTCGTCGGCGCGGGACCGGTCGGCATGGCGCTGACCGCATCCCTCGCGGAAAAGGGCGTTTCCGTCGTCCTCATCGACAAACAGGCCGCGGGCGACAACACCTCCCGCGCCGCCGTCGTGCACGCCCGCACGCTCGAGGTGCTCACCGAGTTGGACGTCACCGAGAAAATGATCGCGCGCGGAATCATCGTGCCGCAGGCCACCGTTCGCGAACGCGACCGGGTGCTGCTGCATGTCGGCTTCGACGATCTGCCCACCGACTATCCCTATACGCTGCTGATTCCGCAGGACAGCACCGAGCAGATCCTGTTGGAGCGACTGGAGGCCACCGGCACCCGGGTCACGCGGCCGTGTGAGCTGACGTCGTTGGCGCAGGATCCGGACGGTGTCACCGCGACTACGGCCGCAGGCGAAGTGATTCGGGCACGCTATGTCGTCGGTGCCGACGGGATGCACAGTCTGGTCCGTGAACAGACCGGTATCGCCTTCGAAGGGGACACCTACGCACAATCATTCGTCTTGGCCGATGCGGTGCTGGGCGGTGATGTGCCGGATGCGGAGATCCGGCTGTACTTCTCTCCGGAAGGCGTCACGGTCATCGCACCGCTGCCGGGCGGACGGCATCGCATCGTGGCCACCGTGGACGATGCCCCGCCGCAGCCCGACCACTTCCACGTGCAACATCTGCTGAGTACCCGTGGCCCGCAGCGGAATCCGGCCACCGTCGAGAAAATCGTCTGGAGCTCCCGTTTCCGTGTGCACCACCGCTTGGCCGAGCACTACCGCGCCGGGCGGATCTTCCTCGCCGGTGACGCCGCGCATGTGCACAGTCCGGCCGGGGGACAGGGCATGAACACCGGACTGCAGGACGGGCTGAATTTGGCCGCCAAGCTCGCCGCGGTCATACGTGACGGTGCCGACGACAGTGTCCTGGATACCTATGAGGCCGAACGACGGCCGGTCGCGGAGAGCGTCGTCGCATTCACGGACAAGATGACACGCGTCGCGACCGTCGGCAGCGCACCCCTGCGCGGTCTGCGCAATACGGTGCTGCGTGCACTGGATTGGGTCCCCGCAGTGCACCAGAAGATGGCCATGAACCTCTCCGAACTCGGCATTGATCCGCAGCGCGGCCAAACTTAAGCCGATGTAAATCTGCGATTCGCCGGTTGGCGGGGGCGTGGGGACGGCGTCGAGAATTCCGTTGTCGGAGAAGTGGACCGCAAGGTTTGTACGCGACACCTGATCCTGCGTCGGCGATTAAGCATCCATCGGAGTAAGCCAGTGCGGCCTCACATCAGTATCGATATCCAGCTCACCGAGGACGATCTCGCGGCTGCGCTGCGCGCCGATGTCCTGCGGGGACTGACCGGCAGCCGCAGGTGGTTGCTTCGCCGATCCGCCGATGCGCTCGCGGCGGCGGAGGCCGGGGAACTGATCGAACGCGGCGCTTGCAGACGATGAGCGATCTCGCCGCACCGAACCTGGTCGCGCCCGCACCACCGCGCCTGCGTTCGGTCACCGGACGCTGGGTTGTCGCGGCGTCGGTGCTCGGCTCTGCGGTCGTGGTGCTCGACGCGTCGGTCGTCAATATCGCGGTGCCGCGGATCGGTTCGAGTCTCGGCGACAATGTGGCCGATCTGCAGTGGGTAGTCGGTGGCTACACCTTGGCCCTGGCATCGCTGATCCTGGTAGGTGGGGCGCTGGGGGATCGGCTGGGGCGACGCACGGTATTCATCTGGGGCAGTGTCGGTTTCGCGCTGGCATCCCTGTTGTGCTGTGTCGCGTCCTGGATGGAAATGCTCGTCGCGGGGAGGGTGCTGCAAGGGATCGCGGGTGCGCTGATCACGCCGGGCAGCCTGGCATTGATCTCGGCGACAATCGATCGCCGAGACCATGGTGCCGCAATTGGCGTGTGGGCTGGGCTGATCGGCGTTGTCGAGGCGGTCGGACCCATTGCCGGTGGCTGGCTGACCGAGTTGGCCGGGTGGCGCTCGGTATTTCTCGTCAACGTGCCGTTCGCCGTGGCAGTCGCCGTTGTGTCGGTGCGCTACCTTCCGGAGTCGCGGGATGCGGATGCGCGGCCGCTCGATCTGCCGGGTGCGGCGACCGCCGTGGCGGGGCTGGGTGCGCTGACCTATGGGTTCATCGGCGGGCGAGGATGGATGTCGCTGCTCGGCGTGGCACTGCTCGGGCTATTCGCGTGGGTCCAGCTGCGCGGTGATCATCCGCTGCTGCCGCCCGCACTGTTCACCTCGCGTGTATTCACCGCGGCCAACCTGGTGACAGCCGCGGTATACGCGGGTCTCGGCGGCGTGTACTTCCTGCTGCCACTGGAATTGCAAGTGGTCGCAGGGTATTCGCCGCTGGCGGCGGGCTCGGCGACGGTGCCGATTACCGGGATCATGCTGGTGTCGTCCGCGTCGGCCGGTCGGTGGGCGCAGCGGCACGGCGCACGGATCCCGATGATCCTCGGGCCTGCGCTCGCGGCCTGCGGTGCGGTTCTGCTGACCGGGATCGGCTCGCGCGCAACCTATCTCAGTGCGGTGTTCCCGGGGACCGTCATGCTCGGTATCGGATTGGCGGTGTTCGTGGCTCCGCTGACGGGTGCGGTGTTCGCCGCGGTTTCCGCAAGGGATTCCGGGATCGCCTCCGGGGTGAACAATGCGGTCGCCCGCACTGCTCAGTTGCTCGCCGTCGCCGCGCTGCCGGGGCTTGTCGGCATTTCCGGCGCGAGACTCACCGATGCCGTCGCGTTCGGCAGCGGCTTCCGCATTGCCCTGTTGATCTGTGGCGCACTGCTCCTCACCGGCGCGCTCCTTGCCGCGGCCCTGATGCCCCGATCGTCGGATTGACCGCTCGCCGAGCGCAGTCGAAACGCGGCATGACACGTCCCGTGGCACCGCCATTTGACTGCGCTCGACGGATAGCGACCGGCCCAGCAGCCAGCTGGAAGGGGGCCACGGCGTTCGCGACCACCGCAGTACGGACCGGTCAGGCGGTGTGCCCTGCCAGGGCGCCGACCGCCATCGACTCCTCGGTATCGACCGAATTCATCACGGCTGCACTCGGATTCCACCGGTAGCCGTAGCTGTGGATGGTGGTGATCAGTCCAGGGCGGTTCAGCTTCGTGCGCAGCGCATTGACGTGCACGTACAGCGCATGCGATACCGCGACGAACGCATCGCCCCAGATGCGATCGAGTAGCTGCTCCCGGCTGACCGCCGTACCCGGCTGCTCGACAAGCGCCCGCAGCACCGCGAATTCGACCCGGGTCAGCTGCACCTCTCGACCGCCGACCTCGACCGTCCCGGCCGTCAGATCCACCCGGACATCGCCCGCGACGACCGTCGTTGTCGGCGTGGGGACGGCGGGCACCGGAAGCCGTCGGGTGATCGCGTAAAGCCGGGCCGCCAACTCGGCTACCCGCGGCGGCTTAACCAGGTAGTCGTCGGCACCACTGCGCAATGCCCGCACCACCGAGCGCTCATCGGTATCCGCGGTGAGCACGACCACCGGCACCGAGCTGACCTCGCGCAGCTTGCGCAGCGCCATCAGCCCGGACATATCCGGCAGGTCGAGGTCCAGGATGACCGCGTGATAGCGATGGTGGGTAACCAGCAGGTCCGAGCCTCTACGTTTGCGATCGGCGTGGTGCCCACGCAGGCGCAACTTGTGCACCAGTGCGTCGCCCGCATCATCGTTGTCGTCGACCACGATCAACCGCATACCTGATCCCTCTGCGCTCGAATGCTGTGCCCGCCCGGCTTTTCGCCGGGGCCGGGCTACTGCAATTCGAAATTTAGGGCAGTGGCGCGATGAGATCATCCGCCATCTCGAGCAGAAATATCCGCATCAGCGGTAGGTCGGGGCCGACACAATATTGTGGAAAGTCCCTGTTCAACTTCCGTTGGGCCGCGAGATGTCACCGCCGGCTTCGAACACCGCCCGAAGCCGGAAACCGGATCGTCCCGCGGCACGACTACAACGGTAAGGCGTTGCCACGATTGGGAATCGTGCTCAGCTAGTCGGCCGAAATCTCGCTGCGGTCGCCGCTCCACAGCGTGTGGTACTTGCCCGGCGCATCGATGCGCTCGTAGGTGTGCGCGCCGAAGAAGTCGCGCTGACCCTGGGTGAGGGCCGCGGGCAGCCGTTCGGCGCGCAGGGCGTCATAGTAGGAGAGCGAGGACGCGAACGCGGGTACCGGGATGCCGAGCAGGGTGGCGGTGGCGACCACGCGGCGCCAGCTGTCGATGGCCGTTTCGATCGCCTCGCGGAAGTACGGGGCGAGGATCAGGCTCGGCAGTTCCGGGTTCTGGTCGTAGGCCTCTTTGATCCGGTTCAGGAACCGGGCCCGGATGATGCAGCCGCCACGCCAGATGGTGGCCATATCGCCGGGACGCAGGTTCCAGTTGTATTCGGCACTGCCCGCGGCGATCTGATCGAAGCCCTGGGCGTACGCCACGATCTTCGACGCATAGAGCGCCTGGCGAATGTCCTCGGTGAATTGTGCGACGTCGGTGGGCTTTTCGCCGAGCTTGCCCGCGGCGAGACCGACCGCGGCCTTGCGCTGCGCCCGCGAACCCGACAGCGCCCGTGCGAAGACCGCCTCGGCGATACCGGTGACCGGGATACCCAGATCGAGTGCGGACTTCACGGTCCAGCGACCGGTGCCCTTCTGCTCGGCCGCGTCGACAATGACATCCACCAGCGGCTGCCCCGTCTTCGCGTCGACCTGCTCGAGCACCTCGGCGGTGATCTCGACGAGGTAGCTCTCGAGTTCGCCGGAGTTCCACTGCGTGAACACATCGGCGATCTGCTTGGCGTCGAAGCCGAGCGCGTCGCGGAACAGGTGGTAGGCCTCGCCGATCAGCTGCATGTCGGCGTATTCGATGCCGTTGTGCACCATCTTGACGAAGTGCCCGGAGCCGTCGGGTCCGATATGCGTGCAGCAAGGCGTGCCGTCCACCTGCGCGGCAATGGATTCCAGTAGCGGACCGAGGGATTCGTAGGACTCCTTGGGGCCGCCCGGCATGATCGCCGGACCGTTGAGCGCGCCCTCTTCGCCACCGGAGATGCCCGCGCCGACGAAGTTCAACCCGCGCGCCTTCATGGCGGCCTCGCGGCGAATGGTGTCGGTGTAGAGCGCGTTGCCGCCGTCGATGATGATGTCGCCGGGCTCCATCGCGGCGGCCAGTTCCTCGATGACGGCATCGGTCGGGTCGCCCGCCTTGACCATGATCAGCACTCGGCGCGGCTTCTCCAGGGCCGCGACGAACTCCTCGATCGTCTCGGTGCGCACGAAGTTGCCGTCGCCGCCGTGTTCGGCAAGCAGCGCGTCGGTCTTGGCGATGCTGCGGTTGTGCAGTGCCACCGTGTAGCCGTGCTTGGCGAAGTTCCGGGCGATATTGCTACCCATGACCGCCAGGCCGGTAACCCCGATCTGTGCGGATGCTGTTGCGGACGCCATATATCAGCCCTCTCCATTCGGCCTTGTTCCCTTCGGTCCGAAGCCTAGCCCTAGTCCCGTCCGGCCCTTCGCTCGTGTTCGGCAGCACCTGCCGGTGTCGGCGGAGTTTGTCAGTCCCGGCGTCCGGCGTCTTCCGGACCGAACCCGGTGAGCACCATGGGGTTCGCTCCGCCGTGCACCGGGGCGATCGCCTGGTCCACCCAGATTTCGCGTGCACGTTGCGGGCTGATGCCGAGGGCGGCCGCCATTGTGTCGGCACCAGGGGGCATCGCACCCCGCGCCGGGACAGGTGCTCGATCATCTGCTGGGCCGTCGGTGACGGCTGCCGCCGATGCGTCGGGATCTGGAAATACGCTGAGGGCCATGCGCTGGGTCCAGCTGCCGATCCGCCCGAGGATGTGGCCGACACCGGCGAGCACATCGGTTCCGGTGCCCCACACCAATTCGCGCAGTTTTCCGGGGAGAATTCCGAGCAAGTACCGGTCGACGACCTGCATCATGTACTCCTCGGCTCGTCGACTGCCGATCATCGACCAGAGCCGCGCGGCCAGATATCGCGAGCGCAGGTACTCGTCCGAATCGGGGTCGAGCGCGCGGCAGCCGGGGAAATGCAGTGCCGACCACAGGTCGTCCTTCGGGTGCGCATCCCAGAAGGCGAATTCGTCGGGGGTGAGCACCCTGCGCATCCGCTCGCGGTCGCCGTCGAGCATCGGCCTGCCCGAGTAGTACTGCATCCGGCCGCGTGCGATCGCCAGCAGCTGGGGGAGCTCGTCCAACGAGGTGTCGCGTACGAACTGCTGCCCCCGGCTGATGCGGTCGGCGGTATCGCGGTTGCTCGGCTTTTCCTGCTCGTCCTCCGGCATGGTCCGGAACTTGTAGACGATAGTTGTTCTATCGCCCTGCACCCGCTTGACCTGTTTGAAGAACAGCGAGCCCGGGCTGGTTCGGGGAAGATGCAGCAGCTGCTCGACCTTCAATCCCGTTGCGACGAGCAGGGTCAGGGTGATATAGACCGGAAATCGCTCGAGGATCCGCCCCAACTCGAGGTAGTCCTTCTCGGTGAGCTCCACCTCTCGTAGCTTCTCGACTTCGTCCGAGAACAACGCGTCGAACCATGCGCCCCGATTGCTGACCCACTCGGCGCCGAACGGCTCCCCTGGCTCGGGTAGCGGCAGGTCGCGGATGTATCCGAAGGCCTTCGGTTCGATCTCGAGCAGTTGCCGCTTCAGGTCGGCGATGGTTTCGAGTTCCTCGGCGGTGAATGTCCGCGGACTCTCCTGTACCTCGGGTTCAGGTTCGGTACGGGCCGTGCCGCTGCTCGTAGATTCGTGCTGTTCGCCCGTTGCCGGGGCGGGTTGCATCTCGTTGGCGGCCACGTCGGCGTCGGCTGGTGGACCGGTGATCGGGCCGCGGCGGGGGAATGATCGGGCGGCGTCGGGGATGGGCTCGTCGCGCGCGATCAGCTTGTTGTCGCCGGATTTCAGATAGGCGACGAAGGCTTCCTCGATGTGCGTGAAGGACTGCGTCCACTTGTCATGTGTTCGGACACGGGGCGTCGACGGCTCGTCGGAGTCCAGGTCCTCGACGTTGGTGTCGAACACGACAACCTCGCCGTCGACTTCGGTGACCAGATAGCTGTGCATCTCGGTGCCGTCATCGACGAGGACTACCGCGCTGTCGGTTCGGTTGTGCCTGTTGCGGACGGCTTCGACGATCGACGCGAGTGGATCGCCCGCGGTCGGGGTGCTCGGCAGGTACACCGGGGTGAGCTGTGCGGTGACGGCGTCCTCGAGGGCTTCCCAGTCGTTTTCGCCGGGCACGGGTTGGACACCGTTGTCGACGCCGAGCGCCCAGGCTGCGCGGGAAACCCGGGTGATGCAATCCCCGAAGGGGTGACCCACTCGGTGCAACCGCGTCAGTGTTCGGTCCAGTGCGGTCGTGCCGGGCGTTGCGGGCGCGAGCCGGGAGGACGCGAAATCCGATATTTCGTCGCCGCGGTCCTGCGCCGCATCGTCGAGTAGCGCCGTGAGTTCACTGTGCAATTGCCGCAGTTCGTGATGGGCTGTCCCCGGTGCCTGCCCGAGTGCCAGCCGCGTATCGACCACCGACAGGACATCGGTGATTCGGCTCAGCAAATCGAGTCCTGCGGCGCGATCGTCGGCGTGCGTCAGGTGATGCCTCGCGACGGTGATCAGATCCGACAGATACGCGTGCGCCGCGGCGGCGAAGTCGCGGTCGGTACCTGCGCGGCCCCGCGTGAATGAATCCGCGTGGTCGGGTAGTGCCCGCTGGGCCTCGGATACGGGTTCCGGGATCGGTTCCGCAGTACTCGCGGGCGCGGCTTCGTCTCGGCGCCAACGGAATCCGAGCAGCCCACGGCCTCGGTTGACCAGCCTGCGGATGGCAGCTCCGGCCGCGGCGGCGCCGACGATGGCCACCGGAATCCAGCCCGCCGGGGTGATGCCCTGGGACGACAGCACGGCGCCGCCGAGTAGGCCGCCGATTGCCGGGCCTGCTCCGAGGAACATGCTCTTCGCGCTGGTCGCCCGGCCATACAGACTCGGCTGCAGGACCGCCTGATCGTAGGCCGCGACCCGGGCATTCATACTGACACCGAGCGCCGCGACGCCGAATGCGCCCGCTGCTATCGCAATGGGGTCGGTGCTGACCGCCTGCAGCGCGGCGACACCGGCGAAACCGGCTAGCTGCGCTGGATACACGACATCAGCCCGCACCTTCTCGATAAACCGGACCGGCAGTAGTCCACCCACGACGCCACCTGCACCTGAGGCGGCCAACACCGCTCCGGCGGCGAGACCCGGCGCCGACGCAGCGTCGAGCACGGCGGCGGTCCGAAGGTTGAGGGCCGCGAAACTGGCGTTGGTGAGCATCGTGAGACCGGAATATTCGCGGAGGAACGGTTCCCGCCATACCGTCCGCAGCCCCTCGCCCATGCGACGCAGCGAATCTCCGAAGCGGTGCGAGTCCGCCGAGGCATGGGGTGGAAAGGAGTCGCGCATCCGAAACAGCGTTGCCAGGTTCCACCCGTAGGTCGCGCCATTGGTGATGAACGGCAACGACTTCGCCGCATCCAGCAGGATGGGGCCGAGCGCACGTCCACCGGTAGTCGCTATGCCGACTTCGATTTCGGATAGCCGGTTCGCTCGTGGCCGCTGTGCGGAGGTGACCAGGTCCAGGACCGTCGATCGCAGACTGCGCAGGTAGAAAACGGCCGCGGTGCCCTCGACCAGGGTTGCGGCGGCAAGGGCGGTGCCGAGATCCGATGCTCCGAACAGGACCATCGCGCCGGTGGCCGCGGTACTCGTCAGACCGACGGCCTGCGCGAGGAGCATGGTCCGCCGCCGATCGTGGAAATCGGCGATATAACCGGCGGGGAGTTCGAACAGGACTTGTGGCAGGAACAGCGCGAACGAGGTCAAACCGGCCGCCATCGGTGAGTCGGTCAGATCCAGTGTCAGTAGCGGGAGCGCCGACCGTTGCACGTTGTCACCCACGCCGGTGAGGGCGTTCGAGATGTACAGCCGCCGGTACGGCTTGTTCGTGCTGAGGAGTTGTCGCAGCGAAACCGGTTCTTCGGCAGGCGGATTCGGCTGGCTGCCGGTCGGCTTGAAGGCGTGCGCGTCGTCGCCCAGATTCGGGTCGGCCGCGAATACCACCCCCGTGCGGCGTCGCTCGCGCAACGCCTCCAGTGCATCGCGATCGATGCCGCTCGCGGCCGGACGCTTGCCCTCGGGCAGGTCCAGAGCCGCTGCCAGGTCAGATACGGCACCGGCGCGCGCGGGCGCGCGATCGAGTTCGCCTACTCCGGGTCGCCGCCACGGCGACCACGTGGCGGGGAGTGCCGGGGGGCCGACGACAAGCCGGGTTCCGTTGTCCGCCAGTCGGTTTGCCTCGGCCGCACCTTCCGGTTCATCGTCACCCATAACAACGGCGAGTGCCGTCTCGTTGGCACGCCACCAGCGCAGGTCGCGCAGCCGACCGATCGGATCGGCGGCGCGACGGTGCGGCGCACGTTCGGCCAGGTCGGCTCTGCCCGCACAGACCAGGGCGACATTGCGCAGCGATATTGTCGGCTGCCGCGGTTTCAAGTAGATCAGGTAGCCGCCGTGGATCCGCTTGACACTGCGGACGGTCGACGGCATTGCGGCCGTGAGCCGGACCGCACCCCAGGGACCGACCGGGTTACTGCCGTGGGTGAAGCCGAAGTACCGGTCGGTCGGCTCCGGGGTCGCGCCCCCGGCCTTCGTCACCGGATCGCGGTCGTCGGCCACCGCGAATACGTTGTCGGCGCCGATGCCGAATTCGTCCGCGTGAGCCATCGGCCCGGCACCAGGGGATCCGGTCAGCACCACCTGATCGAGATGGGCGGCCAAGCGTCCTCCGATGCCCGCGTAGCACAGTGTGGTCGAGCCATAGCTGTGTGCGACAACGGTTCTCAGTCGCGGCCGTGCCGCACCTCCGGGCAGGTTCGCCCAGGCGGTGCGGGTCGCATCGTAGGCGGCGATGTCGGCGGCCACGATATAGCCGCCTTGCTCGGCGAGTTCCGAGGACCTGATCTCCTCGATCGTGTTCGGATGATGGAAACCGATATCGATGATGGTGGCCGTCGGGACGCCCGGATTATGCCGCGCCGACTCGACGTACTGCGCGATACCGGCCTGCACTCGTTTCGGTAATTTCAGCAGCGTATTACCCACGCCGCCGAGTTGCCGTGTCACGATCGCCGCTTCGTCGGCATCGTCGATCGACACGATGATGCGGCCGTCGCCATCGTATGCGGCCGCCTCGAATGCGATCAATTGCACTGGGGGCGAACCGAACTCACGTACGTCCCGCTCGAGTGCGGCCAGGTTCTGGATGGTTCTCACCAGATTGGTCAGATGGACCTTCTGCTCGGGCGAGAGTGCGCGGCCGCGCTGTCCGAGGCCGAGCGGTGTCCTCACCTCGGCAAGGAGTCCCGTGTGATCGGCATTGTCCTTGCGTTTGAGGAAGCCTTTGATGTCGTCGATGATCGATCGCCGGTTCGCCTCGTCCCGAACCGAGTACGGAACACCGTCGGCATTACCTATCTGATGCGGATGCCGCAGGATCAGGGCGGCCTGCTGCGGATGGGTGAGCGAGTTCCACCATCGCGCCACCGCGTGGGCGCGGGCGGCCGAAGCCCGGGCCACGTCGTCGGGATCCATCGGTGTCGTCAAGGACAACAATGTCGCGTCCGGGCCCAGATGATCCCGCAGCAGGACAATGGCGCCGCCGGCCAACTGTCTCAACTGGACTGGGCTCAGCCCGAGCCGGTCCACCAGCGCCTGGGCACGATCCGGCAGTACGGGTTCGATATCGATCGCGTTCGACTCGGTGGCCGGGGTCGCGGTCGGAGTCTCGCGTGTGTGCCGGAATCGCTTGTCGGTGCTACGTTTCAGCGCGGACCACGGGGTGCCACCATCATTCGCCGAGCGGATGTGCCTGCCGCCCCCGGGTGGCCGGTGTGCGTGGCCCCTTCTGTCCCTTCCGTACGCGTGCAGCACGTCGAGCGCATCCGACCGATCGCCCCGCGGCGGTTCGCTGAAATTACTCGGCCTACCACCCACGATATCGAGAGCCTGATCGGGTCTCACACCATCCGACGGCTGTGGTCCCTGAGGCGAAACCGACTTCTGCCACGGAGTCGGCGCTGACTTGTCTGCGCCGTGGGGAGCCGCGTCCGCAGGCGCTAATTCGACAGGCTCTGCTTCAGTCGGATTCCGCTGTCGCGGGGTAGGTTCGAGCGTCTGCCGCGCAGCGGCTCGCGCGAATGCCGAGTGCGTGCCGATCTCAGGCTGCGGAGTGGTATCGACCGGAGGATCCGTATTGTCGGGATCTTGCGACCGTGTGTTTCGGTGATCGTTGATGTTTTCCAACATCGCCGCCAGCGCCATATCCCTGTCGAACACCTCGTCGGGGACGGGCTGGTCGAGATCCGCCATGAGCTGCTGTGAAACCGCCTGGAGATGTGATACAAGCTGATCGCTGATGGCCTGCAGCAGGTCCGGCGTGCGGGCCGTGCCGACCAGACCCTGCGTCCGGGCGTCGGATCGGAGCATGCGGCGCGCCAAGTCCCGACCCGCGCGCCGTGTGGGCGCGGCGCTGTCGAAAGCGAGCCGGGTGAGTCGCGCGACTTCGCTGTCCAAGCGGTCGAATTCCCGCTCGAATAGTGCCGCGTTTTCCGTCGCGGCTTCGTATGCCGCCGACTCGGTGGCGTTGCGGGCGGTGGACAGCCGGGCGCGCTCCGCACGCCATCGATCTCGTGCGATGCGGGCACGCTCACGCTCGGCCACCAGGTTGTCGCGGTTATCGAGCAACTCCGGCAGGGGTATCGGGTCGCCGGACGCATGGGTTACGCCGTAGCGGCCGAGGCGCTGATCGAGGTACTCGACGGCGCTGTCGATGAGTGATCGCGCGGATTGATCGACGGTTGGCGCAGACAGTTGGATCGGATCCGCGGGGATGAGTTCTGTAGTCCATGCTCGGCCCTGGCTATCGACCCGCACATGCCGGTACGCGATCCGAATCCCGGCTTGCGCCAACGCTTCCCGCGTCCGTTGCGGCAGGATTTGGTCCGGATCGGCCACCGGTGCCACAACCGTGAGCAGGCTGCCGTCGAGGCGAGCCCAGTGCCCGAATCGTTGTCCCGGCAACAGATCCGAGCACTGCTCGGCCGCGGCTGCCGCGGCTTGCACGCTGATTGTGTCCAGGTACTCGGTGAGCATCTCGAGGCGCGCCAGCAATGTGCGCTGTCTCGTCGTGTCCGCCGCGGTCATCCGGTCCGGATCGACCGGCGCGGGGAACAGTCGCTGCCGGACGGCCGCGGTGCGCGCGAGCTTGCGCTGTGCGTCGGTGATCCGCGCACCCCACGCGGGCAGCGCCTGCGGCAATTGATTCGTCGTACCGGGCTGCCACGGCGATTCAGGTGCGGGCAACGGTTGAGTGTCGGTGGTGCGAGTGCCTAGCCGCCACAGCCGATCCTGGCGGTGGGCGATCGACGTGCGCACCGATTCCGGGAGGTCTTCGACCAGGACCCGCCCGGTCGGATCTACTCGAACCCGGCGTGTTACTACAGGAATTCCCTGCTGCCGCAACATATTCCGCAGCATTTCGGTCGCCGCGGACGGTTGGTCCCGCCCTTCGAACAGCTCCACCCGGTCGCCATCGACGATCCGTCCGTACGGTCCCAGCGCCAGTCCGCCCCGGGCCGTGGCAACGTACCCCACCGCCAATTGCTCAGCTCGGGCACGCGCGGTGGCCAATGCGGTGTCGAGATAGCCGCATTGCAGTGTGATCGCATCGATGTGACTCGACAGTGCGTGTAGCTGGGCGCGCGCCCGGTCTCCGATATCCGGGCGGGAAAGTGCCTGCTGAACCCGGGTACGCAGGTCGGCGATGTCCAGGTATGCCTGCGCGGCACCGGTCTCGGCCCAGGCACCGAGACCGAGCAGTTCGGCCGGACCATCGGGCGCGGCAAGTGCCTGCCGTACGCCGCGCAGGAGTTCGGCCCGCTCCCAAGACATTTCGGACACCACGCGCAATCGTTGCGCCAGCTCACCGGCGGGCGCACAGTCCCATTCGGAGAATCCGGACAGCGGTTCGCCGCTATCGGATTCATGACTGCGGGAATTGGCACCCCACATTTCGGCCAGCTGACGATCCACCAGGTGGACCAACTCGTCCAAGCCGAAGCTCAGTCGACCATCCCGGCCCACCGCCATCAAGACCGGGGTTTCGGTCTTCTGTGCATGCTGTTGATCGGGATCCAGGTCACCCCATCTCCGGCTCAGCCCGACCAGCACCCCGTCGGGACGCATACTCGCCTGAAACCCGGACGCCGCGGGTACCGGTCCGCGATCTTCTGCTCGCTCGGCCACCTGGTCGTTGCGCTGCTTCGCATCTCGCCATACTCGCGCTACCGGGACCCCGCGCATGAGCGCTTGTAGCGCGTAGACCGGATGCGTGAAATCGTCGGGCGCGCTATTGCCGAACGCATTGTTCGCCTCTGCGAGCGTCTCCCTCGGGTTGAAGACGGGCCGATCGCCGAGGGCGGGCTCAGCTACACCCAGCGTGTTCTTTTCGGCATCGGAAAATATCCGGCGCCGACTGTCGTCATCGGGCTGCTTCAGTTCTCGGCTGTAACCGTTGAGCAGATCCAGCCAATCGTTGAACCGGGTTTCCGCAGGGATGGCGCCTGCCTGCTTCAGTCCCGCAAAATGGGTGTAGAGGAAGCCGAATGCCTTTGCCTCGAGCCAACCGGTGTAGTCACGACGTCGATCGAAGCGAGCATCTGGATGTAGTGTGCCTGCCGTGCGTTTCGCGACCAGGTCGGCATACGGCGGGTCAGGGCTTTTCGACAGATGATGCGGATCCCGCAGATGGGCGATTTCGTGGCGAATGAGATCATAGGCGGGATTGCCGGTCGGTCCGTTCAACCAGCGCGCTGCGACCTTTCGTTCGAATTCGTCTCGGAAGTTCTCCGGGTGTCCGAAGTATGTCTTGTTGAGAAAAACAATATGCTCCGGGCCGTCCAGTATCTTGCCGGCGGCGGCGTAGGTGCCGTTTTCCAGAGGCGCGACGATTATCGCGTCTATCCGCACCGGCCCGTTCTGGGCCAACTCGTCCACGATCGCATTTCGGATCGACATCGCCGTATCGATGGAAATCGTCGGCTGGTCCAGGCCGAGTACCTCGATTCCGTAGGTCAGGAACAGGTCCGCCGCGATCGCCTGTTTGACGTACTTTTCGGCCTCCGCGTCGGGACGTGGCACGGGGGATTCCGGCAAATCGGGCGCGGACGGGATCCGCGCCGCCGTCGTGACACCGGATGGCGCCCCGGCAGCGGCTTTGCTCAGGGTGCTGCCATTCGCGGGCGCGGGCGTCGGCTCGGCGTCCGAGTGCAGTCCGCGCTCGTCGGTGTACGTGCGGACATCGGGGTTGCGGCCGAGCGCTTCGGTGCTGGTCGGCCCGGTCTGGTGGTACCAATGGTCGAGCTCGTCGGCGGCGGCTCGTGCCTGACGCACCCGGCCGGGGCTGCCGACCCCGCGCAATGCCCGGCTGAACGTCGACGGTGGCATACCGATGCTGTTCGCCACGTCGGTCATGCGCGGTTGCGGCCGAAACCGGACCGGCGCGAACGTGCCGTCGACGATCCGTGGCGCGACGAAGCGCTGATCGACGAAGGCGGGATCGACGACATCTTCGAACGAGTCGAGGCAGTCCAACCATTGCGCCGCGATCAGTACCCGCTGCGCTGGCTCGGAATATGTCGGCTCGTCGCTGTCCAGCACTTGGTCGACGAATGTTTCGCGCACCCCGGCCAATTCGGCAATATCGGACCGGGTAGGCGTTCGGTCCACCTCCGCCGGACTGAGCCCCAGCGCCAGCAGCTGTGCGCGATCGACCTCATGCGGTGCGCATGCGAGCGCGTCGGCCAATCTGCGACGGATCGCCCGCACCTGCACGACATCGAAAGTGCGCGCCGCTTCCGCGCTGTCGTAATTGGCGAGGAATGCCGCGACCATATCGATGAGACGACTGATCGCCGGGGACCCTGTCGCATCGACAACCTGACGCAGCACAGTCAGTGGATCGGCCTCGGGTGTGTGGCCGATCGGTCCCTGTCGCGACAGTCCGAGCGCTCGGACCAGTTGAGTTATCAGCTGTTTGTTCCGATTCGCCAAGTCCCGCTGGACAACCGGATCAGCCCGTATGACCTGCGCCCCCTGCCTGGTCGCGGTCTCGGTGACCTCGTGTAGTTCGAGCCAGGATCGGATCCATCGCGTGATCGGTTCGGCCACCGCGGCGACGGCCGGTGGCGCCATTCTCGCGCCTCGGATCTGCTGCTGGATGGTGTACAGAGCCAGCAGCATCGGTCCAGGGCGGAGGAGCGACGGGTCCACATCCAACAGCTGTGCGAGCTCGGTTGTCTCGGCGGGTACGCGTGCCCGGCGCAACTCGGTGCGAAGTTGTTGCAGGGCAGCGGGATCGGGGGACGTCGCCGCTGCGGGGCCCGTCGGTGAACCGACCCGCGCGGCGGCGGGTCCGGTGTGGCGGGCCGCGGCATTCGAGGTGCGCTTCGGCATGTCGATCGGCCCCGGATCGGAACCGGCGAGCAGTCCTCGGCGTTGCGCCGCCAATGCCAGGCCGACCCTGGTATCGACACCGAGCCGCTCGTACAGCTGGGCGAGCAGTGGCGTCACCCGGTCCGATCCCACCACGGTCGCGATGGCCCGGTTCGTCCGGCCCAGCGCCACCAGCTGAACGACCTCGGCTTCGTCACCCGACAGCTCCACCGGCTCGAGCGGCTCGGTGTCATCGTCGAGTTGTCCTGCCCGGGCGGCCGCCAAGATCGTGGGGATCATTCCGCTGGTGTGGAACTTTTGTCCGGTGCGTTCGAGGTAGCTGTGGACCGTGCGGGGCGATAAGGACAGTGCCGCACCGACTTCCGTTGCAGATAGGCCCTGTGCCAGCAGACGAAGCACCTGGCGTTCTCGATCGCTCGGTCGCGAGCGGTGGGACGCTTCGGATCGGTCGATTTCCGTTGTCGGTGTCGGCGGAATGGTCGGTTGGGCGGGTGTAGATGTGTCATCGACGATTTCGTCGGCTGGATGCGGATTTTCGATAACCGAGTCGAGCGGAGTACCGGGGGCAGGGACCGGATCCAGATAGAGGTCTCCCCGGCGAAACGCCTCGACCACGGCCGCGGTCCGGTCCCGGACGCCGAACTCCAGGAAATGACGATCCAGCGCTGCTCTGATCGATTTGGTGTCCACGCCGGTGGCTCGTGCGATGGCATCGTCTTTGGCCCCCTCGGCCACGAGGTCGAGGATCGCGAGCTCCTGGGGCAACAGTGGACGCGGTGGCCTTGACTTCGGCTGCGGAATGTCGTTGATATCGAGGATTCTTCGTCGAAGAGCCGCCGCCACCGCCTGGGTTCGATTGCCGACACCGAGCAGCCGGAGAATATTCTTGACATTCGTCTTTATCACATTGACGGATACGTCGAGGTCTTGTGCGATTTCGGCATTTTCGCCGCCGGTGGCCATCCGGGCGAGTACCCGGATCTCATGATCGGTCAGATCACGGTCTTTTCGCTTCCCGGTGGACGTGGCCTCGCTCGATTCGGCCGAGTCATCGGTGCTGGTCCGATCGCCGACCGTCGGTGCTGCGTTGTCGTGCGGTGTCTCTTGGTACGACGGAATCTGTGCGGCAGGGACTTCCGCGATCGCATGCGCGGCGTAATACTCCATGGCATCGACCACGCTGACGCCGCACCCCATTGCCTCGGCCGTCTCCATGGGCGACAGCCCGCGCACGTGCCGGAGTACCAGGCACCGATATTGGGTCGGATTCGCTTCTTCCAGGGCGGCGAGGCGCCGTCGGAGCTCGGGTCGGTCGGCGCGAGCGAGATGGCGCCCGTGCCGACCGGTGCGCACTTTCTCCGGGAGGGCATGCAGGATTCGTTGCAGTAGCCGAGCGGATTCCAGGTGATCGTGGATCGTATTTCCGCAGACGATGGCGAGCAGCCGTCCGATTTCCGCCTCGGGCGTTGCGCGGAACCGATGCCCGGCGGTGCGGAAGACCTGGTCGGTGATCTCCAGTGCGAGCTGCTGTTCGTCGTCGATTTCGAGTTCGCTGTACTCGGTGCGGCCTTTCACGGTCGCCAGGGCGCGTCGAAACACTTCGGTTCCGAATTGGATTCGCAACGGGTCGTCGGCGGTGTACGCACGTGGATCGATCGGCTCATACCCCGTGTGCTCCGGCGAAGCCGACTCTTCAGCCCGAGCCCACACCTGCCGCGTGAGCCGGTCGATCTCGGCGGCCTGCCGGTCGGTGAGAGCGACGCGGTGGCGCGCCGAGTCCGCCGCGTCGGTGCGGAGTTGACGTTGGCCGACCGTGAACTGAGCGAAATTGTCGTGCAACGTATTCCGTGCCGCCTCGAACAGCCAATCGCCGATGTCCAGGCCCGGCGGGACGGCCCAACGGCCGCGTTCGGCGGCATGCACCGCGATGATGCTTATCGTGGACGCGAGTCGCCGAACCGGCTCCGGTGGTATGCCAGAGGCCGGGTCCCAGCCGAGCGCAGCGGAAACGCGCTGCGCGGTGGCGCGCTCGAGGCGTCGGTTCAGTGTCTGGGCGGCACTGCGGTTACCCTGCCGCGCCAACGACACGAGCGCGATCATGTCGTCGGTGGGCCATTCGTCCGGCGAGTCGGATGTCGGTGGTTGCCGTGGTGCGTCGGTCGAATCCGTCGGCACCCCATCGTTTATGTGCGGCGAGCCTGCCCTGGTTGTTTCGCCCGAAATGGCGGGTGCCGACCGGGGCCCGCCCGTGGCTGGTACGGCGGATACTGACGATTGGTCGGCCGAAGCGTGGGTTTCGTTGTGCCCGTTGGTATCCAGTTGGTTATGTGCAGCGGGTTCCTGGTGTGGAACGCGAGCGCTCGGCCCGATGGGATTGTCGGGATCGACAGCGGTGACCATGGCGGGGTCGTGACGGCTGCCAGGGGGACGCGCGACCCAGGATTCGTCCTGGAAGGTGTCCGACGCTCTCGACAGGAACGCCGAATTGGTTGCGACGATCGGCCGCGAGGGCACCGGGGCGGCGGCATGGGTAGGTGCGGGCGTGCTGGCCGCGCTGGTGTCGGACCGACCCGGTGCGGCGGTGCTTTGCCAGGCGGGTGTGCCCGATGGCGTTTCGGAGGTGGTCGCGTTTGTGGTCTGGGCAGCGGGTTGGTTGGTCGCGGTGGTGGGCGGCTCCTGGTGGCGCAGGGTGGTGCCGAGTTGGTCGAGTTGCTGCTGTTGGGCGGTGACGGGGTCGAACGCCTGCGCTGTGAAAGGCAGTGCGGGGATGGGTTGGGGTGGTCGCTGCGCCTGCCCTGGGGTGTGCGAGGTCCGAGGAGAGTCGGCGGCCGGTGGTGCGTTGGGGTGGTGGGGGGTTGTGGCGGGTGGTGTGTGGGGTTGGTTGGCACGCCGGTTGGCGCGTTCGAGGCGGGCCTGTTCGGCGGCTTCGTTTTGGAGTGTGGGGGTCAGGTTGTGGAGTTGTTGTTCGGCTGTGTGGATTTTCTGTTGGGCTGTGGTGATGTCGGCGGCTGTGGCGTCGACTTTCGCCCTTGCTGCCGCAATGGCGGCGCTGTCGGCGTTGGCCGATTGTGTGGGATCGAGTGTGTCGACTGCACGGGTCGCTTTGGTGTGGTCTCTGACAGCTTGGGCGTGTTCGGCTGCAGCGGTCTTGTAGTGCATGATCGCCATCTTGGCGTGGGTGTTGTGTGTCTGGCTGTAGAGGTCGCCGTTGATGGTGTTGTTGAAGCGGTAGCTGCCGTTGCGTTCGTTGCGGCCGGCGCGTGCGGCGCATTGGGCGTCGGTGTCGGGGTTGGCCGAGCGGCCGAGCATGTGGGCATGCACCCCGCCCAAGTTATTGACGTCAGCGTCGACGACTGCGTCGAATCCGCGGCCGAGCATTCCGGGGGTGCCGACGGTGACGTTGCCCTTTTTGCGTGTGCTGAGTGCTGCCCCGTCTTCGGGTACGCCCTCTTCTATACCGCGTGTGGTGTCGGGTTCTTTCGCGGTGGCTGGTTCGTCGATGGTGTGTTGTTTACCGGCGGTGTCCATGACTGTGGAGAGGTGTTCTTCGGCGGGGG
>NZ_BDBY01000308.1 GCF_001613225.1 Nocardia pseudovaccinii NBRC 100343
ACACCGACGCACCGAAACGGCTGTGCCGGTCAACAAGCAACCATAGTCCCCACTGCTCGCATACACCTGTGCGCTGCTGTGTTAGGCCGACAGCACCGATTCACTGCGGCATGCGTTGCCACATCACCGGTAACCGCCCGCCATCGCCGACGGGCGGCGCAGCACGTCAGGTCATGCACCAAATCGCTCGACGGTGTCCCCAGGCCACGTGGCCGGTCCCGATCACCCTGGCCGACATCGGATGCCGCCGCGAAAAAGCCTGATTCCAGCTACCAGGAAATGATCCGCGCCCGCCTCGCGACTGTGGACGACCGTGCGGTCGTGTCCGTGCACAGCGATCGGATCCCTCCCCTCGATCAGCGGTCGCGTCTCCGCGCAGCAGCGGGCGGCCTTGTCTCCTCGGCCGTGTCCTCGGCACCGCTATCACCGGCCGTGTCCCGGCCGTGCGCCGGTCTCCGCACATCCGTGACCACCAGCATCCGTGCGCCACCGACCCAGAAAGGTAGGAACGAAATCACATGTCCGACAACACCGATGACGATGCCCCATCCCAGCCCGTCGACGCGGGGGTACCTGATCCTGGTGAGCGCGCCGAGCAGGCTTTCTCGGCGGATTCGTTGCATGTGGACGATCCCGGCGAATTGATCGTGGCAGTGCCCGCGATGGTCGGCTTCGTGCCCGAACGCTCGCTCCTAATCGCAGTCCTACGGAATGGGCCCGACCCTAACGGTGCGCCGGTCATCGATGCGGTGGCACGGTTCGATCTGTATGTCGACCGCGACGGCGACGAGCGACCGGGGTCGGCGGCCGCATACGCCGAGGCCGTCGCTCGGATCTGTGCCACGGAGGGCTCGTGCGAGGTACTGGCGGTGATCGTCGATGACCGGGCACTGCCACTACGCCCGGACCCTGACCGGCACCACGAAGGTGCCGGGGGCTACGCCGGGTTGATCGAGGCGCTCGCGCACCTGCTCGCCGACCAGCAGGTGCTGCTGGCCGGAGCGTGGGTAGTGCGATCAATCGAAGCGAACGAACCATGGTGGAGCCTGCTCGACACCGAACACGTTGGAACGTTGCCGGATCCGGCAGCCTCAATGGTGGCAGCGGCGCACGTGTTCCACGGGCGACCGATCCGCGCCACACGCTCCCAGCTGACCGATCTCCTCACCCCCGACAGCGAACTCACCGTGCGAGTCGCCGCCCACCTCGAACAGTCGATAGCGGCGGCGCACGACCGGTACGCGGCGGCGGTCCGCGCTGGTGATCCCGACGCCTATCACCGGCAAACGCTCGAACGGGTGCTGCGCCAGATCGCCGACACCGACTCCGGCACGAACCCCACCGCCCGCGAATACGCTGACCTGGCGGTAGCACTGCGGGACCGGGTCGTGCGCGACGCCTTGTTCGGGCTCGCCGACGGTGAGCACGCTGACGCCGCCGAACGCCTGTGGCTGGCGCTCTCGCACGCGACCACCGGCACCGACCGGGCCGATGCCGCAACACTTCTCGGGTTCAGCGCCTACATCCGCGGCGACGGCGTCCTCGCGGGAATCGCTATACAGGCCGCCCACGACGCAGACCCAACCCATTCCATGGCAATCCTGCTGGCGACCTGCCTGACCACCGGGATGCGACCCGAGACCGTGCGCCGCCTGGCGCACTGCGGTCACACCATCGCCGCCGACCTGGGCATCGACCTCGGACCAGGCACACGCTGACCTGAGTGCGCCCCAATCGCTTGCCAGGGGCCAACGCCGGGCCTGCACCGTCAGCCCCACTACGAGCCCACCGGTGAGCCGTTATCAACGCGGGCGGTTGATCAGAGGCGTGGCCAGTGGCGGCGCGTATGGAGTCGATGCCGCCGCGCATCGGGCCGCGCTCGCCCGCTCCGGTACCACGGTCGCGGTCCTGGCGACCGGAGTCGATCGCGCCTACCCGTACCCGCATGCGGGTTTGTTCGACGAGATCGCCGCGACCGGGCTGCTCGTCTCCGAATATCCAGCGGGGACCGCGCCAGCGAAATCGCAGTTCCTGGCCAGGAATCGATTGGTCGCCGCCCTCACCTCCGGGCTCGTGGTGACCGAGGCCGGACTCACTGGCGGGACCCGAAACACCGTGCGGTGGGCCAACCGGCTCACACGCCCGGTATGCGCCGTACCGGGGTCGGTCTACTCGTCGTCCTCGGCGGGCTGCCACGCGATGATCGGCGACGGCGAAGCCGAACTTGTCACCACCGCGACACAGATCCTTGATCGGCTCACCCGAACCACCGAACACCCAACACCAGGGTCGCGGCGCTCAACGCCACACCGCGACACACGTCACCGTCGCTGTCCCCGCGGTGCGGGTTCGTCGCTGTCCAGCCCGCCGGTCACACCGAGTCCCCGGTCCCGCTTCGCACGAGACCGGTGTTACCCCCGTCTTCGGAAAATCGCTTGCCTCCGTGCGCTTGTGACCACACTCATCCGCCAGTACCGATAGGAGATCACCCATGTCTGTCATCACTGCTGTCGAGACCATCACCGGCCGCGAGTACGAACAGTTGCTCTACACCGGCTCGGCCGGCCCGACCCCCGCGATCGAGGACTCCACGGTCCTCGACCAGTGGCGCGAGCAGTTCCCGCACTGGCGGGGCAAGTACTGGGCGTTCACCGGCACCGACCACGGGGTGCTGCGGTTGCGCCCGATCAACGTCGCCGCCCGCCAGCCAGCCGCAGTGCCCGCCTGACCACGGCCACACCACCGGTGTGATCGCCGGATCTCGCACCCGCTTTCGGCGGGGCGGACCCATTCGCCACGAATGGCTCTGCCCCGCCGTTCATTTCTCAGGAGCGTTCATGTCCGACACCGAAACCAGCACCGCCACAGCGGTCCTCGACCCCGACACCACCGAACCCGAATCCCGCCCCGACACCGAGACTGCCAGCAGCGGCGGTGGGTCACCGGCGGGTTTGCCGGTGATCGAGGCGGTGTGGATGCCGCCACAGGAGGTGGTGATCGCCGAGAACGTGCGCCGCAGTTTCGTCATCACCGACCATCCCGACCAGGTCGCCTCGATCGAGCAGTTCGGTGTCAAGGATCCGATCAACGCCACCCGCGAACCCGACGGATCGGTGCATGCCCAGGACGGTCAGGTCCGCATCCTCATCGCCCGCCACCTGAAGCTGGCGTGGATTCCGGTGTTCATCACCACCGCCCCGACCGGGCTCACCGCCAACGAACGCCGCGTCGAACGCACCCTGAGCCAGATCAATTTCAACCGCCGCATCCCACTGACCAAGGCCGACCACGCCGCCGGGGTCGCGCTCATGCTCGACCTCGGCGCGAGCGTCACCCGCGTCGCCAAGGCACTGCAGACCAGCCGCGAGGACGTCAGGAACCAAGCCAAGATCGCGGCATCACCCACCGCGACAGCGCTGCTGGACTCCGGGCAGTTCGGATTCGACGAACTCGCCGTCATCGGCCACTACGAAGCCCTCGGCGACACCGACGCCGTGCAACGATTGAACCGCTCCACACGGGCGGGATTCGCCATCGAGGTCAAACGGATCCTCGCCGAACGCGCCGCCCAGCGCGCCCGGATGGCAGCCGCACTGCTCTACGCCGGACACGGGTTCGGGATCCTGGACCACGAACCCGACACCAGCCGCGCCGACGCCGCGTTCATCCCCGCAGAATGGCTCGTGGATGCCGAGGGCGAGCCGGTCACGATCGAGCAGATCAACACCGACCCGACCCGCTGGGTGGTGTACCTGCATCTCAAGGCAAACGGGCAACTCGTCGAGAAGAACACCGGCGCGATCATCGACCCGGCCGCGGTCGACCCGCACACCCGCGACAATCCCGACGCGGCCCCCGCCGATGGCTTGCTCCACGCCAGCGCCGTCGAACCCCGGGACCGGTGGATCCCGTTGTGTTACCTGCCCGCCGATCAATTGCCCGACAGCGGCTTCCAGCTGCACCCCACCAACGCCACCGACACCGGCGACAGCGAGACAGCCGCCGCGGCAGTGCAGAAGGCGGCAACCGAGCGCGAGCAGGCCCGCCAAGACCGCGCCCGCGTCGAGGAGCTCAACATCCGAGGTGAGGCCGCGGCCGAACGCCGCGACGCCACACTGGTCAAGTTCCTCACCCGCCGCACCCCGCCGAACCAGGCCGCCGCGTTCGTGGCCGAATCCCTCGCCCACGAACTCGACACCCCAGTCTTACGGAAGGTGCTGCATGTACTCGGGGTCGGCGGCACGACCAAGGCTCTGGTCAACGCCATCAAAGCCGCGACACCAGCACGGGCGTGGGTGATCGTGACCGCCTTGATCATCGCCAAGCACGAAACCGGTCTCGACAAAACCCTGTGGCGCACCAACTCCGAAGCCACACAACGCTATCTGCACTTCCTCGCCGAAGCCGCCGCCACACTCGACTTCACCCTCACCGACGTCGAACAAGCCGCCGCCGGAGACCTCGACTACCACGACATCGATATCGCCGCCTGAACCCACGGCCAGATCGGCGGGGCTGGAGGTACCGATCCCCCTCACCTCACCAACTGCGTAGAGGCCGCAGGTGTGCCCGATTCCTGTTTCTCACCAACACCATTCGAGTCGGGTCGGGAACTGGCGAAGCAACCGCCATTGGCGGCAGGCCCCAGGCCTTCGTGCCGTAATCACCGTCATCGGAATCGGGCTGCCGCGCCCGCGCCGAGGTTCACGCCCGTTCCCGCAGGTTCGCCAATACCGACGGGTCGTTCACGCGGAACGCGACGGCGAACTGTCGTCGACACCCCTCACTGAACCCGTGAGCGCGAGGAGCCCGCGGGCGTTCCTCAAATCCCCTGCTGCCCAGAGCATCCGGGAACACCACTGTCCACTACACTCCTTGGAGGATCATCATGGCCGCAGACACGGTTATTACCGTCATCGGCAATCTCACTGCCGCACCCGAGCTGAGATACACACCCGCGGGCGTCGCTGTCGTGAACTTCACCGTCGCCTCGACCCCACGCTACCTCGACCGCACCACCAACGAATGGACCGACGGGGATCCGTTGTTCATGCCGTGCAGCATCTGGCGCGAGGCCGCCGAGAACATAGCCGAGTCGTCGCTGCCCCGCGGTGCACGAGTGATCGTGACCGGACGACTCAAGCAACGCAGCTACCAAACCCGCGAAGGCGACAAGCGCACCGTCGTCGAACTCGACGCCGACGAAGTCGCCGCATCGATGCGCTTCGCCACGGCGACGGTAACCAAAGCCAACCGGCGTACCAACTCTAGGACCGACACCACCATCAGCTCCCGCGCGAACTCCGATGATCCGTGGGCGTCGGCCGGCTCGCGTGAACCGGCGTTCGCCGGTACCGGTGAGGAGCCGAGCTTCTGACCCGATGATGCTTCCGCTCACCTCTCGTAGGAGGTGAGCGGGAGTCATCGGGTGGGCGGGATGCCCGTCTGGCCGTTCGTCCAGCCCGAACCGAGGGCTACCAGAGCGTCGCTCGACACGGCAGGGCCCGCGCCCGGCACCACCGAATTTCCCTCACCCCACGCACGCACGCCGCGGTCCCGGCTCGAAATTCGGTGGTGCACGCCCCGGCGCGTTCCCCACCACGCCGAACACCGCCCCGGTCGAAAACGCCCTCAGGCTGACCGCCCGGCCAGCCAACCATCCCTGTGGAATGTCACGTCCCAACGGGGATAGGTCATCTCCGCTCGCACGAAAGGCAAACCGTTGACCAACACCGCATCCCCGTCCTTCCTCGACGCGATCACCCACATCAACTGGCAACTCGAAGCCGGGCTACACGAGGACGCCCGAGACGCTTTCGAGCACGCCCTCACCACCCTCGCCACGACCGAGGACCTCCACCTCCTCGTCCGCCTCGCCGACACCTTCACCCACGCCCCCTACCTGAGTGCGCAAGCGCAACTGCGTTCGCTGTGGCGACGCGCCGACCCCGACCTTCGGACGTGGCTCGACATGTTCGTCACCCGCACCGACCCCGGCCTCTACCGGCCCACCGAGCAGCAACCCCGCTGGATCACGACCGTGCCCCTCACCGCCATCGACTCCCCCCTCCGCCGGGTGCTCGCCACCGACGACACACCGGTACTCAACCGCGAACCCTCCACCGGCACCGAGATCGCGGCCAAACGCGCGAGGCGGCGGCCCGAACATATCGAGGCGATCACCACCAAACGCCGTCCCGCGCACGAGGACCGGATCATCACCGAATACATCCGCACCCGCTTCCTGCGCGACACCGACCACCCCTACGAACCCTCACCATGGGATCGGCACTACGTACGCCAGGTCGCCGAGCAGGTCCGCGCCGAACGCGACCGCGCCGGGGAACGCACCCGCGACGACTTCGACACCGACGCGATCGCCCGCACCCGCACCGGCCTCGACATCCGCGACGACGACCGACCCGCCTACCTACCCAACGGCAACGGCCTGGACTACGACCACACCACCCTGGCACCACTGCAAGGGTGGGTGTGTGTGCACTGCTTCGGCGAACGCGCCTGCAGCGACCACTTCCGCACCGACACCACCGGCCACCGCCTCAGCGACGACGGACTCTGCCAGCACTGCCGCGACCACGACCGCACCGGAATCGCGCCACTCCCGGGAGGATTCACCCTCGCCGACGAAGTCGCCGCCTACTGCCAGCACCTCACCGACCACTACCCCGCCGCCGCCCCCGCACTGCTGTGCGACTTGAAGCAACGCTCCACCCGGACCGTGGCCGGGCTGGTCATGGCCTACCGCGACCGAGCCACGCAACCATCGGCATCGAGCACGCCGATCAGGACCTTGACTGCGGTGCAGTTACGGACCGGACGGTGCTGCTCCTGCCACACCCCCGGTCGCGACATCGACATCGACGACCTCTGCGGCGACTGCCGCGACCTCTACCGCACCGCCGCCTGACCCCTCCTCGTCTCCACACCGGCCCGCCTACAACGGGTCTCACATTCCCGGTCCGCCGCAGTGTCGCGCTCCTGCGGCGGACCGGACACCAACCACCGACCCCCTTCCAATCCGCCGTGGTGGAGGCCACCGAGCCCGCCGCGCTATGGACCAGAACCGCTCGCGCACAGCGACTCCCCGCCGCCCGGGATCACCGGCGCCTCGCGAGACCACGGTCCGTCGCGGCGCCCACTCCCCCAACGGACCAGCCACCACCAACCCGCACCGAATCACCAACCCCACCCACACTCCAACGCCCACAACTACACTCACCTCCATCCGCACACCACCACCACGCAACCCCACCCACACTCCAACGCCCACAACTACACTCACCTCCATCCGCACACCACCACCACGCAACCCCACCCACACCACCACCTCTCCTCCTCCTCACTTCCACCCTCACCACCCCACTCCCCCTCATTTCCACAAGCAGACCTCTTGCATCTGAGGTAACAATTCGGTAACGACCAGCGGTTTCGCTTGATTTGACAAAAAAATAGTCAAATCCAACCGCTGGCATTAATGGCCGGTGGGGTGCTTGATGGATATGTGACCGCGACGATTCATAAAGTCGCGGCGGGCAATGGGTATCAATATTATCTGCGCAATGTCGCCGCGAATGACGTGTCGGCTCGCGGCCGTTCCAGCCTCGCCGATTATTACTCCGCTCACGGAGAAGCTCCGGGCCGCTGGCACGGCACGGGCCTGGCCGCCTTAGGCATCCAACCCGGTGAGGAAGTCACCGAAGAACAGCTGAAATCACTGCTCGGACTGGGGCGTCACCCGAACGCGGACGTGATCGAAGCCCGCGTCTACGACGAGCAGATGTACCTCGGCGCCAAGCACAAAGACGCGGCGCGCGCCGCCGATCGAGCGTCGCGTTTAGGTGACCCGTTCCGGGTTTATGCGGAGGTTTCCGAGTTCCGGAAACGGTGCGCGAAAGCGTTCGCCAAACACAATTCCGTGCACGGATTCGACCCGCATGACGCTATTTCCGACGACGAACGTGCACTAATTCGGACCCGTGTCGCGTTCGAAATGTTCTGCGAAACCTACGATCGTGCACCCTTGGATGCGCGGGAATTGTCGGGGTGGGTGGCACGAAACTCGCGCCCGAATACCGTCGCGGTCGCGGGTTTCGATATCACTTTCTCACCCGTCAAGAGCGTCTCGGTGCTGTGGGCGCTGGCTCCGCGGACGGTAGCGGGCAAGATCGAGCTCGCGCATCAGCGCGCGGTACGCGACGCACTCGTCTGGCTCGAACGCAATGCGGTGTTCACCCGGCTCGGCCGCAACGGTGTGCGCCAAGTCGATGTCGAGGGCATCGTCGCCGCCTGTTTCACCCATCGCGACAGCCGTGCCGGGGATCCGGACCTGCACACCCACGTGGTGATCGCCAACCGGGTCCGCACGCTCGACGGCAAATGGCGCACCCTCGATGGCGCCGCGATCTACCAGGCGGTGGTCACCGTGTCGGAGATCTACAACACCCGCCTGGAACACCATATGCAGGACCTGGTGGGTGTCGAGTTCGCCGAACGCCCCACACCCGATCCGTCCAAGCGCCCGATCCGCGAAATCGTCGGTATCCCACAGCGTTTGATCACCACGTTCTCGCGCCGCGATACCACAATCACCACCCGCCTCGGCCAGCTCACCGCCGAGTTCCAACAGGCACGCGGACGCGAACCAACCCCCGGCGAAATCTACGACCTCGCCGAGCGCGCGACCTTGGAAACCCGCCCGATCAAGCACGCCCTACGGTCACTGGCCGAGCAGCGCCACGCATGGCGGGCCGAGGCCGTTGCCCTGCTCGGGGGCCGGGACGCGGTAGCGCGCATGGTCACCGCGGCCCTGAATCCGATCCGAACCGCCCGCCCCGCGATCACCGCAGACTGGATCACTCGCACCGCCGAGCACGTCATCGAGGTCGTTTCGGAGCACCGATCGACGTGGCAGCGCCACAATCTGCGCGCCGAAATCGAACGCCAACTCCGCGGACACGTGAACGGGCCAGAGTGGGAACAGGTCGCGGAAGCCGTTCTCACCGAAACGATCTCCCCAACACTCACGGTGGCTCGCGGTGACCCCGACCTCGCCGATGAACCCGAACTGCGAACGGTCCCAGTGTTGTTGGCGCGCCGCGACGGGACCAGTGTGTACACGTCCTCGGGCGCGCAGATCTACACCTCGGCGCGGACGTTGTCGGTCGAGCGGCAGCTGATCGAGATGTCACTGCAGCCCGGCGCACGTCAACTCCGACCCGATCTCGTCACCGCGGCCGTGGACCGCTACAACACCCGGAATCCCGAACGCCCGCTCAATGCCGGGCAGATCAGCGTAGTCGAGGGTTTCGCCTCCTCGAATCTGCGAGTACGCACCACCAACGCGCCGGCGGGAACGGGCAAGACCACCGCGATGGCCGTGCTCACCGACGCCTGGCACACCAGCGGCGGCCGGGTCCTCGGGTTGGCACCAACCGCGTCCGCGGCCGCCGAGTTGGGCAAAGCGATCGGCGCACGGGTCGAAACCGTCGACAAAGTCCTCGACATCCTGGACCGCCACACACCCAGCCCCGACAACCTCGCCCTGGACCGCGAGCAGCCGCCGTCGCTGCCGCAATGGATCCTCGACATCGACCCCGACACGCTGGTGATCGTCGACGAGCACGTCAAGATCGGCAACCTCAAACGCCTACGCCTGCTGCGATTCCTGCACGACCGCGGCGCCACGATCCGCTGCATCGGCGACCCACACCAGCTCGCATCAATCGAAGCCGGCGGCGCGGACACCGACATGGACGCGGCCGCACCCGAAGCGACCATGACACTCACCCACGTCGTGCGGTTCGCCTCGAACGCCGAAGCGACCGCCAGTTTGCAACTGCGCGAGGGTGATCCGGCAGCGCTGGGCTGGTATCTGGACAACGGCCGCATCCACGCCGGGCACGAAGGCGCCACCCACGACGACGCCTACACCGCCTGGATCACCGACCACCTCGCCGGTCCGCGACACCATCATGCTCGCCGCCACCCACGACATCGTCACCGAACTCAATGCCCGCGCTCGCGCCGACCGCATCACCCGCGACGGCGGTGTAGTGAGCGAGGAATGCGTTCTCGCCGACGGCCTCCGGGCCTCGGTTGGGGACACGATTCGCTCCCGCCGCAACAACCGGCGACTGCAAGTCGGCGACAACGATTGGGTCCGCAACGGCTACGCCTGGACCGTCACCGCTGTGCACTCGGATGGAAGTCTGACCGTGAAACGTCTGCGGTCGGACAACGAACTCGGTCACAGTGTGCGGCTTCCCGTCGACTATGTGGCCACCCATGTGCGTCTCGGGTACGCGACAACGATCGATTCCGCGCAAGGAATCACCGCCGACTCGTGTCATGTCGCGCTCACCGGAGGCGAATCCCTGCAACAGCTTTACGTCGCACTCACCCGCGGAATCCACGCCAACCACGCCTACGTACCGACCGCGTTGGACGGTTCGGAAGGCTCGTTCTGGTCCGAACCCGCCGCCTATCCGCGCACCGCCGTGGAACTAATGGTGCGCATTTTCGGGCGCGACGGCGCACAAAAGTCCGCGCACACCATGCTGCGCGACGCCCTGGCTCCGCACCAGCGAATCGGACGCGCACTCGACATCTACCTCGACACCCTCGGTGTCGCCGCCGAAAACGCCCTCGGCGCCGACGGACTCGAACGCCTCGACACCGCCGCGGAAGCGATTCGCGCGAACCTCACCGACAGCCCCGCCTACCCGGTGCTGCGGCAGCACCTGGCGATGATCGCGCTGTCCGGGCGTGACCCGATCAGCGCCTTGCGCACCGCCGCGGCTGCCCGTGAACTCGACTCCGCCGATGATGTTGCCGCCGTGCTGGACTGGCGACTGGATCCCTCCGGCGCGCACTCCACCACCGACGCGCCCCTGCCGTGGGCGTCCGGGATCCCGCGCGGGCTCCACGCGGAACTCGACTCCACCCAACTCGCTGCCCGCGCCCGCATCGTCACCGATCTCGCCACACAAATCCGTGACGACGTCCACACCTGGACACCCGCGTCCGCACCGCACTGGGCACGCCCACTCATCGGGCCGGACCCGCGACTGCTCGAGGATCTTGCCGTGTGGCGGGCCTCCCTGCACATCGACGACCGCGATCCGCGCCCCACCGGACCCGCCCGCTACACCCAGATCGAACGCGAACACCAAGACCTGCTCGACGCCCGCGTCACCGATACCCTCGGCGATATCCACTTGCCCGCCAACAAGTGGGCTCCGCTGGTCGCGCGCCTCGAATCCCGCATCCTCACCGACCCGTGGTGGCCGATCCTCGCCGACAAGATCGAGGTCGCCGACCGATCCGGAATCGACATCGAAACCCGATTGACCCGCGCCACTGCACAACGAGCGTTGCCCGACGACATGCCCGCCGCGGCCCTGTGGTCGCGACTCGAGCTCGAACTCGTCGCCGCCGAGGCCACCGACACCGACAACCTCACACCCGACTGGACCAACGAACTCCACCAAATCATCGGCGACGACACCGCACACCGCGTCATCAACGACCCCGCATGGCCGCGCCTGGTCGCCGCGATAGACCGCGCCACCAGCACCGACTGGACACCGCACGAACTCCTCACCACCGCACACGAACTCATCCTCGCCGCCCAACCCGACGACACCACACCCCTGCGCCCCGACCAACTCACCAACGCCCTCGCCTGGCGTATCGATGCACTCCTCCAGGAACTCACCCGCCCCGACCCACCCGATTCCCAACGCCCCCCGGAGCCCGCCATGCCCCCGCCCGAGCACCACCCCGGTCCCGAACCACACGATCCCTCGCAATACGACACCACTGCACAGCCGTCACCGCGCCCACCGATCCGGCCACCACAGACCACTGCCGAAAACCCACTATTCGACAGCGCCGCAACCATCGCCGCCCTGATCCAAACCGGTGACATGGCAGCGGCGCAGCGCGCCTTTCGCAACCTCGCCGACACCCTCACCGACGAACAACGCGACATCATCGAACACGTCGCGACCACCCTCTACCGCAACCACTTCAACGTCGCCGTCGCCCGACTGCGGTGGGCCGCAGACCAATACCCCCAACACCGCGCCCTCATCCATGCCTGCACACCCACCAGCGACCCGCACGTCTACCGACCAGCCGCCGACGACATCGCGACACCGGACCGGCGCGACCAACACCGGCGCGCCGCACGCGACAACCCCGACCGTGTCGACCGCACACTGCAGCGGCCACCATGCCCCGACACCGATATCACCGCCGCACGCGAATACCAGGACTACCTCGACACCCGCGGCGACGTCGACACCGACCCCGAACACCTACCCAAACCCGACGGAGTCCCGCACCGCTACTACCGCGAAAGACCATGGGAAGACCGCCATCCCGACTCCGAGGAACCCGACTACGACCGCCAAACAACGCGCAACACCCACGCACTGCCCTGTGTGTCCTGCGGCATCGGACGCGCCTTCACCGACAGCCGACCGATCCCACCACGCCGCAGCGACGACGGCCTCTGCGGCGAATGCCGCACCGACAACCAACTCGGCATCCCCGACCACCCACCCAACGACCACATCCACGCCCGCTGCGACCACATCGCCACCACCCACCCACCAAACACCATCCTGGGCCTGCTCAAACGCGACTGGCGCGCCGCCCGAACCCTCACCGAACGCCTCGCCATCGCCACCTGGGTCGACCAGCATCCCCTGCCCGACATCCCCATCGAGCCATCAGCACCACCGTCTGAGGTTCTCCCTGATCTGTCCGATCCGGTGCAGATGCTCACCGACGACCAACTCGCACAAGCCATCACCGACATCAGCCTGCGCATCCACCTCGCTGACACCGAAGCCATCCTCTACGGACCCGCACCCGGCACCGCATCCACGGACACAACAGCAGTCGACACCACCACCTGGCTGGAGAATGAACTCACCGAGCTCAACACCGAACAACACCGCCGCACCCAACTCACACCCGAACAAACCACCGCCGAACACGCCCGACGCGCCCAGTACCAGCACGCAAACATCACCGAAGAACCCACGGAATACGAGCCTGACCTGATCATCGATCCCGCCTTCGGCCACGACGACGACTTCGGGCTGTAGGCGATTCATCGACGACATCGGTGCACCCTTGCAGCTGGAGCCTGGAGGTGCTGTGTCCGCCCATCGGGGAACTCTGTCGCTAACTTTCGATTGTCGAGTTTCCGCCCGCCGTGGGCCGGATGACATAACCGCGGGCGGTTTACCCCTCGCCTCGTACATCAACGAGGTGGTCGAACGCCGAAAGAAAATCGGTTGCTGCCGTTCGTATCCTGGAAGGTCCCAGTAAACGCGGGAGTTCGGAGGCCCTTGGTGGTCATTGTTTCGGCGCAGTACCAACTGCCCCACCATATTTGGGTCGAGACCGCGGTCCTAGGCTCGCGCTTCGACACCTACATCGGCGCGGCGCGCGCGACCGTGGTCACACCTGCTCCAGAGGGCCTGGCGGACTCCGCGCGGCAGCCGTCCTTAAAGGGTGTGCCGGTGTCTGCGTGGGACCCAGCCACGCCTTGGACCACGACGTATGCCGCTTTCAATGTCGCCAACGCTACAGCGCTGCGCCATATCGGTCTGGAGCTGCGCGAAGACGGTCGGGACGTGCCGGTGCGGTTTCTGCACCAGCAGAATCAGGAGAACAGGATCGCTGACTACACGGCGAATATCATCGCGGAATGGTTCGCGGGGGTTGAGGACTGGGTGTCGGTCGTGACCGGCGAGGACATCAACCATAGACAGCCGGTGTTCGATGCCAACGTCATTGGCCCAGGGCTGCAGTTGTGGCGCGGGGGGAAGTGGCGCGACGGCGGCTTTCGGGTCATGACCCCGAGGCCCCAGCCCTTGTCTGCGGTCTTCCTGCAAGCCATTCTCGACCGGGTGGCTGACGGCGAGCAGCCCCCGGTGGAGCACCAGCTTCGTCGTGACAGCCTCGGCGCGTTCCGCCGCCGCGATTTTCGCAAGGCGGTTCTGGATGCGGCAACGTCTGTCGAACGATGCCTTATCGTTCTCATCGGCAAGATCGAGCAGCGCACGGGGAACAAGTGCACGGCCAGAAGCATCGTCAGCCGATCGAACTGGTTGGTGCGGCACGAGCCTTCCTACCAGCCGCACTCGGACCTCAACCGGCTCGCCGACTGCCGCAACGCCGTTATCCACGCGGGTGAGTCGGCGTCTGAAAGCGATGCGAGGTCAGCGGTTGAGGTGTCGATCGCCGTCGTAGACGCCCTCGGCGCGTCCCGGGATCCCCGGCAGCCGGTATCTGGTCTCTAACCACCGCCGCGACAGTCTGGTCCGCGTTGGATGCCGAGACCCGGTGTTGCTTGCAGTCCGACACACCGAGCAGCTGGTAGGTCGCCACCACCGAGGTAGGTGCCAAGTCGGCGCCGATGGGGCGCTTCAACGGCAATCCCGAAGATCGCCATCCTGGCGCAACTTTGGATTCGCGACAACGATCGCGCCGACTCTGATGTCGAAATCCCTGTGCCGGTGCCCGTTTCGGGAATTGACCCTATCGTCGGAACGCTCACCGTACGCGGGACCGCACAGCTTGTCGGCTCCGGCGCTCATCCCGGTTAGAATGAAAGTTGACATCAGATAGCGACACAAGGTCCAGGCTGGTGGCACCGAGTTAGTCGCGCAACATCTTGCTCATGACGCGGCACGTCGACCGAGGTGGGCGGGGCGTTGTCCACGACGAGAATCTGGGCATCTTGTCCAGGTCCTGCAAGCCAGCCGTGAAGCTCACGGCTTCAGTACTAGCTTCTGCCACATTTTCGGACGAGGACACGAAGCCCGAAGCCCCGAGGTCAAGAGATGCCCAGCAGGCGAATCCGGTTGTACAGCGTGGACCGGCTCACGCCGAGGTGAGAGGCAGCACGGGTTCTGTTTCCGTCCACGCTCCGGAGCGCCGCCAGTATCACGTCGCGTTCAGCCTCCTCTCGCGCAGTGAGCAGTCGCCAGCCTTCCCGATAGGTCGGCGGCAGATCCCCTTGGCCGATATCGCCGTGCGAGTGCGCCTCAGCGACCGTCTCTACGACCCTCTGCAATTCGACCGAATTGCCATGCCAGTCTTGACTGGCCAGCGCCCCGAGTGCCGCGGGAGTGAATCGGGCAGTCTGCCCCGGCAGGATCATGGACAGCATGCGATTGGCGATTGCGGGAATCTCGCCGCGCCGCGATCGCACCGGCGCCAACGCCTCTTGGCGAGCAATTGCCGGTCCCAGTACGGAATGGGCTCTGTCCCACTCGCGCCCAGGGATGGCGGTGAGGACAGTGCGGGGAGCCTGCCGACGAAGCCGGGATGCGAGGTGCAGGATCTACGATTCGCCAAGAAGGTGGACGTTCTCGACAATTGCGCTACCGTGCCCACGTGACAACGCGATACCCAGCATCCGGTTGAATTTCGTCGCTTGCTGGGCACGATGCCGTCGAGGACAGTGACATCCGGTGTCGCGATCACATCCCGGGCTTTTGTGGTTCGCCCTGACCCACGCTCGCCGATCACGAGAACCGGCCAAGAGTCGGAGTAGGCTTTCTGACTCTGACCAACGCCCAACTGCGGCGAGCGTCGCGTCAATGACGCGACCACTTCGACTCCGTCCGCGACGATCCAACGGACATCGACATCCTCACCAGAGGTCAGGCGGAGGACATCGACATGCCGCCCGGTCCGTAGGACGTCGTGGGCGAGTACGCGCAAGGCTGCGTGATCAGCGTCGTCCAGGAGATCAATGGCCACGGAAGTCGCGAGGACGGAACCATCTCCCAACGCCACTTTCACTCCCGCCCCACCTGCCGCAGCGAATGCGGCAGCCAGGAGTTGATGCTTGCGCGGGGTTGCCTCGACCAGCTCTGCGATTACGTCGGCCACCGCGCGATAGCTCCGAAGAGGCGATCGTCGGCGTTCCAGTGGAAGCAGATATCGAGGGCACCGACCCTACGGTTGGTGAACGGGTGGCGTATCGGCTGACCGTGGCAGCCGAACAACTTGAACCCTTTCGTGGAAGCGTTCTTCGCCAATGACCGATACATCCTGTCGTATCTCCAATGGCGTACCGATCGCATTCGTCTGGCCGCCCTGCGCCGGACCGGCCGCCAGGTCGACGACGAGGCCCTGGCACACATCTGGCCGACCCGCCACGAGAACGTGCATTTCTACGGCACCCACTCAGTAGACATCGACGGCGAGCTCGCCCAGCTCGATACTGACGGCTACCGGCCGCTGCGGCTGCCTGGGTAGAAGGTCTCGTCAGTCGCCTTGGTCGTGGTGAGTGGGCGCTTGTGGTGGTCACGAAACCCGTGGGTGCGCGTACCGCGGCGAAACTGGCGGCCTCGATACCCTCGTCGTTCAGGGTGGCGGCGAGCGTGTCGAGGCTGCCACGGGTCCGGGCGCCGAGGGTCACCGAAATCCCTCGCCCGAAGACGCGGAGGATCTCCATCCGAGGCCCAGACCCGCTCCCGCGATAGTGATGCCGACACGGGAACTGTTCTTTGCTACCGCTGCTGGCCGGGGGTGGCAGGCGCCGAGATCAGCTTGTCGATCTGGTCGGCGAGGGCGTCGACGCCCTGGGGGCCGTTGGTGGACAAGACGTTGGTGGTGGGCTCGTGGTGAACCTCGACACTGGCGGGGTTGGGCTTGTGCAGGTTGTGGATTCCGGCCTGTTCGAGGGCCTCGTCGATGTAATAGGTGAGCCGGGTCTGCTTGCCAGGGACGTGGAGGTATCCGTAGTCCTCGGCGGCGCGCTCGGCGGCCTGGGGGACGGTGCTCACCGTGGTGCCCGCGAACGGGTTGTCGGCCAGTTCGTACGGGTTGCCGTCCCGGTCGATGCGGAACCGGGTCGAGGTGAGGATGACCGGGGCATGGCAGATGAGCGAGATGAGCACGCCATTGTCGCGCAGGGTATGCAGGATTTCGCCGACCCAGGGGTCATCCCGGAAGCTGATCATGGGCGCGTGGCCGCCGGGTGCGTGGACGAAGTCGAAGCCGGCCAGGTCGAAGTCGTCGGCGGGGTCGCGGTGGCGTTCGACGATCTGGCGGGCGGACAGGTAGGTGTGCCGGGGCATCCGGGACAGGCGGGCGGCCAGTTCCGGGTGCAGAGCGGCGGCGTCCTTGTCGGTGCCGGGGAGCACGGCCGATAGCTCGACCTGGCCGAGGTGCCTTTCCAGCAGGCGAAGCTCATTCTCGCGGCGGGCGGCGAGAGTCGCGTACCGGTCGCGGTAGGCGGCGAGATCGAACTCGGCAGCGGCCTGCAGTTGCCGCGCCTGACCTGTGGTGGCCGCGAGGTCGGCCAGCGCGTGGTACGGCAGCGCGGTGCCGTTGATGTCGAGTTGGGGCACGCTCCCGTCGGGTGTGGCGAGGGTGAACTCGTGGGTGTCCTGGAACCGGCGGAGCACTTCGGCCAGCTCGACCAGGTAGAAGCCGATCGACACTGAGGCGACGCCGGCCGGCTCGGCCAGGGGCAGGTCGCCCCCGGAGGGTATGAGGATCAGGGCCTTGCGCTTGTTCATCCCGGACATGTCGGACGTTCCTTTCGATGCTCGCCGCGCTGCGGCGAATCTGAGTGCGAACTTGTACTCAAGTAAAACATAAGTCTTGAGTACGGAAGTGGTACCGTGGGTCACATGGGCACCGGACCGGACGGCGGCGCGCAACTCGGTCTGCGAGAGCGCAAGAAGCAGCAGGCACGCCGCGAGATCCGCGATGCCGCCCTCCGGCTGTTCGCCGAGCGCGGGTTCGAAGCGGTGAGCGTGGACGAGATCGCCGCCGCCGCCGACGTGTCCCGGACGACGTTCTTCAACTATTTCCCGACCAAGGAAGACACCATCGCCCAGCCCGACCCGCAGGAACGAGCCACGTGGGCGTGTATCCGCGACCGCCACACCGACACCGAACCGCTGTGGCAGGCACTCTCCGCCGTCCTACTGGAGGGCATTGAGGCCACCGGCGACTTCGTCGTCGCGATCCGGCGGATCAAGGCGACGGCACCCGCCGGGGCGGCGACCTTCGGCGCGGGCACGCGGTGGATCACCGAAGACCTCCGGCTCTGGCTCGAGCAACGAATCCCTACCCCCCAGCTGCCCGTAGCCCTACTCCAGCTCAACCTCGCGATGGCGGCCCTGCACACCGCCTACCAGCAATGGCAACCCGCCGAACCGTTCGAGACCCTGGTCGACACCGTCCGCGGCTACCTCGCCGCTGCGGGCCACGGGTTCACCGGCCCGCAGGCCTGACGCGACGATGCCGTACCGGTTTTCTGCGGCGGGCCGTCTCGGTGATCCTTCCGATATCTCAGGCCCGACGCGGAAACCGATCGAACTCTGGTCGCCGCTTGGCTTTGAAGGCTCCCGGCCTTCTTTGGCCTCTTCGGTCGCGTAGAACAGCAGATTCGCATCGTGTGCGAGCTGCTGAATGCCGGCCAGGATCCCCTGCGGCGTGGAAACAGGTCAACCACGAAGCCCGCCGTGTCTACGACGACGTCCGACTACATCACCGGTGAACCCGCCGAAACCCGTTCTTCCGGTATCCATCGCATGAGGACGAGCTGAAGGCATACGCAATCACCCAGCGCTGCTGCGACGACGCCAGTTGCGTGGCGAATGTCCGGTCAACTGCATCCGGCCCACGCCACGACGACCCGAGATTCCCGACCGCGGAGATGCTGCACATCGATTCCGGCCGCAGGGATCATCCCGAACGACGGTGGTCGCTTCGTCGATCACCGAGCACCTGCCCCTTGGTGCTGTTGGCCCTGTCCGGTCCGGTGACTTCGGTTCGCGCAGAAGAATATTCCGACATCCGCACCTAGGTCACCCCAGATGTCGTCCGTGACTGGATGCTTTTCGACGCCACTTCCGAACAGGCCGCCACCAGTCCCATGGGCGAACTGCTCGGCGCCGGATACGCACAATCTGTGTGGATGCTCGCGGACGAACTCGGATTCGACCTGGATCCCGATCTGCGGGTCACTCACGAAACGGCGGTGGCGGCCGCGCCGATCGACTTCCTGATCGGACTGATCGAGCCCGGACACGTTGCCGCTCAAAGTTTCCGATGGCAGGCACCGTCGACGGTCGGGTCATCACCGCGGCGGTCAACTAGTTCATGGGACAGCACAACCTTGACCCGCCACGGACACTCGGCCCCGAGGACGAACGGTTCGAAATCGAAATCGGTGGCGACCCGGGCTGTCTCGTCACCGTCTCGGGCATGCCACACTCGATGGAAGCCGGATTGTCGCGAAATCCTGCTGTGGTCGCGACGGCCATGCACTGCGTGAATGCCATTCCCTACGTTGTCGCGGCCGAACCGGGCGTCCGAACCTACCTTGATCTGCCGCTGATTGGCCGGACGGGTGGCGGTCGAGTTGCATCGCACCCGAAGCCCCGAAGCGACGTCCTGAATCAGACCAGTTCGCACGCCCGCGCGGAGAAGTTGTCATAACGCGCGGGTACGCGAACTATGCCATTTCCTCGCCGACGGACCAATTCGTATTCTCTCGTCATTTTCGGGACCAGCGACACACCCGATGCCAATTGTTCTGGACACATTACCGTAGTAATATCCAGACATATGTCCGAACTCACGTCCACCGGTGTCGAAGCCACCCGACGGCGCTTGACCGAAAAACAAGCCGACACGGTCGACCGTCTAACGGCATCGGCTGTCGACGTGCTGTCGCGCGAAGGGTACTCCGGCACAACGATACGACTGGTCGCCGCTGCCGCGGGTGTCGGTACCGCTACCGCCTACACATACTTCTCCTCCAAGGAGCATCTGATCTCGGAGGTGTTCTGGCGGCGACTGATAGCGACTCCCGAACCGGAAACCGATGACTCCGATCCGGCCACGCGAGTGGTCGCGGTGCTGCGGCAGATTTCGATGCTCGTGGCCGACGAGCCGGCATTGGCCAGCGCGGTCAGCAACGCCTTGCTCGGCGACGACCCCGATGTGCAACACCTGCGCGTACGCATCGGACGCGAGATACGCCACCGGCTCGCCGTGGCCCTGGGGGAGCAGGACAGGGCACGCCTGTCCATGCTCGAACTGCTCTATTCAGGCGCACTGCTGCAAGGCGGCATGGGGCTGCTGTCATATGAGGAGGTAGCCGACGTGCTGGAAGTCTGCGCACGTCGAATCCTGACCGATCCGGGCAGCTGAGCATATTCCGCAGCCGAGCAAAGGGGGTACGTTTGTGCGTCCGTTTGCCTTTCACGGATACCGCAGCCATCGATAGTCGCTGCGCTGCGGACGGCGCCGAATAGCGAACGTCGCGCTTCGAACGTCATTGCGGCAGTGCGATTGTCGATAGCGGTATCGACCAGCACCCAGCAGGCGTAGCTCCGAAACCAGGCGGTACGCCGCTCGGCACTTGCCCTACAAGGGCGATCGTTCGAGTGATGCACTCCCTTCTGCTGCAGCGGATTTCGTCACATTAAGAGCGCATCAAACGCAGCCATCACCCTCGTTCACCCCTTCCGAAGCATGCCCGCAGGGGCCGGGGTTTGCGTTCGATCTTCGCTCTCGTTCCCGCTGTCGGTCCGTCTATCAAGTCTTGTCGTACACAGTGGATCATAGTACTGTCCAGACACATGTCCATCATATGTCTGGACAGGTATCTCGGGAAGGATTTCCAATGGCGCTGGTCAAGCCACAGCGAGTGTCCGGAGGCGAAGACGAACACGGGCATCTGGAAGAGTTCCGCACCGCCCCCATCGCCTTGATGCGGCGGGTGCGGACCGAGTGCGGTGATGTCGGAGCCTTCGAACTGGCGGGGCGCGATGTGATTCTGCTTTCCGGGTCCGAAGCCAACGAGTTCTTCTTCCGCGCCGGCGACGAGGACCTGGACCAGGGCGCTGCTTACCCGTTCATGAAGCCCATCTTCGGCGAGGGGGTTGTGTTCGACGCACCACCCGAACGCCGCAAGGAGATGCTGCACAACCAGGCCCTGCGCGCGGAACACATGCGCGGGCACGCCGCCACCATTGCCAGCGAGGTGGATCGGATGCTCGCCGGATGGGGCGACGAGGGCGAGATCGATCTCCTCGAATTCTTCGCGGAACTGACCATCTACACCTCGTCGGCGTGCCTGATCGGCGTGAAGTTCCGCGAGCAGCTCGACTCGCGATTTGCACACTTATACCACGAGCTCGAGCAGGGCACCGATGCCTTGGCCTATGTCGATCCTTATGCGCCGATCGAGAGCTTCATCCGGCGCGACGAGGCCCGCGCGAAGCTGGTCGAGCTCGTCCAGTCGATCATGGATGGACGGGATTCGAATCCGCCGACCGGCAAGGACGACCGCGACATGCTCGACGTTCTCATGTCGGTCAAAGATGAGAGCGGGGCCTTGCGGTTCTCGGCCAGCGAGATCACCGGCATTTTCATTTCGATGATGTTCGCCGGCCATCACACCACGTCGGGCACCGCCGCTTGGACGATCATCGAACTGTTGCGCCACCCCGAGACGCTGGCCGCTGTCACCGCCGAACTCGACGAGTTGTATGCGGACGGCTCGGAGGTCAGCCACAACGCGCTGCGACAGATTCCCAATCTCGAAGCTGCGCTGAAGGAAACGCTGCGGCTGCATCCGCCGCTGATCATCCTCATGCGCATCGCCCGTGACGCATTCGAGGTCTGCGGCAACCGGATTGCACCCGGCGACATGGTGGCGGCGACTCCGGCGATCTCCAACCGGATCGCCCAGGACTTCCCGAATCCGGACACCTTCGATCCGAGCCGCTACCTCGATCCGCGGCAAGAGGACATCGTCAACCGCTGGACCTGGATCCCCTTCGGCGCGGGCCGTCATCGTTGCGTCGGTGCCCCGTTCGCGCTCATGCAGCTCAAGGCGATCTTCTCGATCCTGTTGCGGGACTGGGAATTCGAGCTGGCCCAGCCGCCGGATTCCTACCGCAACGACCACTCCAAGATGGTCGTGCAGCTGCAGCAGCCGTGCCGTGTTCGCTACCGCCGCCGGCGGCGGTGAGACCCCCTGGAAGTACCGGTCCACAATGACGTCGGCCCCTCAGGAGGCAGTTGTGCCAGCTCTGTCCATGCCCACCGGATTCGATTTCACCGATCCGGCGCTCTGGGAAAACCGCAACCCCGCCCATGAATTCGCCACGCTGCGGCGCACCGCACCCGTCTGGTGGAACGCCCAGACCGACGAACAGTCCGGCGGGTTCCGCGACGGCGGCTATTGGGTGGTCACCAAACACGAAGACATCAAAGAGATCTCACGCAAACCGGAACTGTTCTCCTCGCAGCAGAAGGGCTCCATCATCCGACTGCCGGGCGAGGTGACCCCTGAGCAGATCGAGCTCACACGCGCCCTGCTGGTGAATATGGATCCGCCCAAGCACACCAAGATCCGGCGCATCATCTCCAAGGGATTCAGCCCCCGCGCGGTCGAAGGATTGCGCAATGCTCTCACCGAGCGGGCGGCCGCGATCGTGCACGCCGCCAAGAAAGAAGTTGGTGGTGATTTCGTCGAGCGCATCGCGTGTGAGCTCCCACTGCAGGCCATCGCCGAACTTATTGGTGTCCCGCAGGAAGACCGGCGCAAACTGTTCGACTGGTCCAACCAGATGCTCAACTACGACGACCCCGAGTACGCCGACACCATCACGACTACCACCTCGACCAACGCGTCGGTGGAAATCCTGGGCTATGCCTGGAACATGGCCGAGCAGCGGCGCGCCAACCCGGTCGACGATATCGTCAGTCAGCTCGTACACGCCGACATCGACGGTGAAGCCCTCGGCTCGGATGAATTCGGCTTCTTCGTCATCCTGCTGGCCGTTGCGGGCAACGAGACCACCCGTAACGCCATCACCCACGGCATGAAGGCATTCGTCGACAATCCGGAGCAGTGGGAGCTATACAAACAGCAGCGCCCGCGCACCGCGCCCGACGAAATCGTGCGCTGGGCCACCCCGGTGACCGCCTTCCAGCGCACCGCGACCGAAGACACCGAGCTCGGTGGGCAACAGATCCGCAAAGGACAGCGCGTCGGATTATTCTACAGTTCAGCCAATTTCGACGAGGACGCCTTCGAGCGCCCCTTCGACTTCGACATCCTGCGCGACCCCAATCCGCATCTGGCCTTCGGCGGCACCGGCGCACACTATTGCGTCGGCGCGAATCTCGCGCGACTGGAAATCGATTTGATGTTCAACGCCCTAGCCGACACGATGCCGAATCTATCGCAGCTCGCCGAACCCGAACGACTGCGCTCCGGCTGGATCAACGGCATCAAGCACTGGCACGTCCGATACGAGTAGACCCGACCAGGCGCGGGAGCACATCAAGATAGACAGGCGAATCCATGAGCGAAGCAGCAGACTACATCGTCGTAGGCGCCGGCAGCGCAGGCGCGGTCATCGCGGGCCGTTTGGCACAGCGAGGAGTGAGCGTGATCCTGCTGGAGGCCGGAGGCCCGGATACCAGCCGGCTGGTCACCAGCCCCGGCCTCATCACAATGGTCCACACTATTCCGCCGCTGAAGCAGCGAGTGTGCTGGAAGCAGTACTCGATCCCGCAGAAGCACGCCAACGACCGAACGATCCCGATGACCCGAGGCAAGGTGCTTGGCGGATCGAGTTCGGTCAACGGCATGCTGTTCGTACGCGGAAACCGAGCCAACTTCGATTCCTGGGCCGCGGAAGGCAATTCGGGCTGGAGCTACGAAGAGGTCCTGCCCGCCTATCGACGTTTGGAGAACTGGGAAGGCGGAGCCGACGCCCATCGCGGTGTCGGCGGGCCGGTCCAAGTGACACGCCAGAAAGACCTCACCCCCGTCTCGCAGGAATTCATGGTCGCCGCGTCCGAGACCCTCGGCACACCGATCATCGACGATTACAACGGCGCGTCGCAGGAAGGCATCTCTATATTCCAGCAGACCGTGCGAAACGGGTTGCGCTACAGTTCGTCTCGCGCGTACCTCACCGAAAGGCCGGACAAGTGCCCTCGGGTGATCACGCGAGTCCACGTGACGCGCATCGTCATCGACAAGGGCCGCGCCACCGGTGTGGAGGTCGCCGATCGCAATGGTGCCCGCCGCATCATCCACGCAGGTAGAGAGATCATCGTCTGTGGCGGCGTGATGGGGTCACCGCAGATCCTCATGTTGTCGGGCATCGGACCGGCCCAACACCTGCGCGAGCTCGGCATCACGGTGCAGTCGGATCTGCCGGTCGGGCAGAATCTGCACGACCACTTATTCGTTCCCCTGACGTTCATATCCAAGAAGGCCATCCACCGCGGCATACCGACCTACTTCGCCCGGGCTTTGGCGCGCGAGCTGCGGCGCCCGGGTAGCACCTGGATGGGACGCACGGTGTTCGAGGCGGTCGGCTTCGTCAAGACCAAGTTCGCCGACGCGGACTACCCGGATATGCAAATCCACAGCCTGCCGTGGAGCTATCCGGTGCCCAATCAGGACGAGGACAAAATGTATCTGGTGGAGCGCCGGCCCGCGCTCACCGTCCTGCCCAGCCTCATCTATCCGAAGAGCCGCGGCGAACTGAGGCTGGCATCGGCGGACCCGTTCGCTGCTCCGCTCATCGATCCCGGCTACCTCACCGACCCACGCGACACCGACTTCCTGGTCGAGGGCGTGAAGACTATCCGGGAAATCATGGCGCACAAGGCAATTGCCCATGACATCGTCGAGGAGTACGCGCCTGGGAACGAATTCCCGGACGACGCCACCCTGCGCCGTGAGCTGCCCAACCGCGTGCATTCGATCTACCACCCGGTTGGCACCTGCCGGATGGGCGTCGACGAGCGCTCTGTCGTCGACCCGACGCTGAGAGTCCGCGGCATCGAAGGCCTGCGTGTTGCCGACGCGTCGATCATGCCGAACATCACCGGCGGCAACACCAACGCGCCGTCGCTCATGATCGGCGAGAAGTGCGCCGAACTGCTTGCCCAGGCTGCCGGATGCGCATAGCCCTGCTGTCTTACCGGAGCAAGACACACTGTGGAGGACAAGGAGTCTACGTCCGGTATCTGAGTCAAGGTCTGGCGGAGCTCGGCCACGACGTCGAAGTATTGTCGGGCCAGCCCTATCCGGAACACCTGGATCCGCGGGTGCGGCTCACCGAGGTGCCCAGCCTCGATCTCTACTGCGACGACGACCCCTTCCGCACACCGCATCCCCGCGAGATCCGCGACCGTATCGATCTGCTCGAAGTCGCCACGATGTGGACAGCCGGGTTCCCCGAGCCACGCACATTCAGTCTGCGCGCGGCGAAACTGCTGTCCGCGCGGACACACGATTTCGATGTGGTGCACGACAATCAGTGCCTCGGCTACGGGCTGCTGGACATCGCCCGTCGGCTGCCGCTGACCGCGACGATCCATCATCCGATCACCCGCGACCGGGCCGTGGATCTGGCGGCCGCGCCGTGGCGACGGAAGCCATTCGTGCGCCGCTGGTACGGGTTCCTCGACATGCAGCAGAAAGTGGCACGCCAGATTCCGGACCTGATCACCGTGTCCTCCTCGTCTGCGACCGATATCGTCGAGGACTTCGCGGTATCGCCGGAGCAGCTGAATACCGTGCCACTGGGCGTGGATACGACGTTTTTCCGGCCACGGAACCAGCCGCGGGCCGCTGGGCGGATCGTCGCGGTGGCCAGTGCTGACAAACCTCTCAAAGGTGTCGCGCATCTACTCAAAGCCGTTGCGCGGCTACGCCACACCCACGATGTCGAACTTCGGCTCGTCGCGAAGCTGGAGTCGAACGGACCAACCGAAAAGCTCATCGCCGAACTCGGGATCGCTGATATCGTCACAGCCACGGCCGGACTGAGTGACCAGCAGCTCGCCGAGCTGCTCGCATCCGCCGACATCGCCTGCATTCCCTCCCTGTACGAAGGCTTTTCGCTACCGGCCGTGGAAGCCATGGCCAGCGGGACTCCGTTGGTTGCAAGCCGTGCCGGCGCGTTACCCGAAGTTGTCGGTGACTGCGCCGAACTGGTCGAACCTGGCGACGTCGACGCCTTGACTCAGGTCCTGGGTCGTTTGCTGCTCGATCGGGACCGGCTGCGCCGCATGGGTATCGCCGGACGGCGACGAGCGCTGGAGGTATTCAGCTGGTCGGCCGTTGGCGCACAGACCGTGGCGGTCTATGAACAGGCGATCGAGCGACACCTGTACCGATCTGGCACCACAGCGGCTGGAACCAGCCGATGAATCAACCCATCACCAACGGGAAGGAGACCTCATGCTTACTATCGACTTCGACCGCCTGGGCATCGGGCCCGGGGCGCGCGTAATCGACGTCGGATGCGGTGCGGGACGGCACTCGTTCGAAGCGTACCGACGCGGCGCGGACATCGTGGCCTTCGACCAGAACACCGGCGACCTGACCGATGTGAAGGTCATGTTCGAGGCCATGGCCGAGACAGGCGAGGCCCCCGAGGACGCCAAGGCCGAGACCGTCCACGGCGACGCCCTCGACCTGCCTTACGGCGACGCCGAATTCGACGTGGTCATTGCCTCGGAGATCCTCGAGCACATCCCGAACGACGCGCAGGCGATCACCGAATTGGTGCGCGTGCTCAAACCCGGCGGCCGCCTTGCGATCACCGTCCCACGTTGGCTGCCCGAAAGGATCTGCTGGGCACTGTCGGACGAGTACCACGCCAACGACGGCGGCCACGTCCGCATCTACCGCGCGAACGAACTGCGCGACAAGGTGAGCGCCCACGCCCTCCGGTTCAGCCACTTAAAGCACGCTCACGCGCTGCACTCGCCCTACTGGTGGCTGAAATGCGCTGTCGGGGTCTCCGACAACAACCACCCGGCAGTGACGACCTATCACCGAATGCTGGTGTGGGACATGATGTCCGCTCCACTATTGACCCGGATCACCGAGCGTCTCCTTAACCCGCTCATCGGCAAGAGCGTTGCCCTCTACTTCACCAAACCGGCAGCGCACGATGTCACCCGCTGAACTCCCGGCCGTCCCCGGTGTCCTATCCGCCCGCGACATCCGCCGTACCGGTGAATCCATCGCCGCGGCACAGGAACCCGACGGCGCTCTCCCCTGGTTCCCCAGCGGCCACACCGATCCCTGGGACCACATCGAATCCGCGATGGGCTTGACCGTCGCTGGACTGTGGAACGAGGCCCGCGACGCGTACATTTGGTCCGCTAAGACACAGCGCGCGGACGGTTCCTGGCCCATGCAATTCCGTCAGGGCGTCATCGAGAACCCCGATGCCGACACCAACTTCTGCGCCTACCTGGCGACAGGCATTCTCCATTACCTGACCGTCACCGGCGATCACGAGTTCGCCGCCGAAATGTGGCCTGCCGTCCGCGCAGCCATCGACTTCGTGCTTACTCTCCAGCTCGGTCCGCACGGCGAAATCCATTGGTCGGCCTCCGAATCCGGCACCTCGGGCGAGGCACTGCTCACCGGTTGCTCCAGTATCTTCCACAGCCTCGCCTGTGCCACGACTCTCGCCAACCGCCTCGGTGAAAGCCGACCGGACTGGGTCGCAGCGCGGCGTCGTCTCGGTCGCGCCCTGCACGATCACCCGGAGGCGTTTCTGGACAAGAGTCGCTACTCCATGGACTGGTACTACCCAGTTCTCGGCGGCGCGTTGCGCGGCGCGGCAGCCCGCGACCGCATCGATCGCCACTGGGACGAGTTCGTCGTCGCGGACCTGGGCATCCGCTGCGTCTCCGACGCCCCCTGGGTCACCGGTGCGGAAACCTGCGAACTCGCGCTGGCTCTCGACGCTCTGGGTGACACCGAGCGCGCCCACCGCATGCTGTCGGATATGCAACATCTGCGCGACTCCGACGGGTCCTACTGGACGGGTTTGGTCTACATCGACGGCAAACGATGGCCGGAGGAATGCCCCACCTGGACCGGTGCTGCCGTCCTTCTGGCCGCTGATGCCCTCACCCGCACAACTGCGGCGAACGGCATCTTCCGCGATGTACTCCCCCACTGAGAACGTCGACGCCTCAGTCGGCGGACCCCGCGCGCTGAAGGATCCGAAGAGAACCGGTGACGGAAAGCTCGCGGAAACCTCCGCTGTCGAGGGCGCGGCGATAGATGTGGTACGGAGCCTGACCGCCGTCGGCGGGGTCCGGGAAGACGTCGTGGATGGCGAGCAGGCCGCCCTCGATGACCCAGTGGGCCCAGTCACCGTAATCGCGCTGCGCTGCTTCCTCAGTGTGGCCACCGTCTATGAACAGCAGGCGCAACGGGGTGCGCCAGATACGGGCGGCTGCCGCGGAAGATCCGATGATGGCGACGACGGTTTCGGCCAATCCCGCGCGGATCATGCTGCGGCGGAAGGAAGCCACGGTGTCGAAGACACCCGTCTCAGGGTCAACCAGCGCAGTGTCGTGGTATGCCCACCCGGGCTGATGCTCCTCGGAACCGCGGTGGTGATCGACGGTGAAGACCTGGGCGCCGGTTTCACGCGCGGCCGCTCCGAGGTAAATGGTCGACTTACCGCAGTAGGTCCCGATTTCCATGATGCTGCCCTCACCGGCATGGGCACGGGCAGCCTCGTACAGGGCGCGTCCCTCCTCCGCAGGCATGAATCCTGGAACCTGCTCGGCGAGTGCGAACAGGTTACGGGTGCCTGCGGGAAGCTCGACCTGGGTCATGCGAAATCCTTTCTGCGGCGCGCGCCTCCTTGTCGGTCGTGCGCGCGCCGTCCTGCCTGCGGCGGATTATCGGACCGTCCATCCACGGCATCGGTGCGGATCACCATCCGCGGGCGATCCATTCCTCGAGGTGTGGGCTTTCAGCCCCCAGGTCGGTTGCGCGCCCGTGCCCAGTCAACACTGTCGTGTTGTCGGCGAGGGTGAACACACGTTCGCGCAGTGACTCGATGATGGTGGGAAAGTCGGAGTAGGACCTGCCCGTTGCGCCTGGTCCGCCCGCGAACAAGGTGTCACCACTGAACAGAAGCTTCAATTCAGGCGCCCATACGCATACGGAGCCGGGTGAATGCCCAGGGGTGTGGACGATCTCGATCTCGGTTCCCGCCACCGGAATACGGTCCCGGTCACTGATCGCGGCGAAGTTGAATCCCGGATGCACTCGTCGCCACAGCATTTCATCGCCGGGATGCAGGGCGACAGGTGCGTCCAGGTGCGTCCCCAGTTCCTCAGCGGCACCGATGTGGTCGTTGTGCCCGTGTGTGCACACGACTGCGCGCACCTCTCGCCCGTTCACGGCTGCCAAGATCGGCTGGGCGTCGTGTGCGGCGTCGATGACCACGACCTCGTGATCATCGCCGAATACCCAGACATTGTTCTCGACCTCCCAGCTCCCTCCGTCGAGATCGAAGGTGCCCGAGGTGCGGACCTTCTCGACGCGCAGCGAGCCGAGACGATGCACGGTTTCGGGTGTCACAGCACAACCACCGACCGCAGAATGCGTCCGGATTTCATGGTGTCGAAGGATTTTTCGACCTCGTCGAGTGCTATGTGTTCAGAGACGAACATGTCCAGCGGCAGCCGGCCCTGGCGGTAGAACTCGATCAATGTCGGGAAGTCTCGCTCTGGCAGGCAATCGCCGTACCAAGACGACTTCAGTGCGCCACCGTGTGAGAAGAAGTCCAGCAACGGCATGTCGATCCGCATGTCCGGCGTCGGTACGCCGACCAGTACCACTGTCCCCGCCAGGTCCCGTGCGTAGAACGCCTGCTGCCAGGTTTCGGGGCGGCCGACTGCATCGATCACGACGTCAGCACCGAAACCGCCTGTGTATTCCTGGATTCGGGTGACCGAGTCTTCGCTGGATGCGTCGATAGTGTGCGTAGCACCCAGCCCGACTGCGGCGGCCAGCTTGCTGATGTCGCGATCGACCGCGATGATCGTTGTCGCTCCGGCCAGTCGCGCGCCCGCGACAGCGGCCGCGCCGACGCCGCCACAGCCGATCACGGCGACGCTATCGCCAGGGCCGACACTGCCAGTGTGCAGTGCCGCCCCCAGCCCTGCCATTACACCGCAGCCGAGGAGCCCGGCGACGGCCGGGTCGATCGCGGAATCCACGATGGTGCATTGGCCTTCATGCACCAGTGTCTTGTCGGCAAACGCGCCGATCCCGAGCGCGGGCGTCAGTACGGTACCGTCGGCGAGGCTCATTTTTTGTTCGGCGTTGTAGGTATCGAAGCAATACCAGGGGCGTCCGCGGCGGCAAGCCCGGCAGCGCCCGCACACCGCTCGCCAGTTCAGGACTACAAAGTCGCCAACTCTGACATGAGTGACGGAATCACCGATGCGATCGACGATTCCGGCTGCCTCGTGCCCGAGCAGGAACGGGAATTCATCGTTGATGCGGCCTTCTCGATACGTCAGGTCTGTGTGGCACACCCCGCAGGCGAGCACTCGCACTACCACATCGTGGGGACCCGGGTCGGGAATGATGATGTCTGTCAGCTCCACCGGAGCGCCTGCCGATCGGGCGATGACGCCGCGCACGCTCTCGGCCATCATCACCACCCCGCCGGCAGGTTTGTGAAATCGGGTTCGCGTCCTTCGGCAAAAGCCATCAGTGCCTCCGTGTTGGCCGGACCGCCCATCAACTCGGCGAAGCAAGCGTTCTCGCGTTCGCGCGCTGCGGCGATTTCGGCCCGTATGGGTTCGATCATGGTTCGTTTGACTGCGATCAGGCTCGAGATCGGCCTGGCCGCCAGTAACCGGGCATGACGCAACGCCGTCGGCATCAGTTCCTCCGGTGTGCACACCGAGCGGACCAGGCCGATCTGTGCGGCTTCGTCGGCGGTCATCCATTCCGCCGACATCAGCATCCAAGCGGCGTTTTGGTGGCCGATCAGGCGCGGGAACAGGTACGACGAAGCCGCCTCCGGTGCCACGCCCAAACTGGTGAAGGGGCACTTCAGTCGTGCTGTGGAGGACATGAATGCCAGGTCGGCGAAACCCAGAATCGTTGCGCCGATACCGAGCCCGAGCCCATTGACCGCGACGATCAGCGGTTTCGGGAAATCCGCTAGTGCGTCGATGAGTCCGAGAAACCCGAACTTCCCGGGTGTGAAGTCCGGATCGGTGATGCGTGCTTGCATCTCCAGCAGGTCGGTTCCGGCACTGAACGCCCTTCCGGCGCCGGTCAGGACGACGACGGCAACGCTGGGATCGGTTGTGGCGATGGACAATTCCGACGCCAGCGCGTCGTAGAGTTGCTCGTTGAAGGCATTGAGTGAGTCCGGTCGGTCGAGGGTCAGGACTCGAACCCGCTCGTCGTCAACAACTTTCAGAACCATGGTTCGTTCTCGCTTCGAAAGGTTCGTGAGAAGGGCCGTCCCGCCTATGCGCACCAATACGCGTCGCGGGGCGCGACAGATAGGGCGCGACGGCGCCAGGGGCCGAACGGATGACCGGGTGCCTTCACGGCGATGCTGGCGCAGGAGGGGACGGCGTGGCATCCGAAGTCCCGGGGTCAGGAGGCCTTGTGAGGGACAGCGGTCACCAGGCCACCGTCTACAACGAATTCCGAGCCTGTCGCGTACGAGGATTCGTCGCTGGCCAGGAACAGCACGAACGTCGCGACCTCCGACGGTTGCGCGGGACGGCCCAGCGGGATAGTCACCAAATCGTCTGGTATGCCCGCGGTCATCGGGGTTCGAATCAAGCCCGGGTGCAGTGAATTGACGCGAATATTGTGCGATGCCAATTCGAGCGCGGCCGACTTGGCCAGGCCGCGCACGCCCCATTTCGAGGCGACGTACCCGTGCGCCCACGGCGCACCACGCAAACCTTCGATCGACGAGACGTTGATGATCGACCCGCCGCCGGCGGCGATCATCGAGTCGACAACGGCCCTCATTCCGAGGAAGGTCCCGGTCAGGTTGACGTCGATGATCTGGCGCCACTTGCCGAGGTCGAACTTCTGCAGCGGTCCACCGTTGACAATGCCAGCATTGTTCACCAGCACATTCAGTTTGCCGAACTTGCTTTGTGCCTCGCGCACCGCCGCGTCCCAGTGAACGGGCTCGGTTACGTCGAGATGGACGTAATGCGCTGCCGCACCGAGTGATTCGGCCAGCGCCTTGCCTTCGTCATCGAGGATGTCGCCGAGAATAACCTCGGCCCCCTCGGCGACGAGCATTTCGGCGTGTGCGGCGCCCATCCCGCGCGCACCGCCACTGATGAGTGCAACTTTGCCGTCTACACGTCCCATAGCGGTCACGTTAACATACTGGCTGGACTTCGATCCAGACTAGTGTCCAGAATTATGATCAGACGCTAGAGCAGCTCATCTGATCCCGGTCCGAACCCGCCGTCCACAAGGAGAAAACCTGCCCATCCGCGTCGCTCATGTCGGCACGGGAACACCGGCCGCCTCGCGTTGGCCGCGGTCTGCGTCTCGACACCCGGAAAGACCGGAAAGAACGAGGGTGAACTCGCAGACCCGGGGTCACGGCCGTCGCGGACCTCGGCAATCTGCCCGCTCGTGAACCGGACTGCGTCGTGTACTGCGCGATGGGAGACACTCGGCCGCAGGAGGCGATCAAGGATTGCCGGTGACTGCTCGCGGCGGGCGTCAATGTCGTGGGCTCCGCGCCAGGGCTGTTGCAATATTCGTGGCGTGTCCTACCCGGAAAGTACATCGCGCCCGTGAAAGATGCTGTACAGCACGGCAACTCGAGCCTGTTCATCACCGGCATGGATCCCGGATTCGCCAACGACCTGCTACACATTGCGCTGACCGGCACATGTCCGACGGTCGAACACATTCGCCGCTCGAAGAGGCCGACCCGTGGATCTTGATCGGAAGTCTGGCCAGATCACCACCCGACTGCGATTCCTCGTGACGGTCTACGTCCGGCGTAGCGCGATCCTAACACCGCCGCCAAATCCGTTGGCACTGCAGCGCTTCTGGCTGACGGTCGGGTCTAGCTCGGTATCGATGTCAGGGCAGGCCGAGCGCCGACAACTGTTCGACGCGGACGGTGCTCGACACCGGAATACGGTAGCGGTCGTCGATCCGCAGTCGGACGAGCACGCCGGCGGGTTGTTGCTCACCGTTTCGGTGCGGCCGACTTAGACTCCGGTGGGCTGCACAGGGGCGTTGGCAGCGAGCCCAACCGAGTTGTCCCGGCGCAGATCGGCGCTTCTTGAACGACCTGAGTCGCTGCCCTCGTTTCGCATTCGGCGCGGCTTTAATTGTACGCGTCACTTCGAGTACCACGGAATGAGATCGACTGCAGCCCAAGATCTTTGCCTTCACGCCCCGCGCACTACCTTCAGGCTTCGACCACTTGTGCGGGAATGGCACGCCGCCTGCCACCACACGGCCACCAACCAGGCCGCACCTGGACTACGAAAATTAAAGACACGCAAGGTAATTCACCTGAAAGCGAAGGCGAAGTCTGCGACCTGATGCGGGTTGCAGACTTCGCCCGTCGCCGACACTTGCGATCCAAAGGGGGAGGGATGCGAAAGCGTCGACACCAGGATGTCACATACATAGACACTTGTACAGATGAACGTATGGACAGTTGCCCAAGAACTGGACACCCGCGAGGCGCCCGCACACCACAACCTGGGTGATATGTCCAGAATTGATCCACCGCGAGCTGGAACCCCCTCCGCGGCGCCCGCATGTCGAAGCCCTGGCCATTGCCACCCCTCAGATAGCAGGCCGACTACAACCGGCCGACGAAGACCGCCGGGAGCAGCCGCCTCGGAATTCTGCGCAAATAGCGATTTACATCAGGATTTACACCTGCAAAGTTCGCTAGCGGACGCACGCCACGCGACCCGATCATCGGCGACCACCCTCGGGGATCCCGGCTGTGCGGCATCCGACAATACAGACAAACCACTACTGGACAACAGTCCAGCCAATACCGATGACCAGCCGAGACATACAAGAGTGGACTGCTCCCCGACAATCGGAGCACCTATCTGGATAGATGTCTGGATAGTGGTCCAGATCATATGGTACGTTCTGCCGCATTGCTCGGCGGACACCCGGAGATTCGATGACGAACACTGATCTGGATATCTTTCCCGAGTCGGCGGTGCCACCGGCTGCAGCAGTGCTGCGCCGGAACTTTTCCGACACGGTCCTATCCAGCCTGGCCACCCTCGGCAGGGCGTTGCGAATGGGTTGTCAGGCCGCCCGGATCGGCGTGACCGATGCGGTGCAAATGCGGTTCAAGACCCGCGAAACCCTCACGCAGGCTTGGTTTCTGATCAAGGTCACCGCCATTCCAAGTGTGCTGATGGCGATTCCGTTCGGCGTCATCGTGTCCACTCAGGTCGGCAATATCGTGTCGCAGCTCGGCGCGGATTCGATGATCGGGGCGGCCGGCGGGCTCGGCGTGATCAAACAGGGCGCGCCCCTGGCGACGGCGATGATGCTCGGCGGCGCCGGATCCGCCGCCATTGCCTCGGATCTCGGCGCGCAGACCATCCGCGAAGAGGTCGATGCCATGCGTGTCATGGGTATCGATCCGGTGCAGCGCCTGGTGGTTCCGCGGATCGCGGCGATGATGCTGGTCGCTCCCCTGCTCAACATCTTGATCGTCGCGGTCGGCATAGTGTCCGGATTCGCCGTCGCGGTCACCGCCCTCGGTGTCACGCCGGGCAGTTACTGGCAGTCGTTCGGCGCGTTCACCAGCACACTCGATGTCTGGGTTTCGCTGATCAAGGCACTGATCTTCGGCTTCTTGGTGGTGGTCATCGCCTGCCAGCGCGGACTCGAGGCGCGCGGCGGGCCCCGCGGGGTCGCTGATGGGGTCAATGCCGCCGTGGTGATGTCCGTCGCCACGGTCACCGTCCTCAATACCGCCATCACCCAGGTGGTCACCATGTTCTTCCCAGTAAGGATGGCGTGATGCCAGCCACACCGTATGCTCCGTTCGGCCTGCGGTGGACCAACCGCATCCGACGCCGAGTCCACCCGATGGGCCCGATCGAGTCGATCGGCTTCGCCCTCGGGTTCGGTTGGCAGGTGCTGTCCTCGATGCCCTACACGCTGGTGCACTACCGGCGCCAGACGGTCGCCGTGATCACCGATATGACTTGGGGTCGCGGTTCGGTCATCATCGGCGGCGGCGTTGTGCCGCTCATGCTGTTGATGGGCGCCGCCATGGGCGCATCCATCGGAATCGAGGCCTACAGTGCGCTCAATCTGCTGTCGCTGGGCCAACTCAGTGGCCTGATCTCGGCCTTCGGCGTCACCCGCGAACTCGCGCCCATTGCCGCCGGGGTCGGATTCGCCGCCCAGGCCGGCTGCCGAATGACCGCCGAGATCGGCTCCATGCGCATCTCCGAGGAGATCGACGCACTCGAATCGCTGGGCGTGCGGTCGGTGCCGTTTGTGGTGACGACCCGCGTGATCGCCGGAATTATCGCGGTCGCACCGGCTTTCGTGGTCGCTCTGATCCTCAGCTACCTGTCGTGCGAGCTGATCGTGACGACCATCCACGGCACCCCCGCCGGCACCTACGACCACTACTTCGATCAGTTCGTCCTCGGCTGGGATGTTGTCGCCGCCACTATCAAGGTGATGGTCTTCGCGCTCGCCGTGGTCCTGATCCATTGCTACCAAGGATTTTTCGCCACCGGCGGCCCCGAAGGCGTTGGCACCGCCTCCGGGCGCGCAGTACGTGCCAGTCTCGTCTCGATCATCACACTCGACATGCTCACGACCATCGTTCTGTGGGGATTCCAGTCCCCCATCACATTCACCGGGTGACGTCATGCCTGCCTATGCCTTGCCCGGAACCGAAGTCGGGCCCCGCCGCGCCCGCACCCTCGGAATCGGCGCCGTTGTCATCGTCTTGCTCATAGTCATTGTGTGGCAGGCGCTTCCGGATAGCCGCCCGGCCGACGACATCCGGGTCGCGTTGCTTGCCACCCATGTCGGTGCGGGTGTCGCGCCCGGCACCGATGTCCGGCTCGACGGGGTGCGGGTCGGGTCGGTCGCCTCGGTCGCCATCGTCGGTCCGGGCCGCCAGCGGATCGGCCTGGATCTACAGGGGTCCCAACTGTTCGGCCTGACAGACGCCCTGACCGTCGATTACGCGCCGGGCAATCTATTCGGAATCACTGCACTGCAACTGAACTCGGTCAACGGCGGCAAACCCCTCACCGACGGCTCGACCATCGATCTCAGCGGCCGCGACCCCGACCGAGTACGCGATGCGACACTCGCAGCGCTGCTGGAATCCACCGGCCAGCTGACCGACGACGTCCTCACCCCGAAGCTGACCGAGCTGCTTCGTAGGACCTCTCACGACATCAACGCCTTCACCCCGCTCCTGCAGGCGATCGGCACCACAGCGCGCTCTTACACCGAAACACGGCAGCTCCCCCCGTCATTCCTTCTCGACCAGTACGGATCGGCTCTCAACGGAGTACCCGCACTGTTGGCCGGCGCGGCGGAGCTGCTGCATTCGGATCTGACGAATCAGCAGCTGCAAACCAAACAAGACATCCAACGGTTCTCGGAAATGTTCGACAAAGTGAAAACTCTCATGCTCCCGGCGGCAACCGACACGCTCTACACCGCCCAAAAGTACTTCCAAGGCTTCCTGCCGATCGCCACTGCGATCCTCGACCAGGTGTCCGGAGCCGTCAGTGCACCAGAGCGTTCCGAGGGCGAGCTGAGTGAACTGCTCGCCCGGCTCGGCACAGCATTCCACGATTCGCCGTCCGGCCCGGTGCTGAATGCGCGCGTAGACCTGGATGTGGTTCCTGGACTGGCCGGTCCGCTGTCGGCGCTGCTCGCGCACCAGCCCGGTGCAGGGGCACGCTGATGTCGATGCGTTGGCTGTGGCTCCGCATCATGGTTTCGGTGGCCGTTATGGCCCTGGCTCTGGTCGGGGTACTCCGGCTGATCGAACGACCGGTCAGTGGCCGGACCGATACCTACACGGCGATCTTCACCGATGCCAACGGACTTCGACTCGGTGACGATGTCCGCCTCTACGGCGTCCAGGTCGGCAAAGTGCGCTCGGTCGATCTCGACGGCGCACTGGCTCGCGTGCGTTTCACGGTGTCAGTGGGCCATCCGCTGTACACCGAAACCAAAGTGGCCGTGCGTTATCAGAATCTGACCGGGTTCCGATATCTGGAGATTCAGCAACCCGAGCAACCAGGTGCGAGCCGCAAACCCGCCACGGTTTTCGATACCGCGCACACGGTTCCGGCCTTCGACATCACCACACTATTCAACGGCCTACAACCCGTCCTCGCGCAATTGTCGCCCGAAGACCTGAATCAGTTCGCGAACAGTATGCTCGCTGTCGTTCAAGGCGATGGCGACGGCATCGGACCGGCGCTGGACGCTATCGATAAGCTCAGCCGCTTGGCATCCGATCGACAGCAGGTGCTCTCGACATTGGTGAACAATTTCGCGCAAGTGTCCGACCATATGGCCGGTAAGTCGGGCAACGCGATGAAACTCATGACCAATCTGACGGATCTTTTCGTCACAATCACCGACAAACTGCCCGGCCTCGTTCAGTTCGCATTAGAGATCCCGCCGATGTTGCGGCCACTACTCGACCTGCTGCAGGCGCTGGGCGTCACCGGCGAGGAAAACAAGGATCTCGACGCCCTGCTGCATCGGGTATTCCCCAGCCCGAGCCAAGCCGCTGACGTGCTCGGCCGACTGCCGGGAATGCTCCAGACCTTGGCCGCGATTATCCCGCCGACCGGCCCCGAAGCGAACATCACCTGCTCACAAGGCATCGCCGCGGCGCCCGAACCCCTGCAGGTGCTCATCGCCGGACAGAGGATCACGCTATGCCATCGATAAAGATGTCGTCGACGCGTGTGCTACGCCGCGTGCGCCTGCTGTCGACCAGCCGGAGCGAACGCGGCACGCAACTGCGCTGGGGTATCGCCGGAATAGTCGTGGTCCTGATTCTGGTCGCCGCCATCGGTGTGATCAACATGGTCGGCACCTCCCCGGAGCGCACTTACTCTGCGGAATTGGCAGAGGCCGGCGCCGTCCGCGCCGGCGATGACGTCCGCATTGCCGGCATACCTGTCGGCAAGGTGAAATCGCTCGAATTACTGCCCGACCGAGTGCGGATGACATTCACGGTGAAGAGCAATGTTTTCATCGGTGATCAGACCACTCTGGCCGTGCGCATGCTGACCATCGTCGGCGGATATTATCTGGCCGTTCAACCGGCCGGACCCGGTCCGCTCGGCACCAAGGTAATCCCCACCCAGCGGGTCATCCTGCCGTATCGTCTGACGCAGGCATTTCAGGATGCCATCGAACCCGTGCAGAAGACCGACGGTGATGTCATCCGCCAGGATCTGGCCGCCCTGTCCAGCTCGATCGACAAGAGCCCGGACTCCATTCGCAGTATCACCCGGGCGGCCGGCGACATCGTCGCCATCATGGACAAACAGAATGTCGATATCTCGAAAACACTGTCACTCAGCAGTGAATACCTGACGGCGCTCAACAAGAACTCCGATGTCCTGGTCAACTTGATGAGAACCTTCGGCACCCTCGAGAACATCGTCGCCAACAACCATGAACAACTCAGCTGGGCTTTGCACGGACTGGCGCAACTACTGCAGGAATTCGCACCGCTCGGTCGAATCTGGGACGACTCGCTACGCGATCAGACTCAGCCGCTCGCCGAGGCTATCCCGAAACTTCAAGAACTCGGTGGCCGTCTGTCCACACTGCTCGATTCGCTGCGCACCTTCGAACAGCGCCTGCAGCCGCTTGTCCAGCCCGGCGACGGGGTAACCGTGGACCAGTCCGGCACCACGATCGCCGGGGTGTGTGTACCGGTTCCCGGAGGAGGTTGTTGATGCTCAGCCGGATTCTCGGATCACGCGGACTGATGTCCGCCACAGTCATTCTCGTACTCATACTGGCGGCCGTAATCGGGTTGAAGCTGAGCAAACCCGAGCCTGCGACCCGCAGTTACTGCGCTGACATGCCCGACAGCATCGGCCTGTACAAAGACAGTGCGGTCACCGTCATGGGAATTCAGGTCGGCAAGGTTACCAGTATCGAACCCGTCGGCGGATCGGCTCGGGTGCGGTTCACGGTGCGCAAGGACCGCAAACTCCCGCCGGACGTGGGCGCGGTGACGGTCAGCAACACTATCGTCGCCGACCGCAACCTCGCCCTCATCGGACCCGAACCGACAGGTGCCGGTTGGAATCCGAGCACCTGCATCACCAAAACCCTGACACCCAAAAGTCTTTCGGAAACCTTCGACGCCCTGGCGAAACTGTCCGATCAGCTCAACGCCGCGAAGGATCCCGCCCAGCGAACCGCACTCGGCGACGGGATCGACGCACTCGACCGCGCCACCTCCGGAACCGGAGACCAGATCAATGCGCTCATCCTGCAATTGAGCAAGGCGCTGAACTCGCCCGACGCCGCCATCGGTCACCTCGGGCAGCTGCTCGACAGCCTCAGCGATCTCGCGCACCGCGCCCAGAACGGTTGGTCCGATCTCGAGACCATCGTTCCGCGGCTCACCCAAACCTTCAACGACATCAACACCCTCGCCTTCCCACCCGTGATCGATCTGGTCGCCGCACTCTCGGGAGAGCTGCCCGAACTCAATGAGGTGATCATGAAATTCGGCACCCCCACACTCCATGCCGTCAACGCGATTCCGAACCTGCCGCAACTGATTTCGAACGGCGTCAGCTCACTGGCCGATGTCATCCGCATGGCGCCCGCCATCGCCACCGGTTTCGCCGGCGCGGTCGATCCTGCCGACGGACAACTCACCATCCGTTACGCGCCACCGAAACTCGCACTGCCACAACAACAGACCGACCAAATCTGTGCCGCGCTGAAAGCCGCTGCAGATCAGCAATGCGGGGTCGGCGACAACGGCGCGGTGACGGTGCCTGCACTGCCCGTACTCCTCGCGGCGGTGAGCGCGAAGTGAGGAATCCGTCCCAGACCACCCGCCGCCTCGGGCTGCACACCCTGGCCGCTTCGACCATTGCGATATCGGCCACCGCCTGCGGTTTCCAACCGGCCGATATTCCCGTTCCCGGGACCGGTGTCGGTGGCTCGACCTATCACCTGCGCATCGAATTCGCCGATGTGCTCAACCTGCCGCAGGGCGCCAAGGTCATCGCGGATGGCGTGCGGGTCGGCCAGTTGACCGGTGTCACCCTCGTCAACCCGGTCCCGGCCACCGCTACCACCCCTGCACGCCAGGGGTATGTGATCGCTGATGTCGCCATCCGCACCTCGGTGCACCTACCGGCCGGTACCACCGCGCAGCTGCGACAGGCGACACCGCTCGGCGACGTGCACATCGCCCTCACCGAGCCGGCAGCACCGGCGTCGGGTGAGATCCCACCGGATGCCACCATCCCGCTCGCCGACACCCGCCAAGCGCTGCCCATCGAGGACATCCTCGCCCAGCTGGCGACCTTCGTCGGAAGCGGAGCTGTAAACGATGTCCAGAACATCGTGCACAAGATGAACGGGATCATGCCGAGAAATCCGGCCGACACCGCACGGATCTCGGAAACACTGGGTCAGGACCTCGACGACCTGGCCGCACATACCGATTCGATTCACGCGGTGGTCAGCGGAATCCAGGCGACGGTCGACGATGGGCTGCTCGGACGAACCTCCACTTGGGATCCGCTGCTGACCCCGGACGGTGTGCAGCACACAACCGATGTGATGAACGCCGAAATCGGGGTCATCTTCGTGCTTACTGCGCTCGGCCCGTTCGCCCCGTCCACCAAATGGCTCGGGCCGGTACTTGATTCGACCGCCGGCGCCGCACGCGCGGTGGTGCCGATGCTGTTCGGCAGCGCACCCCTGGACACCGACTCGCCCTCCAACTTCAAGAAATTGATCGATCTCATCCAGAACAAGGTCATTCCCTTCACCGACCACGGTCCGAAGATCAATATGGTCGGCGTCGGAGTGACGCCGCCGGATCCCGGCATGGGCCCCGATGACCCCACCAAGCGCATCGTCGATACCCTGCGGATGATCGGAGCGGTCCGATGAGGGTTCGAGGCGCGATATCGCTGACGGCGATCGCCGCAGTGCTGGTCTTCGGCATCGTCTACATGACAGCCGGTGTGCTGCATGTCGATCCGCGCAAGTCGTATTTCACCGCAGACCTACAACTGGACAACTCGGCCGGGTTGGGGCCGAATTCGCCGGTGCTACTCGACGGCGTGTCGGTCGGGAAGACTCAATCAGTGCGTAAGCAGGCCACCGGTGTACTCGTCTCCCTGAAAATCGACAAGCGGTACCGCGTTCCAGTCTCCAGCAACGTCCGTATCGAACAGCTGTCGGCCCTCGGCGAACCGTATATCGAATTCGCGTCGACCGGAAACTCGGGGCCGTATCTTCACGATGGGCAACATATCGCGGCCGACCAAGTGCGGCTGCCGATGACCATCACCCAGCTCTCGTCACGGGCGGTGCAACTGCTCGATCAGATTCACCCCGAGGCGATCTCACATTTGGTCGACACCTTCGACACCGCGCTGTCGGGCACGGACCAGGCCATGCAGACACTGCAGCGCTCCTCCGATCTGCTGGCAGCCACCCTTCTCAGCCGCACCGACACCATCCGGCAGCTGTTCGCCGATATGCAGGCCATGGGCGCGAATATGGACTGGCTGGGCCCTTCGCTGAGCACCGCTGGGCCGCAACTCGGTCTATTCGGCACCTCGCTGACCAAAATCGTCGAGCACGGCTCGGTGCTGTCGAAAGCACAGCCGGTATCGAATTATTTCACCGGGGACGGCCTTGTGCCGTTCCTCGGGCAGCTGACCGATCTGCTGAACAAGATCGGGCCGGGGATCGCCCCATTGGCGCCGGTGCTGCAACCGGTAGTGGCCGACGCTGTCGCTCGTACACCCCACATCGACATCAGCGCCCTGATCGGGCAGGCACTGCAGAGTGTCGAACCCGACGGGTCCCTGCATTTCCGGATCCACATCAATTAGCGGGCCGAGCACCATCCGTACGGCCCGGCAGGAGGAAAGAAAATGGACACAGCAGTAGACGAGAAGGACACCTCGAATACGCCGAAATCAGAATCAGAACCAACACCGGCCGCACCGCTCCGCGCCCAGCTCACGCTGGCGATCCGACTGTCGACCGTACTGACCACCGTGGTGATCGTCGCCTTGCTGGCGCTCACCATCGTCTTCGGTTCCCTCTATTTCTCCGCCCGCTCCACCCTCACCGACCGTGACTCCGCGGCCGCAGACGACCGGCATGCCGAGCAGATTGCCTCGGACTACTCGGTGGGCGCCTCGACCATCGACTATCACGATGTGAAGAGCTGGATCGAACGACTCAAAACAGGCACCACACCACAACTGTCGGCGAAGTTCGATGCCACCGCGCCGCAACTCGAACAGATCCTTTTGCCGCTGCAATGGACCTCGAAGGCGACCCCGCTGTCGGCGGCGGTCACCTCCGAATCCGGCGGCATCTACAAGGTCAACGCCTACCTCGATGTGACCTCCACCAGTGCGCAAACCCCCGACGGCGGGCGAACCACGGTCACCTACTCCCTCACCATCGACCGCAACTCCGGGTGGAAGATCACCGACGTCGGTGGCCTGCAAAACGCCCTGCCAACGAAGTAGGTGGCTGTCGGCCGAACAAAACAAAATCAAACTAGCGGTCGTCATCCGTTGAGCAATACCCCCCAGCCAAGAAGATGTCCCGGCCGATCGGATCATCGGCCGCCCCGAGCTTTTCGGCCAGCATCGTCGCCCGGAACCGGCTGCCGTCGGCGTACAGCCGCCCGACAAGCACTGCGATCCGCGCGTCTCCGGTCGTCGCACCGCTCGGGCGATCAAGTCGATCCTGCGACACGGGCGATTCGGCCGCCGTGTCCTCGAGTGCGCAACGCGCCGCCGCAGCGGCCAACTCAACCGACGACATCCTTGGATAGCCCGGTCCGTCGGCGCTCTTGGAGACCTGTCCGACACCGACGATCACCGGTGTGCGTGGATCGATCAACACCTACCGCCTCACCCGGCGCCACAGCGCCCGTCCGACCTCTATCAACACTCGAAATCCTTGCCGGAATCAGGATTTGTGTGGGACGGCGGTGACCAGGCACCGTCCACGACGAATGTCGAGGTGCATGAACCGCGCAGCGGCGCCGAGTTTGTCGGCGAGCGCCTTGCCTTCGTCATCGAGGATGTCGCCGAGACAACCGATGCTCCTTCGGCTGCCAGCAACCTGGCGTGTGAGCGTCACGGACGAGTGCTGGTCAGCAGCGCCACCCAGCGGTCATGGCATGTCCTGGACAATCTGGCATCGCCCTTTGGAGACAGCTGGTGATACCCATCGGTGCAGGAAGCGGCGAAGCTGCGCGGGATCACGGCGCGGTGGCATCGGATCGGCGAGAAACGACAGCAGTATGCGGAGCAGATACTCGATCAGCTCGGTCAATGCCTCGCCGGAGTATCCATGGGCAGCCCAGTCAACATCCGAGCGCTCGAACGCCCGGCGAGATGCCTCGAAGGCCGTCTCGCCCATCGCGACCCGAGAAAAGGTCGCCGGACGACCGGCCGACAGCAGGAGGCCGAGGTAGCGGTCGTGCGGCACGCGCTCGACGGTGTATGCGATAGCTTCCACCGACATTTGCGCGGGATCGGCAATGCCGGACACATGGGTAAGCAACCGATCCAGATATCCGTCCGCGGCGGCGTAACCGACAGCGGCGAACAACTCGTCCGTACTACGAAAATGGCGATATACGGTTTGGCGGGTGACACCGAGCTCCGACGCCACATCGGATAGGTTGGCCTTTTCCAGACCGTGCCTATCGATGCAACGCATGGCGGCATCGATGATGCGGTGGCGAGCCTCGTTGTCGTCACGGGGCGCCGATCCGTTCCACGCCGGTCTTCTCATACAGCAAGTGTGCGGCACCGCGATGCGACGCCAGCCCTTGGCCGCGATGACGCTCGACGGAGCGCAGTCACTGCGCGACCGAAGCGAACCGCACGTCGGTCACTTTCCGCAAGTTGCGCAGGAACCACCGGAACGTGAGATTCATCAGCGGAGCAGCCAGTCTGATCGACGCGGACGTCACAGCGTCTCCGCTCATAGCCAACGTCCACGTCAGTCGGCACCCGGCTGTGGTGGGCACTATGCCGTAGTCCTCCGCGAAGGCGGCAATGCCCCGAATGCTGCACTCGTTGAAGCGAAACGCCATGTGCCGGTACGGCTCCCAGGCAAGAAACTCCTCGTTGCCGATGATGCCGGCGCGCATGGTGACGGTACGGGTCGTACCGACATCACGCGGCTCGGGGCTGGTCCAGCGCACATCGGTGATCACCTTCGCCCACTTCGGCCACGCTTCGGCATCCCCGAGGACCTGAAAGAGCTGTTCGGGGGTGATGTTCAGCTCGACACTATTGGAGAAGCGATGAGGCGCCACCTCGACGAAGTCAGCGTCGACGCGAACACACGGGTAGATACCGGACATGAAAGTCCCTTTCATCTTTCTGATTGACCACAGCTGGTCCGGGCCGACCGGCTCTGGCTCACACGGCCCGGAGAACTCGCCGCACAAATGTCAGGAGGTGAGCCACCGTCCGAGCTTTGTGCCGTAGCCGAACCGAATCATGGATTCCAGATTGCGAATCGTCTTCTCCGAGTACGGGTACCACACGCTGGATGCCGAACTTTGCCATCGGTCGATGAGCACCGGCTGGGCGTGGGTATAGCCGCGCAGGCCATCGGTGCCGTTCACTCGTCCAAGGCCGCTTTCCTTACGCCCACCGAACGGCGCCTCGGGCACGCCGTAGATGACCGCGCCGTCGTTGTGACACACCGAGCCGGTGTTCATTTGGCGCGCAATGCGGCGCGCTTTGACCGGGTCCTTGGTGAACACCGATCCACTGAGGCCGTAGCGACTGTCATTGGCCTTTTCTATTGCCTGCGCCTCGTCGCGGACACGGGTAATCGCCACGACAGGCCCGAAGGTCTCCTCTGTCATCAGCTGCATCTCGTGCGTGGCGTCGACGACGACCGTCGGCTGGAAGTACAAGCCCTTTCCGGCGTCCACGGCACCACCGATCACTACCTGCCCACCCTTGTTCTTCGCGTCGTCGATGTGCCTGGAAACCACATCGAGCTGGCGATCCCAGAACAACGGCCCCAGATCGGCATCCCTTGAGCCGTAGGTGACAGCGGCGGCCTTTTCCGTTACCAGCCGGATGAATTCGTCGGCGACGCTGTCGACGACGTAGATACGTTCGGTGCTCATACACACCTGACCGGTGTTGAACATGGACAGATACACAGCGCCCGCTGCCGCGCGCTCGAGGTCGGCATCGGCGCAGACGATCATCGCGTCCTTACCGCCCAACTCCAACGTACAGGGCAGTAGCCGCTGCGAACACGCGGCCGAGATCTTGTGTCCGGTGCCGACACTGCCGGTGAAACACACCTTGTCGATATCGGAATCGACGAGCGCGGCACCGGTCCGGCCGTCGCCGTGCACAACCTGGACCACGTCCTCGGGTACACCTGCCTCGTGCAGCACGCGCACGACCCATTCGCTCGACCGCGGTGTCACTTCCGAAGGCTTGAGAACGACGGTATTGCCGGCCAGCAGTGCCTGCACCACCGGGTTGAGTGCCAGCACGAACGGCGCGTTCCACGGCGTGATCACTCCCACCACACCGAGCGGCAGCTCCTCGATGTACAGCTTCTTCAGCATCCGCAGCGAGCCGTGCAGCCGCTGCCGCCGCGGGCGCAGCACATTGCGGGCGTGAACGCTCCAGTAGTTGAGGAAATCACAGGCGGGAACGATCTCCAGCATCAGCGCTTCGGCGCGCGGCTTGCCGGTTTCGGCACGCACTGTCGCGACGATCTCCTCGCGCCGATCGACCACGATCTGAACAGCCCTGCGCACGATCTTCGCGCGCTCGGCCACCCCTCGTGCAGCCCAGTTGCGCTGCGCCGCACGGGCTTTCTCCACCGCGTGGTCAACTTCGGCGGAAGTGGCTATTTCCAGCTCGTCGATGGGGCTACCGTCCAGCGGGCTTGCCAGAGCGAGTCGGCGGTGGCCGTCAGTGGTGTCATCAGCGGGGTGGACGATGGCCATTGGTACTCCTCGGTGCAGTAGCGACGGGCGCCACCGCGACGACGCACACTTCTCGCGTTGTCACCGCGGGTTTGCCGATACGGATCATTGGTAGCGGACGTCCCAGTGCTTGATGCCGTTGATGAAGCTCGATCGCAACCGCTCCGGCTCGGACACCTGCTGAATATCCGGCGTCACGTCGGCGATCGCATTGAAAACCAGATTCATTTGCAGCCGAGCGAGATTGGCCCCGACACAGAAGTGAGCTCCGGTGCCACCGAATCCCAGGTGCGGGTTGGGATCGCGCAGAATATCGAAGCGGAACGGATCCTCGAACGCCTCTTCGTCGAAGTTCGCCGAGCTGTAGAACATCGCCACCCGCTGCCCCTTGCGAATCAGCTGTCCGCCGAGTTCGGTATCGGCGGTGGCAGTGCGCTGGAATGCGGTTACGGGCGTCGCCCAGCGCACGATTTCGTCCGCCGCGGTCCGCGGCCGCTGCTCCTTGAAAATTTCCCACTGCTCGGGATAGTCGACGAACGCTTTCATCCCGTGCGTGGTGGCGTTCCGGGTGGTCTCGTTACCGGCCACCGACAGCAGGATGACAAAGAACCCGAACTCCTCCGACGTCAGCGACTCGCCGTCGATATCGGCGTTGACCAGCTGGGAGACGATGTCGTCGGTCGGTTCCGCGCGGCGGGACTCCGCCATCTGCCACGCGTAGCCGAGAACCTCGGCGGTCGCGACGGTCGGGTCCCCGTATTCCGGATCATCGAAGTTGAGCATCTGGTTCGACCAGTCGAACAATTTTCGCCGGTCGCTCTGCGGCACACCCAGCAGCTCGGCGATGGCCTGCAGCGGAAGCTCGCAGGCGACCTGCTCGACGAAGTCTCCGCCGCCGGTTTGTTTGGCGGCCCGCACGATGGCGCCGGCGCGCTCGGCCAGCGCCGCGCGCAATCCCTCGACCGCCCGAGGCGTGAAGCCCTTGGAGATGATGCGCCGGACCCGGCTGTGTTTGGGCGGGTCCATATTGATCAGCATCGTCTTGGTCATCTCGAACGCCTCGGGCTCGACATTACCGGGGAAGCGGATAATCGCGCCCTTGGCATTCGACGAGAACAAGTCCGGTTTCCGGGAAACCTCGCGAATGTCCTCGTGCCTACTGACCACCCAGAAACCACCATCACGGTACGGAGAACTCGCCTCGTCACTCTGGGCGTTCCACCACACCGGCGCCGTCCGGCGCAACGTCGCGAACTCCTCGACAGGGGTGCGGTCGGCCCACAGGCCGGGATCGGTGAAGTCCAGACCGGGGGGGAATAGTTCTTGCTGTACCACGATGTACTCCTGCTTCAAGCAATACCGACACGGCCGTCTCGTCGAGCAGATCATTCGGCCCGCCCTGGGCTGCGCGAGCAACGACACTTCAGGCCGCCGTGAGTGAAACAGGTTCCCGTTTCACCGGCGTACTACCTGACAACCGCGATGCAATCATACACACGAACACTATGTGTATAACAGGACGAGATGTGGTCGCCGCGATATTCGGACACTTCCTCGGTCCACAGCGACCGCATGGCCTCGATGCACTGCCGCAGCGCGGTGCACCGACGCTGCGGCGGCACACATGATCAACCAATTCATCAGTGTTCCAACCGAATCCGGCCCCCAAGGTGACCCTGACCCGGACAAATGATCGGGGAGGCGATCGTTTTGGCCAGCGCGATCAGGTCATGCTGACCGGCAGCGCCGCGCGGCAGACAGCTCGATGCGCTCGGCCATCGCGGTAGCCAGCGCCACCCACGAATCGAGTGTTCGCAGGTACCGATCGTCCGACAGAGTTGCGCCTCCGGTTTGCAGATGCGCCGCCGAACGCTTGACCGGGATATGCGTGCGCTCGGGGTAGCTACCGCGGGCCAGATCGGAATTACACTTGTACAGACACCTGTAAAGATATAGTTTCGAGCCGCGCTCCCAGCTGGCGACTGTCAGAGCGTGGACCGGTTCGATGGTTCCGGTCGCATCGGAAACGTGAACGGAGGCAAGAAATGACGCGCATCGAGGTCGACCTAGACCTATGCCAGGGCCACGCAATGTGCCAGGTCGAGGCCCCCGAGATTTTCGAGGTACCCAAGCACGGAAAAGTCCAGCTGCGACGCGAGACCGTAGACAATGACGATTTGGCCGACATCAAGAATGCGGTCCGATACTGCCCGGCCCAGGCGCTGGCGATCATTGGCGATCAAAGGGGCCTCCGCAGCGTGCAATGAAGCCACGCACCGGATCCCGTGAGCACAAGCGCCTCGGCAGGCTGCGGTCGCGAGGATCCAGCTCTCGCCGCGTGCGCCGGGAACATGTTGCCACGGGCCACAGAATCAGGGTAATGTCCAGACAGTTGTCCAGATCATTGTCCGGGCATAGCTACCCCATGTCGAATACTGACGCCACCCGCATCGTGACCCAGCTCCGGCCATGCCGCCGGCTGGCGTACCGCGACGACGCGTACCGTCGATTTATCGGAGAGTCATGGCTTACGTCATCACACAGCGCTGCTGCAACGACGCCAGCTGCGTCACCGAATGCCCTGTCGATTGCATCCGCCCACGCCCGGAGGACCCCGGATTCGCTACCGCGGAAATGCTGCATATCGACCCGGACACCTGCATCGATTGCGGCGCATGTGTGGAAGCGTGTCCCGTGGACGCAATCTACGCCGACGACGACCTTCCGACCCGGCTGGCACGCTACACCGAGATCAATGCCGCGTACTTTGCGCACAATCCGCTGGACAGCGCGCTGTCCCCGCCGGACTCGCCACAACGGCTACCCCGTGACCTCGGCGCGCTGCGGGTGGCGATCGTCGGCACCGGACCGGCCGCCTGCTATGCCGCCGAAAATCTGCTCAGTCGTGGCAATGTCGAGATCGAGATGTTCGACCGGTTACCCGCACCGTGGGGGCTGGCCCGCTACGGTGTGGCCCCGGATCACTCCGAAACCCGCGGTGTCACCGAAATGTTCGCCTCGGCCTTCAAACGCGACGCGGTGCGATTCCACCTGAATGTCGAAGTCGGCAAAGACATCTCACACGCGGAATTGCTGCAGCACTGCCACGCAGTGATCTACGCCGTCGGCGCCTCGGCCGAGCGCCGCCTCGACGTGCCCGGCGAAGATCTGCCCGGGTGCATCTCGGCCACCGAATTCGTAGCCTGGTACAACGGCCACCCCGACTTCGCCGATCACGAATTCGATTTCTCCGGTGAGCGCGCGGTCATCGTCGGCAACGGTAATGTCGCCTTGGATGTGGCGCGCGTACTCACCGCCGATCCCGATCAGTTGGCGACCACTGACATCGCCGACCATGCCATCGAGGCGTTGCGGCACAGCAATATCCGAGAAGTTGTGCTTCTCGGCCGGCGCGGGCTGGCCGATGCCGCGTTCTCGGGTCCGGAATTCCTGGCCCTCGGTCATCTGCCCGACACCGATATCGTCATCCACCCAGTCGATATCGACGACAGCGTCCGCACCGCGCTCGATGATCCGGCGACCGATCCGGCGCTGCGACTCAAACTCGACTTGGCCGCCGATTACGCACGGCGAGACCAGCCGGGCAGCAAACGTATCGTGTTCCGATTCCTCGCCTCGCCGACGGCAGTGGTCGGCACCGACAAGGTCACAGGCATCGAGTGTGTTCGCAACGATTTGCGCCCGGGACCGAATGGACCGGTTCCGGTGCCGAGTTCGGAAATCGACACTCTGCCTGCCTCTTTGGTGCTTCGTGCCATCGGCTACCGGGGTAAGCCTGTCCCGGATATCCCGTTCGACGAAGCGGTCGGCGTGATCCCCAATGAACACGGGCGCGTCATCGATCGGTCCGGCACGCCGACCCCGGCCACCTACGTGACCGGGTGGATCAAACGCGGCCCGCGCGGAGTCATCGGCAGCAATCGCCGCGATGCGCAGGAGACCGCCACCGCGCTGGTCGACGACTTCCTCTCCGGTCAGCTGACCGCACCGGAGCACGACCGGGAAGCCTTGGCGGCCTTGCTGATCGACCGCTGCCCGGACCTCGTCGATCGCGACGGCTGGACAACGATCGACCGAGCGGAGAAGGCGGCTGGCGCGGCCGCGGGACGGCCGCGGGTCAAATTCACCCGAGTTGCTGAGCTGGTCGAATCCGCGCGCAGCTGAATCGCGCTCTACGGCATGGTGCCGTAGGTCAAACGAGGAGAAAATATGGCGATCCGTGTCGTACACATCGGCACCGGTAATGTCGGTCGGCTCGCACTGGGCGGGCTGATCAGCAACCCACAGTACGAACTGGTGGGAGTATGCGTTTCGTCCAAGGACAAGGTCGGCAAGGATGCCGGTGAACTCGCCGGATTGGACGTCACCACCGGGATCCAGGCCACCGACAGCTTGGCGGATGTGCTCGCACTGAATCCCGAGTGCGCGGTGTACTGCGCGATGGGCGACACCCGGTTGATCGAATCCCTCGAAGAATGCCGCACCATCCTCGCGGCCGGCGTCAATGTTGTCGGTTCCGCCCCGGGACTACTGCAATACCCCTGGCAGGTGCTGCCGGACAAGTATTTCGCCCCGATCGAAGAGGCCGCGCTCGCCACCGATACCAGTGTGTTCATCACCGGCATCGATCCCGGCTTCGCCAACGACCTCATCCCCTTGGCCTTCGCCGGTACCTGCCAGGACATCGAACAGGTCCGCTGCTCGGAGATCGCCGACTACGCCACCTATGACGGCGCCACCGTCATGTTCGACGTGATGGGATTCGGCAAACCTTTCGAAGAAGTGCCGATGCTGCTGCAGCCCGGAGTGCTGGGAATGGCGTGGGGTACGACAATCCGGCAGCTCGCCGCGGGACTGGGCGTCACGGTGGACGAGATCACCGACTCGTACGAACGCGAACCGGCACCGGAAAGCTTCGACATCGCCGCGGGACACATCGCGAAGGGGTCGGTCGCGGCGATTCGTTTCGAGATCCGCGGCCTGGTGAGAGGGCGTCCTGTCGTCGTGGTCGAGCACACCACACGGCTCCGAGAAGACCTGCGTCCCGATTGGCCGCAGCCCGCGCAGCCCGGCGGGTCCTATCGCGTCGAAATCGTCGGCGAACCGTCGTACACCGTCGATATCTGCCCCACCAGCCGCCGCGGCGACCACAATCATGCCGCCATCGTCGCGGCAGCGGGCAGGATCGTCAACGCCATCCCGGCCATCGTTGCCGCGCCGGCCGGAATCCGCACGGCTCTGGATCTGCCGCTGGTCACGGGCGCGGTAGTGACCCGATGACACTGCAGACAAGCACCGGTCAGCGAGTGCGGTGGCTGCCCCTCGACGTCCCGGGGCGCTCAACGCCTTCAACGAAGCGCTCTACGACGCACTGACCGACGGGTCATCGAGGCTGCCGGTGACCCATCGGTCGCGGTCATCGTGCTGACCGGTAACGCCCGGGGCTTTCAGCGCCGGAACCGATCTCAACGAAATGGCCGAACGCGTCGCCAATCCGGATTTCATCCCCCGGCAAGCACGGTTTCTCTGAGTCATCGAAGCCTTGGTCGGCTTCCCCGAACCGCTCATCTACGCGGTCAACGAACGCGGACTAGGGCTCGGCGCAACTAATCTCGGCTTCGCGATCTCTCGTTCATCGCTTCCACCGCCCGCCTCGAGTGCCCGCTCACCAGCCTTGGCGTGGGCGCCCGAGGCCGCATCGTCGTATCTCTTCCCACAGCTGATCGGCCGTCAGAACGCGGCGTGGATACTGTTGTCCTCACAGTGGATCGCATCGGCCCAAGCACCGACATGGGCCTGGCCTGGAACGTGTGAACCGAACGAACTGCTGGACGTCACCCACGAGCATGCTGAAACGCTTGCCGCACAACCGATATCGAGCCTGGTACCCGTCAAGCGCTGCATGACAGCGTCCGTCCGGGAGGAGATCGCCGCCACACGGCAACGGAAGAACGACCGCTTCGCGGAACTGATGGTCGGGCCCGCCAACACCGAGGCACTGACAGCCTTCGCCAAGGGGGCGCAAGCCCGACTTCACCACTCTCCCCAGCGGCTGGTAGCTGACCTCGCGCCCCTCGGTCGGCAGCTCGGAACCAGTGGCAACTTCCTCGCCGGTATCGGCGGAATCGAGCGGATACAGATGGACACCGTCTACTGCACCGACGGGTTGATCAGAGGGCAGCTGCGGGCCCCTCAGAACCACACCCGTCAATCAGAATTTGTGTACCCACCTTCGACGGATCATCGATAACAACGAATGAAGAATCCCGGAGATGCAAATAGCCGAACGAGTCCTATTCGCATTTGTTTTTAAATCGGACAGCAATGCGAAATCGACGCGCTGAGGGCAGACGGTTATCGCGCGGCCCTGGTCCCGACTTGGCGCCGACGTCGGGACCGGCACGCGAGTCGGTCAGCTTGCCTCTGCAGTCCGCGAGGCACCGGCAACATGCTCGGGGTCGCGCTCCGATGCATATGCCTTTGCGGCGCGGTAGTCGGGCTTGCCGCTGGGCGTGCGGGATACGGTATCGGTAACCCAGATCCGGCGCGGCAATTTGTAGCCGGCGAGGTGGGCACGCACATACCGTTCGAGATCCGCGAAGTCAATGGCTCCGTCGGCGGCCGACACGACGGCGGCCACCTCGTTACCCCAGCGGTCGTGCGGTACGCCGATCACCACCGCGTCGTAGATGCCTGGGTGTGCTTTCACCACGGCCTCGACTTCCTCGGCAAATACCTTCTCCCCTCCGGTGTTGATCACCATGTTTCCGCGTCCGATCAGTGTGATCGAGCCGTCGGCCTCGACGCGGGCACGGTCGTCGGTGACCACGACCCGGGCGCCATCGATGATGCGAAACAGCTTGTCGCTCTTGTCCGGTTCCTTGTAATAGCCGATCGGTACGGATCCGGTCTTGGCCAGCCACCCTTCGCCACCCGGCTGCACCGCCAGCCCGTCGTCGTCGAGCACGACGGCGCCCCGCCCTGTTTGCACCCGGGGCCCACGCGAGGGGTCGTCGCCCTTCTGGGCGAAGCCCATTCCCCCGAAACCGGTTTCGGAAGACCCGATGGAGTCCGACACGATCACGTTCGGAAACAGCTCCAGTAGCTCGTTTTTCGTCGGCTGGGACAACAGCGCGGCACCGGAGGCGATCGCCACCAGTGAAGTCGCGTCGACAGAGGTCCCACGGTAGGCGTCGATCAGGGGCCGGGCCATGGCGTCGCCGGTGATCACCAGGATCTGAGGACGATGCCGAGCTACGTTCTCCCACACTGTGGCCGGCTCAAATTTCGATACGAAGGCGACGGCGTTACCCGACCACAGAGCCGCTAAGGTCGGCATCATCGCCGCGGCATGGATCAGCGGCGGCAGGATGAACCACGTGCTCGGTTCGGTCTCGGCGCCCACGCGGGATTGCTGGAATTCGTCGGCAACCGGCTCACCGGTGTAGAAATCGACACCGCCGCCCAGTACCCGCCACATGTCCTCCTGCCGCCACATCACGCCTTTGGGCAGGCCCGTGGTGCCACCGGTGTACATCATGAACAGGTCATCGGAGCTGCGCTCAACGAACACTCGCGCGTCCGGCACGTCCCGCACTGCCTGCTCGAACGGCACCGAGTCGCTGACGATGTCGGAGCTGTCGTGTTCGTCGTCGACCACCACCGTATGCCGGAGACCGGGCACTCGCGGCCGGACCTGATCGACCAGCGGTGCATAGCACCGGTGGTGGACCAGCATCTCGAGGTCGGCATTGTCATAGACGTAATGCAGCTCCTCGGCACCGTATCGGTAGTTGATATTGATCGGCACCGCGCGAAGTTTGAAGCTCGCGACCAGCGTCACAACCGTTTCGATGGAGTTGTGCATCTGGAACCCGATATGGGTTCCGGTGCCCGCGCCGGCGGCCGCGAGGTGACGGGCGAAACGGTTGGCGAGACTGTCCAATTCTCGTAACGTGACCCGGCGGTCCCCCTGGATAAGGGCAAGCCGCTCGGGCATCGCGTCCACGGCGTGCTCGAACAGATCGGCGAAGTTGTTCGGCATAGGTCTGTGCTCTTTCGCTGGTCAGCGGACAACGGTGAGGGGCAATGGGATGCCACGGTCGGTGAACGAGAACTCGGCGCCGGTGCTGATGCGGGTCAGCGCCACCTCCGCCAATTCAGGAAACGGGTCGTCCGCGGCGTCGATCACGAACTCGATATAGTCCGGGTCTTCGGCCCGCACACGAGAACGGAAGTGCGGGTTGACTGCTCGGGCGATCGCGTCGATCGCGTCCGGATGATCCGCGTCGATCAGTGTGGGCCATACCCCGTCGACGAATGCACCGCCCTGCCGATCGAGCCGCAGTATCAGGCTGTCCGCCTTTCGTACGACTTCAATGGCCATGTAGGGCGCCGGGTTCCACGCCGGGTGCAGCATCAGGATCTGCGCCAGTGCCGCGAGGTCGTCGCCGAGATCGAGCGCCCTCCGCAGCCGTTCGGCTGTCACGCCCGCAACCCCGGCGAACTGCTTGCGACCGATGTCGCGAGCAGTCTGCTCGTCCACGCGTTCCCGGATCGCGATCAAGAACCCGAGCACGAGTAGATGCTGTTGAAGGCAAACTTCGTCGGCCAGACGCACGAGCGCCGACTTGGAGAAGTCGGCGAACCGCAGATCGCTCAACAGCGGTCCTGAGTAATCGTGATGTCCATCGTCGGCAGGGTCGACGGGTTCCAGTTCGACTCGCGCCGCAGCTGAATCGGCGACAGTGTCAGCGTTGCGCGGCACGGCCGGTGGCACGTGTGCGGGGTCGATGGTGACCTTCCACGCGCACACCGGCCGCCGGTCGGCAGGCACGCGCGGCGGCCGATGAATGGGCCGCACCTGCGCGTACGGATTGGTGGCCAGAGCCGTGGCATCGAAGGTCGGGTCCTCGATGGTGTGACACATGGCCGTGACGTATTTGTCACCCAGCGGCTCGACGTCGGCGAGTGCACCGCAGTGGTCCAGCCAGAACTCACCGTGGTCGTGATCGTCGACGCGGAAACGGAAGTCGAGAAACTGCGGCGGCGCACCGATATCCAGCTGCAGCCCCTTGAAGATCGTCTCAACGCTGTCGCCGCGGAAGTTCATCGCCTGCTGCATCCGGCGGGTGTAGACCGGGCTGGCAACCTGCCACTCCTCGATCGCCACCTCGGCCATACCATCGCGCCCGAAGGCGGCGATGGTATGTGCCATCCCGGATCTGTCGATCAGATGACCGCACAACAGCAATTCCGGAACCAGAATCGCCAGCTGTTCCCGGGACAGTTCGGCGTATCGGCTGATCATCACCTATCCCACAACTGGACTGGGGCCTTGCCGATGCGGTACCAGCCCGGCAGCGGACCGGCCGTAGTCCGTTCGATGCGCTTACGCATACCTTCGGACAAGGCATCAGCGGCCATCATCTCGACGAATAGCGCAGACACGTTGCCGAAGTCGAAGAAGTCGCGCTGCCATGCCCACTGGTAGTTTCCGCCGTAACGGAACCAGCTACCCCCGATCCCCTCGACGGCGTAGTTGGTGCCGTCGGGTCGCTTCGCGCTACTGACCTGCTTCCATAAACCGATCACGTATCCGGAACGTTCGTCGACGACGAACTCCTGGTAGGGGTAGCTCCACCCTTCCAGTCCATCCATCTCCTGCCCGACCGCGATGTCGCGGATCTCGTCCCGGCCGACGGCCATGAATTCGCTTTCCGCGCCGTAGTTCCAGCCGTAGGTGGCGGCCTCGGTGTACATGTCCGCCAGTCCGCGCCAATCACCGACGGCCTCGCATTTCTTGTTGAGCTCCACCCAGCGGCGAACCGTCTCGTCGAGTTCCTCGCGTGTGAATGCTGCAGCCATGGTTGACGACCCTTCTATCTTCCGATTGCGCACCGTGCTGTTGATTCGTCACCGCACGTAGAACGCTGATTCTCGGCCTCCGAGCACACTCCGAGACACGTGTCTGGACGGTAGCACTTTACACATGTCCATACAACCGTCAGTTTGTATGGCGACGCCGCGGCACTCCTCTGGCGGTGTCAGTCCCCGACACGTCGTGTCGTGGCTGACTATCACTCCCCCGCCACGACACGAGCCGAGCCGTCGATCAGATCTTCAGGGCGTGGGTTGCAGTGGCGCCACCGTCGGCAACGAATTCCGCGCCAGTGCTGTAGGAGCTGTCATCGCTGGCCAGGAAGACCACCATCTCCGCAACTTCATCGGGTGTACCGACACGCCCCAACGGGAGCTTCTCCTTCAGCCAGTCGGTCGGCATCTCGGCGCCACCGAGCGCTTCGGAGACCATGCGCGTATCGATCATCCCCGGGTGAACCGAGTTCACCCGGATACCGGCCGGACCGAGTTCGACGGCGGCAGACTTGGTCATGCCGCGAATCGCAAATTTACTTGCCGCATAGGCGATTACGAGCGGTGTTGCGGCCAGACCGTCCACGGATGAGATGTTGACGATGGAACCTCCCCCAGCCGTACGCATCGGCTCGGCGACCGCACGCATGCCCAAGAAGGTCCCCACCTGATTGACGCGAATCACCCGCTCGTAGTCGGAGAGGGTGGTGTCCGCCAGCGCTGCGAAATGCAGAATGCCCGCGTTGTTCACCAGAACATTCACCTGGCCGAACTCGGTCACCGTACGATCGACGGCCACCTGCCACTGATCCTCGTCGGTGACATCGAGATGTTGATAAACAGCCGCTGACCCCAGCGTCCCCGCCAGCAACTTTCCCGGCTCGTCGAGAACATCGGCGATGACGACCTTCGCGCCCTCCTGGACGAATCGTGTTGCCGCAGCGGCCCCTTGACCGCGTGCGCCACCGGTGATCAGTGCCGTTTTTCCATCGAGCCGGCCCATGGCCAACCTCCTGACTACAGCCCGTACCGAGCCGCCATCGATCGACCGTCTCGGACACGAGGGTTCGGAACAGATACAGCGGTGCCGTGGCGGGATATCGACTCACCACACTCGTCGAGCACCGACCCATCCAGGACAGATGAACAGACAGGTGTCCGAAACTTACCATGCGCCTGGCTCAGGCGGACATCGCGCGCGATTCGCGCCGGCTCAATACCGGTGGGACGACATCGAGCCCGTTGCTGTTTACAGGCGTATAGCCTACTGTAAATCAAATGGTGGAGGCAGCGACGCAGCCCGGCGCAGGTAGACGTTCCCTGGCCGGCCGCTCGACGGATACGGTGGATCGCCTGCTCGACGCTGCTCTAGAGGTTCTGCGCGAGCAGGGCTACGACCAGTTGTCGATGCGCGAGGTATGCCGCAGAGCAGGACTCACGCATGCAACAGCCTACGGCTACTTCTCAGCGAAACAGCATCTCGTGGCCGAAGCCTACTGGCGCCGAATCCGCGGGTGGTGTTCACTCCCGGTCACCGGCGAGACTCCGCTCGAACGACTGTCCTCGGTCTTCACCGAGATGGGCGAATTAATGGCCGAGGAACCCGAGCTGAGCGTCGCGGCCTCTGCCGCGATCCTCAGCCACGATCCTGATGTGTCGGCGTTACGGACCCGGATCGGTGGCGCCATGCGCGATCGGTTGCGAACCGCTCTCGGCGGTACGTGCACCGACGAAGTTCTCGACGCACTGAACATCGGGGTCAGCGGGGCGATGATCCAGGCCGGAATGAACTATTACACCTATGAAGGCATGGCCGTTCGACTGACATCGCTCGCAGGCCTCCTGCTGGCCGCCACCAACGAGCGCTGACCCGAGAGTCAACCTCCGCATCCGCCGGTACAACTTTCGTGCACCGTGCGCCTGTTCTCCAATGTGAAAGCGAAAATTGACATGACCGGACAGACACCATGGTCCGTGGCAACGACCGCCGATCAATCCGGCCGGGTCGCCCTGGTGACCGGCGCCAACACCGGGATAGGTCTCGAGATCGCCCGCGCCCTGGCCGCGCGCCACGCGACCGTCGTCCTCGCCTGCCGCAATACCGATTCAGCGCGCCGCGCCGCGCTCGACATCACCACCTCGGTCCCGGGCGCCGACGTCCGGACCGTCCCGCTGAATTTGGCCGACCTGAATTCGATTGCCGCAGCAGCCGCTTCCCTATGCGACACATTTCCCGTCATCGACCTGTTGATCAACAATGCCGGCGTCATGGCTTCCGAGCCCTCGCGCACCGTCGACGGCTTCGAATCCGATTTCGGCACGAATTTCCTCGGCCATTTCGCCCTCACCGGCCGGTTGATCGATGTCATCAACGCCGCACCGGCCGCTCGCATCGTCACCGTCAGCAGCATCACCCACCGGCGCCGCACAGCCACCCTCGATTTCGACGATCTGCACAGCCACAACGGTTTCGACACGGCACTCACCTACTCCCGGTCGAAGATGGCCGGAATGACCTTCATGATCGAAATGCAACGGCGTCTCAGCGTGGCGGGGCATTCGACGATATCTCTCGCCGCACACCCAGGCGGTGTCAGGACCAACATCCTGCACAACCAGAATCCGTTGGTGCGTATGGTCTACAACCCTCGTCTTGCCCGGCTCACCAGCTGGTTCACCCAGAGCCCGGCCGATGGCGCCCGACCGGTTCTGCGCGCTGCCCTCGATCCCGACGCTGAGGGCGGCGATTTCTTCGGGCCATCCGGGCGCGGCGAGCTGGTCGGCCCACCGGTGCCGGTCGCGATCTCCCGCCGCGCCCAAGACCCCGACTCCGGCCGACGTCTGTGGGATGCCGCAGAAGAAATGACGAAGGTCCGGTTCCTCAACGACGGAACCCACCATCTCGACGCCGACGAGCCTCGCACACGGTAAGCACCCACAGACGCGAACGACGCCGACCGTTCGGCGGCGGTCACGGGATGGATGGTCAGGGGACGGGATCTGAACTTCGCACCGGCGGTGCGGGATTCGCTCGAATTTCGTCAACCTCGTCTTCGAAGTGCTCTCGTGCCGGACACCGGTGCTGTGCGCGTGGAATACCGCCTAGCACAAGGGGTTTCAGGGAGTGTAGATCGATGCACGCGCCTAGCCGACAGCGACGATCAGGCACGCCCAGCGCTTTACAGTCCGGCTTTTAAAAATTAGTTGCGCATCCATTCACCGGCCGGTCACCACACCACCCCGAACTCGACGAATTCAGAGCCGGCTTCTACCGCCGATGCCCGGCCCGTCCAGTCGTTGCGGCACGCACAACTGCTCGACCGTCCTTGTTCGACCCATTGGATCCATAGTACTGTCCATACAACTGTCTATACTGGTGTAAACCAATCTGCAAGGAGGTTCCGGAAAATGACCTTGGTCAAACCCCATCAGGTGTCCGGCGGGGAGCACGAACACGGCCACTTGGAAGAATTCCGCACCGATCCGATCGCTCTGATGCGGCGGCTACGCGACGAATGCGGTGATGTCGGGTCGTTCCGGCTGGCTGACAAAGACGTCATCCTGCTATCGGGCGCCGAAGCAAATGAATTCTTCTTCCGCGCCGCAGACGAGGATCTCGACCAAGGTTCCGCCTACCCATTCATGAAGCCGATCTTCGGCGAAGGGGTCGTATTCGACGCCAGCCCCGAGCGTCGCAAGGAGATGCTGCACAACCAGGCCCTGCGCGGGGACTTCATGCGCGGGCACGCGGAAACCATCGCGCACGAGGTACACCAGATCTTGGAGCGTTGGGACGACGAGGGCGAGATCGATCTGCTCGAATTCTTCGCCGAGCTGACCATCTACACCTCCTCGGCCTGCCTCATCGGCAAGAAATTCCGCGACGAACTCGACGAACGGTTCGCCCGCCTTTACCACGAGCTCGAGCGCGGCACCGACGCTCTCTGCTATGTCGACCCGTACGCGCCGATCGAGAGCTTCCGTATCCGCGACGAAGCACGCGCAAAGCTGGTCGATCTGGTCCAAGAAATCATGGACGGCCGGATCGCGAATCCACCGCAAGGCAAAGAGGATCGCGACATGCTCGATGTGCTCGTATCCATCCGGGACGAAAACGGCGAACTACGATTCTCCGCCAGTGAGATCACCGGCATCTTCATCTCCATGATGTTCGCCGGGCACCATACCACCTCCGGCACCGCGGCATGGACCACCATCGAATTGGTCCGCAACCCCGATGTACTCAACCAGGTCGTCACCGAACTCGACGAGCTCTACGCCGATGGCCAAGACGTCAGTTTCCACGCGCTGCGCCAGATTCCGCAGTTGGAGGCGACACTGAAGGAAACCCTGCGACTGCACCCTCCGCTGATCATCCTGATGCGCGTCGCCCGCGACGAATTCGACGTCTGCGGCCACAGCATCGCGCCGGGCGACCTCGTCGCGACCACACCGGCAATCTCCAACCGGCTCGCCGAGGACTTCCCCGATCCCGACCGCTTCGACCCCAGCCGCTACATCGACCCCAACCAGGCAGACCTGGTCAACCGCTGGACCTGGATCCCGTTCGGCGCCGGCCGCCACCGCTGCGTCGGCCAGGCCTTCGCCCTCATGCAACTCAAGGCCATCTTCTCGATCCTGCTGCGGGACTGGGAATTCGAACTGGCACAGCCATCGGAAACCTACCGTAACGACCACTCTAAAATGGTGGTCCAGCTGCAGCAGCCGTGCACCGCCCGTTACCGGCGACGTACTTCGGTCGCTGCATGAGCGACGACCTCGTCCTCGTCGAGGAGCGCCCCGGCCCCACATCGCGCTGGTCACGCTGAATCGGCAGGAGCGGATGTTCGGTGGTACTCGACCTGATGTTGCCGTTGAAGTCGGCCACCGAAGAGATCAAGCACGACGATTCGGATCGGGATCTGGACAAACGATCCGCGCGCCGGGCCGTGGTTACGGGCGTTGCTTTCCACCGAACGCCTGGCGGAATTCATGCCGGAGACCGCCCAAGCCGGAATTCAGCGTCACAAGTTCCCTCATCTGCGCGCCGCGCACTTCGTGCTCCCCGGACTGCTCGGCCGTGGTGGCGAGCAACCTCCGTCTCGACAGCATCGGAAAAACCGTCAGCGAGTACATACGCGCGCGTGGTCGACATTCCTGTCGAACTACGCGCTGGTATCGGCACGGCTATCCGGACTACTCTTCAGCGGCCGACTCCCGATGAGACACTGCCGACCTGTGAACCGATCCAGTGGACACCCTGGCCGCGGAATATGCTTGGGCGCAAAAGTTTCGGCGTGACACCCGCCGCCAGGGTCATCACTGTCGTAACGGCTCGCGTGGCTGACCTGATTGCGGGAGTGCGCTAGGCGGGTTTTCGCGTGACGAGGGATCGTCGGGATTGATCGCTACGAGAAGGTGTCGAATTCACCGCAATCGCCATACCTGTGATCCTGATTTAATGGTTGAGAGTAGTAAGAGTTCCACAAATACGAGGAGTCAGGTGCACGCCGACGATATCAACCCCCTGCCCATCGATCTCCCCGAACTCGCGATCCGAGAGGCGGTGCGCAGTACGATCTCCGAATACGCCATCGCCGGTGACCGGGGCCGGCTGGACGATCTGGCGGAATGTTTCATACCGGATGGGGTCCTCGAACTACATGGCTCCTGGGTCGCCACGGGCCGCGATGAGATTGTCGCCCAGCTGGATTCCAATTCACAAAGCCACAACCGAGCTATCGCCGCGGGATTCTTCCTGCGGCACTTCGTCACGAACATCTGCTTCGAACGTGTCACCCCGATAGAAACACAGGTAGTGGCCTATTTTCAGGTGCTGACGCCGCAGGGTCTCGACCACTGGGGGCGTTATCGCGATGTACTCGTCCCGCACCAGGGACAGTGGCGCTTCCAGCATCGGCTGGTGCGCGTCGATGCCCGTGCGGAAAACAGTTGGCTTTCCTGAGCATCGCCGATACTTTCGACCATCCCTTCCGGTGCATAGAG
>NZ_BDBY01000309.1 GCF_001613225.1 Nocardia pseudovaccinii NBRC 100343
AGGCGCGGCCAGTGACCGAACCGAGGATGGTCGACGTGGATACCAGGTATGGCAAGAAGAGGCGGCTTGCGATCGGCGAACAGGCTGGTACCTGCGAATTCGTGATGGATGACGCGGGCCATTTTTGCGGTCGCCCCGTCTACGTTCGGAGTCTGCAAGGCCGTCTCCCGAAGTACTGCGATGAGGTGGTTGTAGGAGTTGATGGCCGCCCTGTCGAGCATAATGGAAAAAATGCCGCAAAGGCCCGTGATCTGCACGGATTCAACGCGGCACCAGCTATCCACCCTGTCCCACAGCAGGAGCCCCCTGTTCTTTCGCGCCTCGACGAGACGGTTTCTTCCGAGCCTGTCGAGCCTGCGGCCAATACTTTCGTTACATCCACTTCCGTTACACCGGCTGTCGCGGAGTCGGCTGGTGACGAGTCCAATCGGCCGGTGACTGAGGCGCGCGAGCAGTTCGCCGCGCTCGTTGAGCAGTTCCAGGCCGCTGCCGAGAAGATCGCCCAGGCTGCCGAGAAGATCGCTCCGGAAGCCCGCGCGGTAATCGGGGCGGCCGGGGCGGCCGGGGCGGCTGAGCGCGAGGTCATCCAGGTCGTGACCGCTGCAGAGGAGGAGCTAGTCCACGCGAACACGCAGCGCAAGGTCGCGGAGGAGTTGGCGCAGGAGCGCCGCAAGCTCGCCGACAAGCACGCCGAGGAACGCCATCGGATGGCAATTGAGCGCGACGAGGCGAAGGCTGCGGCAGAGACTGCGACGGCAGAGGCCGCTCAGGCTGTTGCCGAGGCCCAGAAGATGGCGGCGGACACGATCCAGGCCGCTCAGGATGAGGCCGCCACGGCGATTGCCGCGGCCCTTGCGGAGCGTGACCAGGCGCTGAAGGAAGCCGAGGAGCAGCGGAAGCGTGCGGACCGGATTGCCGCTGAGTCCGCCGCAACTGCCCAGAAAGCGGCTGAGGACACACGATCTGCTCATGACCAGGTCGAGGCCGCTCAGCGGGCGCGGAAGCACGCGGAAGGCGAAGCTGTGCATCTGCGGAAGCAGGTGGATCAGCTCATCGACAACCTGGACAAGGAGCGTAAGCGCCGTGACGAGGATGACGAGCGGTACCGGACGCGGCTCCAAGAGGTAACCGACTACTACAGCGCAATGCTGAAAAATGCCACCGCAGCGGCGCACAATGTCGCGCTGGGGGAAGAAAAAGAGAATCTTCCCTCTCCGACAACCCCGCGTGCTCAGGGCTGATTCCGAGAGGGGGCTTGGACGTGAACAACCCAGCAGCAGCGGCGCGGTCGGACATCGGCGCGGGGTCTGCGATCATCGAATTGTCTTGGACGGCACCGCCTCTCACACTGAACCAGCGTCGTGCGACGCGTGGCGCGATGTTCGCCCGCGCCGCGAAGATCGCGGCAGTCCGCCAGGAGGTCTACGAGCGGGCTATGGCGGCGCGGCTGCCTCGCGGCCTCGACCATGTCACGGTGACGCTGCACTACCGCCCGAGAGACAATCGGCGGCGGGACACGGACAACTTGGTCGACACGGCCAAGCCGGCCTACGACGCGCTCACTGACGGTCGGCCTGCGCGGCTCTCGCGGCCGAGGGACCCCAAGAAGAAACCGACGCTGATCCCTGCCCAGCTCGGGTGTGGCCTGGTGCCCGATGACACCCCCGAGTTCATGGCCAAGCCCGAGCCGATCATCCACCGCGCCGAGAAGGGCAAGAGCGGTGCGATGTGGCTAGAGATCACCTGGGATGCGCAGCCGTCCGACAGCGTGCCTGCAGAGCCCGCTCCCGCGCCAGATCCGGTTGTGGTGCCATCGGTGCCGGTTGAGCAGGCTCATCCCGTTAGAACGGCGCGCATCGCCCCGAAACGTGCCACCGAGAACAGGCAGCGGCGGCCAGCTCAGCGACCTGCTTTGCACGCGGTCCCCGCCACGCCTATTTCTTCCCCCGACATCGCGGTGTCAGCGACACCAACGCCTATTTCTTCCCCGGGTTCGGCGTCTTCGAGCTGTCACTGCTCAGTGTGCGGCAAGGATATCGTGCAGCCCGCCACCGGCCGACCTCGCAAGACGTGCTCAGGCGCGTGCCGAGTTCGCGCATCTCGAGCTAGTGCGGGGAAAAAGGTTTCGGCCCCTCACGGGTGAACACACGCGCCGCGAAGGCCTGGACGCGCATGCAGCGGTCCAGGCCTTCGTGCTGTCTTGAGTCCGCGCGCTGGGTGGCCCCGTGATGGCTGACCGAGTCGTGCCTATGAGATCGAGCTGAACGTGCCTTGCCGGAAATAAGAGCAAATAGCGTGGTCACACCTTTTGCACCCTTCCAATACCCCACTAGGGTATTTAAGTTTCCGCTGGTCACAGCGTTGCACTGCTCGG
>NZ_BDBY01000310.1 GCF_001613225.1 Nocardia pseudovaccinii NBRC 100343
CGTCGAGATCGGTCGGGGTCGAGTGGGGTCGGCGACCCCACTCGGGCTCCGGCGCTTGGGGTGCATTGGGGTCGGACCCGGGGTGACCCCCAACGCGGCCCCCAGGGTCGTTGGGGTCGACCCAAGTTCGGTTGGGGGTCGCTCGGATGTTGGGGTCGGCGACCCCAACTCACTTGGGTGTCGTCCTGACCTCGATATTCGCAGCGCTGGCTGTTGTTGGCGGCCGAGCGGGAGGGGGGTCAGCTGAGGCCCGCTGAGTGAGGTGTCCCGGGTCGAGGTGTGGGCATCGACCCCACGAACCCCACACGGATGTTGGGGTCCCCTGGGGTCGACCCCAACGACCCCAACCCCTCGCTGGGGTCGGGGTCGCTGGGGTCGGGGTCGCTGGGGTCGGGGTCGCTGGGGTCGGGGTCGCTGGGGTCGGGGTCGCTGGGGTCGGGGTCGCTGGGGTCGGGGTCGCTGGGGTCGGGGTCGCTGGGGTCGGGGTCGCTGGGGTCGGGGTCGCTGGGGTCGGACCGCCGGATCCGAGCCCGGATCGTCGGTGTTGGGGTGTGCGCGCACCGGGCAGCAGCGAAATAGAACGCGTGGGAGTCGTTGCTGCAGGGCGATTTCTGGGGGTGTGTCGCGACTGAGGCGGCGATGGCCTTGGATGCCAAGTGAATACACCGGCTGCCTTCCCACTACCCCTTACACACTTGCTGTCCGTTCACCATCATCACCTGACATACGCCCATCAC
>NZ_BDBY01000311.1 GCF_001613225.1 Nocardia pseudovaccinii NBRC 100343
CCTACACCCAACAACATTCAGCAATAACAGCGCAAACCTCATACATTCTTTGCTGCTAAGGGTTTGCGTACCGTGGATTGTGTGGTCATGACGTTGCACAAGCTGGCAGCGGGCGAGGGATATCTCTACTACGCCCGGTGCATTGCTGTGGCCGATGGCGACGACCGCGGCCGCGCCACGCTGGCCAACTATTACGAGGCCAAAGGGGAGGCACCGGGCCGGTGGATCGGGTCCGGGCTGGTCGCGTTCGACGAGGTCGAGGTCGGGGACGCCATCACCGAGGCGCAGATGGCCGCGCTGTTCGGGGAAGGCCTGCATCCGGATTCCGCAGCGATCACCGCGCGGTTGAAGGCCGACGGTGTGACGCAGCCGTGGGTGATCCGCGAGCTGACGCGGTTGGGGCGGCCGTTCTACCAGTACCGCGAGCGACCGGATTTCCGGCGCGAGTGCGCGGTCGCGATCGAGGCCTGGAACATCGAGCAGGGCAATCCGCGCGATGCGGAGGTGCCGGAGGAGGAGCTCGCGCGCATCCGCACCGAGGTCGCGTTGCGGATGTTCACCGCGGAGCATGAGCGGGCGCCGAAGACCGATACCGAGCTGTCTGGGTGGATCTCGCGGAATCTGCGGCCGCCGAAAGTGGCGTTGGCGGCGGTCGATCTAACGTTCTCGCCCTGCAAGAGTGTCAGCACGCTGTGGGCGGTCGCGTCGCGCGAGGTCGCCGAGAAGATCGAGGCTGCCCACCATGCCGCGATCCGGGACGCGCTGGCGTATCTGGAGAAGCACGCCGCGTACACCCGGCTGGGCGCCTGCGGTGTGCGGCAGGTCGACACGGAAGGGATCATCGCGGCCGCCTACACACATCGGGACTCCCGCGCCGGCGACCCTGATCTGCACACCCATGTGGTCGTGTCGGCGAAGGTGCGCACCCTGGATGGCAGTTGGCGAGCGATCGACAGCAACCAGCTGTACCTCCACAACGTGGCCGCCTCCGAGGTCTATAACACGAGGCTGGAGGCGTATCTCGGTGAGGCGCTTGGGCTGGAGTTCGCCGAGCGCCCCGGCCAGGTCGCGGGAAAGCGGCCGGTGCGGGAGATCGTCGGTGTGACTGCGGATCTCAATGAGTTGTGGTCCAAGCGCAACGCGGAGATCACCGCTCGAGTTGGTTCGAGGAGCAGCGAATTCCAGGTCAAGCATCGGCGGGAGCCGATGCCGAAAGAAGTACTGAGGATGGCGGGGACGGCCACGATCGCGACCAGGGCGCGCAAGCACGCGCCGCGGGCGCTGATCGAGCAGCGGGCAGCGTGGTGGGCTGAGGCGGTGGGGCTGCTGGGCGAGCAAAGGTTGGAGGCGATGCTGGCGCATGTCCTGGCCCGCGAGCACGGCAGCGATGTGCGTGTGCGGGAGCTCGTCGACGACGTATGGATCGACACCGTTGCACGGCGGGTGATCGGGACGGTCTCCCAGGCGCGGGCGACGTGGCGGATCCCGCATGTGCGGGCGGAGGCGGAGCGGCAGATGCGCGGGCGGCGCATCGATGTCGCGCGACTGGACGAGGTCGTCGAGCGCGTGGTCGATTCCGCGCTGTCGGAGCCGATTTCGATCCCGCGCGGTGTGCACGACACCATTGCGGCGCCGGGTGTGCTGGCTCGCCGCGACGGCACGAGTGTGTACGTGACCGCCGGATCCACGCTGTACACCTCGCCGCAGGTGTTGGCGGCCGAGCGGCGGCTGCTCGAGGCGAGCACCCTGTATGGCGGTCGCGTCATCTCGGCGGCTGCCGTCGAGATCGCCGAGGTCGAGTTCGCCGCGAACAACCAGGGGCGGCGGCTGAATCCGGGACAGCGTGCCCTCGTCACGGCGATGGCGACCTCCGGTGCGCGGTTGCAGGTGGGTATCGCCGCAGCCGGGACCGGAAAGACTACGGCGATGGAGGTGTTGGTGCGGGCGTGGCGGGCCGAGGGTGGCTCGGTGATCGGGATCGCGCCGACTTCGGCCGCGGCGGGTGTGCTCGAGCAGGAGGCGGGGGTGAGCGCGTCCACGATCGACCTGCTGGTCACGATGGCCGCCGATCTGGAGACCGGCGTGCTGGACGAGCAGGACGCACCGGAGTGGTTGCGCAGCATCGATGAGCGCACGCTGGTCATCCTCGATGAGGCGGCGAAGGCGGCGACCGCCAAATTGGATGCGGCCGTGGCGTTCCTGCTGCGGCGGGGTGCGTCGGTCCGGGCGATTGGCGATGACCAGCAGCTGGCGTCCGTGGAGGCGGGCGGAGTGATGCGCGACATCGCTCACGCCAGTGACGCGCTGACCCTGACGGCGGTGATGAGGTTCGCCGATGCTGGTGAGCGGGCCGCGTCGCTGGCGGTGCGCGACGGCGATCCGGCCGGCCTCGGGTTCTACGCCGACCGCGACCGCATCCACGTCGGCACGATCGGCTCGGTGACCGAGCAGGCCTTCGCCGCGTGGGCCGCCGACACCGCCGCGGGCCTGGACTCGCTGCTGCTCGCCCCGACCCGGCATCTGGTGACCGAGCTGAACGCGCGGGCCCGCGCGCAGCGGCTTGCCCGCACTCCTCTACCGGAGGATGCGCGGGAGGTGGTGCTCAGCGACGGCCTGGCCGCCAGCGACGGCGACACGATAGTCACTCGCCGCAACAACTACGCCGTGCGGATCTCGGCGACCGACTTCGTGCGCAACAGCTACCGGTGGGTCGTGCGGGAGGTGCATCCGGACGGCCGGATTACTGCCGCGCACACCACTTCTGGGCGTCTGGCCACGCTGGACGCCGACTACGTGCGGGAGAACGTGCAGCTCGGGTATGCGAGCACTATCGACTCCAGTCAAGGATTGACTGTCGACACGTGCCACGGGGTGCTGACC
>NZ_BDBY01000312.1 GCF_001613225.1 Nocardia pseudovaccinii NBRC 100343
GGCGCGCGCATCGCGGCCAGGTGTACGTGATGATCACGCGGGGCCGATCGGCGAACCACGTCTACGTCGAGACCGGGTTGGATCCGGCTGGGCCTGCGGCCTACACGATCGATGCGGCGCGGCCGCCGACCTACCTCGATGTCTTGACCGAGGTGCTGAATCGTCAGGGCGGCCAGGTCTCGTCGACCACGGCGGAACGGGAAGCTCGGGATCCGCGCAGCCAGTTGCGGCACGCGGCCGGTGCCTACGCCGACTCGATCGCCGTGGTCGCCGACCATCTTTTCGGCGCGCGGACGCGCGCGGACATCGACGCGGCCGCCGAGCGCCTGGTTCCCGGTCTCATCGACGAACCCGCTTATCCCACACTGCGCCAACGCCTTTCACTGCGGGCTGCTCAAGGTGATGATCCGGTGGCGGTCCTGACCGACGCGGTGGCCGCGCGGGAGCTCGATACCGCGCACGATCGGGCGGCGGTGCTGGACTGGCGCATCGGCGATCGGGTCGGGCGTGGGCCGCTGCCGTGGCTGCCGACCGTGCCCGCCGCGCTGCTCGACGACCCGACGTACGCGACAGCGTTGCAGGCGCGCGAGGGCCAGGTGCGGGCCTTGGCTGCGGAGGTCACCGAGCAGGCGCGAGCCTGGACGGAAAAGACGGCGCCGATGTGGGCGAAGCCGTTGGTCGGCATCGACGCGCGGTTGCTCGGGGAGCTCGCGGTGTGGCGGGCCGCGCGTGGGATCGCTGACAACGACCGCCGACGCACCGGTCCGGTGGTGCGGGAGGTCACCGCACGCGGTGTGCAGGTGGATCTCGACCGGCGCGCGGGCGCTGTGCTCGGCGACCAGGCCCACGACGTGCGTCGCTGGAAACCACTGATCGAACAGGCAGATCCGAAGATCACTACTGACCCTTATTGGCCTGTGCTCGCCGCGGAGTTGTCGCGGGCGGCGGGGTCCGGTGTGGATGTGCCGGCGGCGGTGCGGACCGCTGTCGACGAGCGGGTGTTGCCGGTCGATCAGCCTGCCGCGGCGCTGCGGTGGCGTCTAGCGCCGGTGCTAGACGAGCACAGCGACGATGAGACCAGCGCGTTCGGTGCGGTGCTCGACGAGCTGCGTGGTAACCAGCTGCGGCGGATGTCGGACATCGAGTTGGCGGGACGTGTCGAGCAGCTGCGCAACCAGGTGATGATCGACCACACCGACCCCGCATTGGTCGGCGATAAAACCGGCCAGGCTGCCGCCGAGGCCCAAAAGGCCCAGCAGCGCCGAGCCGGGCAAGCCGCCGCGATTCGCTGCGTGCAAATGCTCGACGACGAACTCGTTGAGCTGAGGCAGGAGCGGTACCGGATCGGAGTTGCGCTGCAGGCAGCGCGGCGGCGCCTTCATGAGGCCGACAAGTGGCAGGTCCTCGTTCGCCGCAAGGCCACCAACCGGATCGCCGCGCTGGAGAAGGAACTCGAGGAGCACGACAAGCTCCAGGACCCTGTGCAGAAAGCTGCCGATGCCGTCGCGGTGGAAATAGTTGAGCCGAAACATCGCTGGTCGCAGGTTCTCGCCGAGTCAGACGATCCCCAACGCCAGGCCGACGAGCTCGACGCCGCCGACGAGCTCGACCGCAAGTACGCCGCCGAACGCGCCGAGGCGATCGTCCACGCCGACAGCAGCAACGCCGAACTGGACGCCGCACTCGACGAACAGCAGCGCCGCATCGAGCAGGCAG
>NZ_BDBY01000313.1 GCF_001613225.1 Nocardia pseudovaccinii NBRC 100343
GGAACTGGAGCGCCTGGAACGCCTCGCAGAGCCAGAATCGGCGGCCGCGGCGAAGAAGTCGGCGCGCGCCTGGGATCCCGGCCCCTACCGAGACATTCCGTCGATCGGGCCATCTCACGACAATGGGACTGGCTTCGGCGTATAGACAGGTTTGTGCGGGCGAGTGCCCGATGGTCCATATGCCGCCGCGATCGTCGACCGCCCGCTGCGGTGGAGCGTTCCGGACGCGAAGGTGTCGGCGGCTGGAATTAGCGTGCGTGCATGACCAACTTCATCGTGGGACCGACGCAGCTGGGAAGTGTGTCCGCCGACCAGGTCCGGGATTTGTCAACAACCGACCTCGCACTCGCACTGCTGAACGACCTGGCAGCCAACCCGGATCAGGTCAACCTGTACAACGTCATGGTCTATGCGAACCATGCGTTTGCGCAGGTCCCCGACCGTCTCGTCTTGCTCGGCCGGGTGTCGGATGCGATCGCGTGGATTCAGAGCCGCGGTCTTGTAGGCCCGCCTGCCAACGGGAGCTCTGGTAGTTGGGGGCGCCTGACCGCCCAAGGCCGCGAGGTCGCGGCCGACCCTGACGCCCTCACGAAGCTGTATGCGAGCGAGCGCCTGGCCGGAAATATCGCTCCCGCGCTCGAGGCCAAAGTGCGGGCGAATTTCAACATCGGCGACTACGAAACCGCGTGTTTCGCCGCGATGAAGGAGGTCGAAGTGGCTGTGCGCGTTGCCGCAGGGCTGGACAACTCGGTGCTCGGAGTGAACTTGATGCGCAAGGCGTTCAAACCCGAGGGCGGCCCGCTCACGGACACCGCCGCCGAAGGCGGCGAGAAGTCCGCAACGATGGATCTGTTCGCCGGTGCGATCGGTGCGTTCAAAAACCCGGCGAGCCACCGGACAGTCCAATTCGACGACGCCGTAGAAGCCGCCGAGATCATCCAGCTTGCTGACCTCCTGCTGAAGATCGTCCGCCGCGCCCAGGCTCGTCGCGGGACCGGGGGCTGACGAGAGATGGTGCAATGGGGACGGTTTCGAGCCTGCTAGTCCCACGGGCCTACCCGATGAACCACGATCATTCTGTCGGGGCCGAGGCGTAGCCTCCTATCGCGCCTGATTGTCAGGCCCGATCAGTCATAGGAGGCTTCACGCAGATGGAGCAGCATTCCTTCAAGCTGGAACTGCCTAGTTCCACCAGCTTCGCCGCGGCCGAGGCAATCGCCCTGAAGCAGATTGTTTTCCCGCATATGGCGCGCACCGGGCAGAACAGCTACGCCGATCTGGCGATTAGCGGACGCCGCATGGGCAGCACGGCTGGTATGAGCATCTTCACGGGTACCTACTTGCTCTAGCAAGCAGGGGTGAGCGCCGGGGGGCAGAAGGAACATCTCTGCCCGATCCGGCGCTTAGCCTTGCCGCACAAAGTCATTGGCTACTGGCGTCGGCGGTCAGATGGTCGGCTTGACCTGCCGATCCAGAGATTCTGTGGCCGGAAAACGATTACCCTGCATGACGATGTCCTCCTGGAGCCACCTACCGTGGTCGGGCCCGCTGTGGTTTGTTCTCATCCCCATCCTGGGGGCTGTCGGGTCAGGACTGATCGGTTGGATTCGAGCCTGCCAGCAGCATCGTGATACACGAATGATCTTGCGTGAAGCACCTGCCGGTAGCCGAGTGATCAGCATCAACCAGTGCGGATCATCGATCGCAGCGCATGTGATCGAAGTAGCAACCGTCCCAGCGATGGACGTGGTCACGCCAGTCGAGTTGATGCCACAGAAGAGACCACGTCCATGACAGAAGCTTCCGAAAGGGAGGATTTGTCGTCGATCAGGGACATTTACGTACGTGAGTATCAGCGCCTTCGTTCACATCTGAAGCTCGCGTTGCGTGGAAATGCCTGTCTCGCTGAGGATCTCGCCCACGAGGTCTTCCTGGAACTGTGGCGCTTACACGGCGATGCCATCGCTGCGATGTCGCACAATCACGTGCGGGCGAAGCTGACGATGACAGCGAACTCTCGCGTTATCGACTTCTACCGTAGGAACCGCA
>NZ_BDBY01000314.1 GCF_001613225.1 Nocardia pseudovaccinii NBRC 100343
TCGCGGTTCCCGATCCCACACATGAGACCGTGCAGGCCGTAGCGAGACCCTCAGTGGCGCCGGATCCCAGTGAAGGCGTTCTGGCCGTCGATGTGCTCGATAGATTCTGGCGGGTGCTGCGAGAAGACCTGACCAACAGAGAGTTTCAGGCCGCGTATCTCAGCTGGGCGGTAGAGATGAACGGTGCGGAGGTCGCAGCCGCGCTGGGGACGACACGGACGGTCGCCTACCAACTCAGGGACGCGGCACGCAAAAAGATCGAGGTGCTGGTCAACCGCGACTCGCACCACATCATCTTCAAGGACAAGGACAAGGACGACGGCGAGCTAGCCGCGAGCATCTCTTCGACGGGGGCAAACACCGGAGGACACAGGTCATGAGCAACGACAGGGAGATCAACGAGGCTGCCGAGTCGGTCACTGTCAACCAGGCGTTCGGGCAGCTGTCCGCCTATCTAGCTGATACCGACGACGGCGGTGACGTAGACGCAGGCTGGGCGCGGCTGCGACACGAAATCGACAATCAGCGCATCGAATCCACTGATGGCGCTGAGGGGAGGGAGCCTTCCACCGAGGGATTGAGTGAATCGCAGTACACCCCGCCCGCGGCTGGGCTCCTCACGGGTCTCGAAACTGTCGCGCCCACCT
>NZ_BDBY01000315.1 GCF_001613225.1 Nocardia pseudovaccinii NBRC 100343
TACCGTGCACGCCACCACCAGCCATCTCGGGCCGGCGGCCACAATGCCTGCACCGTATCGGGCGCTCCTGCAGAGGTGCGCCCAGCCGCAGCTGATCAGCGATGTTGCGGCGGAGCTCGGCTGGCCGCTGGCACGGCTATGGGCGCTGGTGGACGACATGGCTGACCTGGGGTTGGTGATGGTGTGTCCGCGGGCCGCGTGGCCGGGCGCGCGCCCGACGAAGAGCACCACGACATTCGCAAAGATCGTCATCGCTGGAGGCTGCGGGACCGGTAAGACCACTCTGATCACCTCGCTGGCGGATCAGATGCATTACGGCGAGTTGTCCATCGCCCCTACCTCCGATGACGCTGCTGAGTCTTTGTCGGCGGACTCACTCTGCGGTGAGGTGGAACTCGGCCGCATCAACTTGGCCAACGACCTTGTCCTGTTTCTGGTCGCAGCGCCAAACCATTGCATGCGGCATGCGATCTACGACGAACTGGCTGGGAACGCCATTGGCGCGGTCGTGCTGGTCGATCTCCGGCGCCCTAAGGACAGCTTCGACGCGATCGACTACTTCGAATCACGCGGCATCCCGTTTGTGGTGGCGATCAGCGAGTTCGACGAGGCGAACACCCACCCCATCGAGACCATCCGCAAAGCCCTCCGACTCGGTGAAGAGGTGCCGGTCCTCTC
>NZ_BDBY01000316.1 GCF_001613225.1 Nocardia pseudovaccinii NBRC 100343
CGACGGCGGGACTCAGGCAAGCAAGCCTTGGTCACCCTCACCGGGTACGCGCTGAGCCGAGTCCGCTCCGAAGAGTTCACAGATGAGGATGACATCGCACAAACGCAGGAACGAGTGCTCATGTCGCTGCAGGGAGCTAGCTGAGACTGCGCGCGGCGAGTACGCCGCGGGGAGTCTGTGCGGATCCGCCAACCCGGCGACCTAGCGTGACATGACGAAAGCCGGGAATGAACGCTGAGATACATTCCCGGCCTTCACATTTCGGTTCTTGCTAGACCGAACCCTGATCGAGCGGAGTCGAGCTGACAAACAGGTCGTGCAGACCGAGATCCCATTCTTCAGGGTCGATTCCGGCCAGGTCCCACACGCGCCCGGATTCGGCGGCGGCCCACGCTGCGGCCGGGGTGGGAAAGTCTCCCACTTGCAAGGTTGGTGCGCCGATCCGAGGAATCACCACTTCCCATTTGCCGCCCGCCGCCCAGTGGGCAAGTACGTCCAGGTGCTCTTCCAGCTCGAACGCCACCTCATCGGGCATCTGTCCCCGCTCGCGTTCGGCGGCGTACCAGGGTGCCAGTGCCGCATGTGCGTGCGCGATCGCGGCGCGGTCCTCGGTGTGCATATGGACCACGAAATTCCCGCCGCACTCCATCGCATGCGTGGATATCGCGCGGTCGGTGGCGGGGTTGTACACGGCTCCGGGGTGGTGGCCGCGGCCGAGATAAACCACCGACCAGGTGCCGGCGTATTGGAACCCGACCCTGATGCGATCGTCCCTGCTGATTGCGGGGTCATCGGGGGCGATGAGCAGTTCGTAGGTGATGTTGAGAAATGTTGTCACGGTGTTTCTCTCCTTGATCGGATGCCAGGCCGGGGCCGTGTTGCCGATGCCCCGGCCCGTTCGTTGATGGCGGTTGGGCTCGAATCGTTTTCTGGCTGCGTGTGCGACCATCACTCGCGGAGACCGGCCACATTCCCCGTGGCCGGTCTCTGCTCTATCGGTCAGTCGGCGGCGGCGTCCTGGATCACGACCGGCCGTGGCGAGCGGGCGACGCTGACACGGTCGGCAGCGATATCGAGGCGCAGCTGCTCGACGCGCGGGAGCTTGGAGCGTGTCTCCCAGTTGTTGCGCCGCTCGGTGAACTCCTGGTGCAGGGCTTCGCAATGCCGGAACCAGGACCCGACATCGCTGAGCGGGTATTGGTAGCGAGACTTTTCGGCGTGCTCGATCTCGGCCACCAGGTCCTCCACAGACATCTCCTGCGGGGAGGTGACCAACCCTGGCGTCTGCAGCAGCTCCGGGCTGAATCCTTCCTGCACCTGGAGGCGCTGGCTCTCTCGGTTCTGGTTGGACTTGGCCGCGTATTCGCGATTCCATTCGTCTCGTTTGGTCTCGATCCGTTCGATTTCCGCGCGCTCGGCTGGAGACAGGCGACGACGGGCGACGCGGTCGACCATGTTGTTCCATGGGTCGATCTCGACCCAGGCGATCAGCCCGGCGAACATGGCCGCGCCAGCGGCGATGCCGACAGCGGCGGGGCGAATGTTGTTGCGGTTCATAGGGTTTTTTTCTCCTTTTTTCTTTCCTGGGATCGCTGTGGGTTCAGCGCATCGTCGATGTCGTCGTGGCGTGCTCGGTTGCTGCGCGATACGCCTGTACGGCGGTGATGTGGCGGCGGCGCAGTTGCTGGCCGAGATCGCGCTCGGTGGCTGCGTTGGCGGCGCGCAGCTTCGGGTTGTCCAGAGTCCAGGTGTCGGGGTAGCGGTGCGCGGCAATGAAATTCGCGTTGCCGATGAGCCGGTCGGCGAACATCTCGATCACGGTGGTGTCGGCGCGGGTGCCATCGTCGAGGCGCGGACGCAGATCAGCGTGGGCGTCGATGAAGGCGAGAGCCTCTGGCACGCAGCGGATCCGGGCACCGGTCTCGGCGATCGCACGGCCGATGATGCGGTCCGGTGACCAGCGCGCCGACATCCCGTCCTCGATGGCCAGGTCCATGGCGGTGGTGACCGCGTTGGGGCAGGCGAGCACGTGCAGGTCCACCGCGACGACGGCCTGGACCACGATGTCGGGGTGATCGCGTCCGGCTTGGGCCTTGGTCTGCTCGTCGAATGCGGTGCCCAGCACCGCGTTACGCAGTCGTTCGGCGCGGGCGTCTGGGTAGCCGGTGGCGAGGGCGTGCGCGTGCACCAGCTCGGCGGAGCGCAGTTCGTCGTATCCGGTGGGGTTGTCGCGGCGGCGGCCGTTTCCGTACACGGCGTCGCTGTAGGCGTCGGCGGCGATGGCGTCGAGGACGTCGTCGATGCTCGCTCCGCAGCGGGTGAGGTGTTGGTGCAGGGCGGTGACGGCGTCGAGCAGGCCGCCGCCGTTGTGGTAGGCCGCCAGGACGGCGAACTCGGGGCGCTCCAGGTCGCCGACGATGTGGCCGAGCCGTCCTGTCGCTGGGTCGCCGTAGAGGGTGGTCACGATGTGCAGGCCTCGGGCGGCCAGCACGATGGCCTGGTGGGTGCCGAGATGGTCGAGGACGGAGGCGGGGAGCGCGGCGCGCAGCGCGGTGATCTGGGGTGTCAGCGCTGCCTCGGGCAGCGGTCTGTTCGGGTCGAGGAGCCGGTCCCGGATCTCGGCGGAGGTATCCATCAGAGAACCTTTCTTTCCTGGTCAGCAATCGGCTTGGAAGGGGAAGCAGGTCGCGCGCGTCGGGAACAGCACTCCGCTGCTGGGCTTGGAGGCAGGTGCGGGCGGGGCAGGTTGCGTCGCGGCGGGTGCCTGCGGGGCTGGAGCGTCGGCTGCGGGTGGCGGGGCGGGCTCGCTGCTGGTGGGCTCGTCGGAGTGCTGCGAGGTGGAGACGTGGCTCAGCACGGCGGCACCGCCGCTGAGCAGGCACGTGGCCGCGCCGAGGAGAACGGCGTTGCGGATCCAGTGGCTGCGGGCGGCGGCTCGGCTCGTGGCGGTTGGGGCCAGGTTCATCGCGGCCCCGGGGTGGATCTGTTCCTCGGGGCTGCGGCCGATGTCGCCGCGGTCGGCTGTGGGCGCGGTGGTCCGGGGGAGTGTCGTGGCTCCGGTCGGCGCCTGGGGGATGACGACGGTGGGTCGCAGCGGCACGACCACCCCGTCATCGTCGGTGCCCGCGGCGGGGGCGGGGTTGGGGAATCCTTCGGCGGCCAGGGCGTCGCGGGTGACAGCGTCGGCCTGGTCCAGCGCGGAAAGAAGGGTGTGGGCGCGCTCGACGGTCCAGCCCTGCGGGTGCTGACGGGCGGCGGTGCTCAGCCACCCGCTCAGTGCGGTGGCGTTGCCGCCGAGCAAGACGTCGCGGCCCTCCGGCATCGGCACCGACCCTTTGTCGAGGGTGATCCGGCCGGCGTTCGGCTCCACCAGGACCAGGCCTGGCACGAACACGTCGAGCTTGCAGCGGGAGACGACGGCTTTGAGGTTGAACATGGCGTCGGCGAGCTGGTTGAGCGGGTTGGTGTCACCGTCGCGGACGTGCACTGGGTCGCCGTCGATGCCGGGCAAGGACCAGCGCGGGTTCACGTGGCAGGCCAGAGTGCCGTTCACACCGCACTTGAGGATGCCCTTGACCTCGATGCACACCAGCGTGTCGGGGGTGAGCAGCACCAGATCGACTTCCTGGCTGCGGCGGCCGCTGCGGTCGGGAATGTGGCTTCCCGAGATCGCGACGCCGCGGATGCCGCTGGCTTGGAGCCAGGCGAGTACAGCCCGCTCCGCGCCCGACATTTTCGGGCGGGTGCCATTGATGATCAGCATGAGAATTTTCCCCTGTCGTGATGGCACTTTCTGGTGCCGTGAACATGTCGTGATGGTCAGGCCCGCGCTCGGCGTGTCGAAAGTGCACACCTGGCCAGCCGGGGGTTTCGGCGGGCGCTACAAGCCCAGCTGCCGGGCGGGTTCGCAGAACATCCAGCACGCCTGCGTCTGGTCGGCGCCCGCAGCGGTGTCGACGTGATGGCCGTCGTCGGCGATGAACGCCGTTGTTGCGGGAAGCGGTGGCTTCGGGGCCTCGGTGGCGGTGCAGAACATGGCGCAGTTGGCGCTCGCGGGCGCGGTGGGCTGCAGTGCGTCGGCGGGGCCGCGATCCACGGTCAGCACCATGGAGAAGTACAGGGCAGCCGCGGCGACGAACAGGCCCGCCAGCAGCGCGGGGGTGCGGAGCAGGAATGCGATCACGCGGCTGGCCCGGCGGTGCATGGCCAAGGCGGGGCGCAGCCAAACGAGAGCGGAGCGGCGGGAGGTGCGGGGCTGAATCGACATGATGGTCGGTCCTTCCGGAGATAGCTCGACAACTATTAACAGTCTAACAGTCCAAACTGTTGACAGTCTATAGTCGTGAGAGATCCCGGCACCCGGCCACGCAACCCGTAGAACTCGCCGAATTTCGGGCGAATTTGGAGTGCCCAGGAGCCTGCACCCTGCAGTCGTATGGTCCGCAACATGAGCACTGTCGAATACCTCAGCCCGTTTGTAGACGCACACAT
>NZ_BDBY01000317.1 GCF_001613225.1 Nocardia pseudovaccinii NBRC 100343
TGATCTGCTCGGGGATGGCGCCGACCAGCAACTCATCGTCAGCTTCATCCAGGATTTCCACCGCCTCGACCCGCGTGGCGACCAGGGCCGGTATCCAACGACCGGACGAGCGGACACCCTGTCCTTGATCGCGGTCTGCCACGCCAACACCGATCGCTTCATCGACCAGATCAACCGACTGGCGCACTACACCGAACTCCGGCTGACCGGACGGGCGCACATTCCGATCAGCGTGTAGTCGAACAAAGGCCGGTTCGCGGCGAGTTCTATGAGAACGGGCCCGGAGCGATTCGCTCCGGGCCCTGTGTCGGATCTCGAGTTACAGCGGCTTACCGCGGCTCCCAGACCCGCATTTTGTCGACGAGCAAGTTCCAGACCGCCGAGTCATGCTCGGCCAAATCGACCAGGGCCTCGACCATGTCGCGGCGGCTGATGCTGCCAACACTGCGGGTGCTGGCGCGGCCGCTGGTGCGCACACGCAGTCCGGCCTGCTTGGCCAGCTTGGCCAGCAGGTCGTTCCAGTGATCGCTCTGCTCAGGCGACATCTTCAGCGTCCACGTCAGCCAGTCGGACCGGTCCTCTGTGGTCGACGTCTTGGCTGCAGGGCTGAGCTTGGCTCCGCTCTTCAGCGCGTCGGTGATCGAGCCTGCGCGTTCGCCGCTAGACATCGGTCTTGTCCGTCCGTACAGTCATACCCGGATTATAGACTGTCAGACTTTTATAAGTCTATATGATCGGTTCTGCAGGCGAGTTCGGCCGACCCAGCATCGCCAGCGCACCTGATCTGGGGTGTGAGGTCTTTGAGTTCATCCCTGAATGCACTGAAGGCGCCCGGTCGCCGGACGCCTCAGTACGTACCTGCCGTCGTCCCGTGTCGGGTCTCAGGCCCGCCCGTTTC
>NZ_BDBY01000318.1 GCF_001613225.1 Nocardia pseudovaccinii NBRC 100343
TTCCTCCCAGCATCGTGCTGGAAGTGGGTATTGCTGCACTACTGCCGACCTGGGGTAGTTAGTCCCGTTGTCGGTTGACCGCACTGGGTAACTAGCCCAGCAGGCGGTCGGTGATGTCCTGGACGAAGCGGCATATAGCGAGGGCCAGTGGTCCCCACTTCGCTACCTTGTCTTTCCACTTCTCTCGCACATTGCGAGATTCGTGTTCGGGCATCTCCACACCTCCCATCTCGGAGCAACAGCGCCCCGTACGGGTGAGCTGTGTCTGCCGATCTGCAAGGTGCGCCACCAATGTACTCGAACACCTGGGCGAAATCCTGCATCTACCGGGGGATCAGCGTGGCGGGTCGTAACCGAGAGTCTTCAATCCCTGACTAGACCGCTGGCTCTGTATCGCGCAGCTGCCGACCGCCGCCCTACTCCTGCGCGGGTTTGACTGCGTCCCATGGCACCCACTGGCGCAGCGTGACCTCCATGACGCCGGAGTTGGTGCGGAACACTGCGGCGATCTCCGCGTACCACGTCGGTTCTCGTCCGAGTGCCACGCGGGCCCACGCGTAGAGCACAGCGGGCATCCACTCGTCGTCTAAGCGGATGTCGAGGCTGCCGGCTTTCTCGCCGAGGGTTACCGGTTCTACGCGGGGCCGGTGTCGCTGCGGGTGCACCCACACTCGCCGCGGATCCACGAGCACGCGGCGTGGTGGCTCGACGCGGCGAAGCGCTGACCACTTGGGTTCGTGCATCCGGCCCTTCATCCGATACGCACCTGACGCTCGGGCATCGTGGTGGCGGCGTCGACCGAGGTGGCCCGCGTCAACTGTGTGCGGTCGATCCCGGCTCCGGTGAGGACCAGGCGCGCGGTGCGCGTCCGCGCGGCGCGGCCAGTCACTCGGACGTCGAGGTGCACGTCCTTCACGAGGCCGTGGCCGCGGCCGAGACCGGTGTATCCGGCGATGCGGGAGCGGATCTCGATATCGGGGCGAGCCCATCCGTCGCTGGTGACGATCAGTACCGAGCCGTGGCTTCGAGCGCGGGTGACGATCGCGCGAGCGCGGGTCGGAGCCGCTGATCCAGGAGCATCGAGCGCGACGACGCCGACTCCCTCGAGCAGTACGCCGGCGATGGCGAGGGGATCGTCTCCTGGCTGGGCGATGTGGGCGAGTCTGGCCAGATCGCCGCCGAGTTCGTGGAACGCGAGCAGTCCCAGCCGTGGGGCACCGAGTACCGCTGCCCAGACACCGGCGCTGGTCGCGGCTGCCAACAGCGCAAGCATGATCGAGCCGCCGCCGGTGCAGGACACGACGCTGCCGCGGGCGAGACCGCCATCGGGAAGAAGCTCACCCAGGCCTCCGGGTACGGCGGCGAGCAGGTCGGTCGCCTGTGCGGGTGGTGGTCGTGTATCAGCTCCGACGCGGCCAGGAATAGCCGCCATTCGGGCGCGCAGAAGGTCGAGTTGCTGGGCGCGTGGGAGAGCAGCCAGCGACCCGCCTGGGCGCGCGCTGGGCTCATCTCGATCCGTCGACTCGAACATATGTTCGTAATGATGGCATGGCATCGCGGGTGCGTCGACCATCACTGCGCAGGTCAGCGCCTATTCCGAGCGCTGTCGGACTGAACGATGTTGTCGCCCAAGGCAAGTCCCACGCTCAATATCTTGCTCATGAAACTTCCGCTGAGCGTGCCACGATGTCCCGGTCATGAAGATCACCGTTCCGTCGCAGATATTCGGCGGGAATCCCGCTGGCCTCATGGAGCACCTCGGTCTGCACGTCGACCGCCGCCCATCGGAATCTGACCAGGTTTGGGAGGTCTCGGCGAAACCAGTCGATCTCATTGATGCCAAGACCCTGCACGGACCAGCTCTGCAACGCAGCAGATTCGATGTCTCCAGAGCGCCCACACCGGG
>NZ_BDBY01000319.1 GCF_001613225.1 Nocardia pseudovaccinii NBRC 100343
TTCTCGAACGGATACGGCGCACGTGTGAGAAGCCGACCTCGAAATCGGCCAGCTCCTCATCAGTCACGGGACCGCGCGGCAGCTGATCAGCGACACCTCCTCTCGCCGGGCCGCAACTTGGTGGCGGTCGCGTGATATTCAGTGCTCACCGGCTCGTGCTTCGGATATCGGAATCAGGCGAGTCACCGGCAGTCCGCGACCGTCGCGGGCGGGAACGCCGCGTAGATATCCCGCTGCTTCGAGTTCGGCCAGTTCCGTGCTCACGTCGGTCTCGTCCCCGCGGCCGCGGACCGCATCGTGCACGGTGACCACCCAATCTTCGGGGTAGGTGGCGATCACGGCGAGCAGCCCCAGTGCCCGCAGGCTGATCAGGTCGTCCAGCACCAGATCCGCAGGCAGGAAGACACCGGTCACGTCGTCGACGTCGGCCTGGTCGTCGTCATTCATCGTCATCGGGATTGAGGTGTTGGGCGACGTGCGCGGCGTACACCAGCTCATCCACGGCCCGCGCGAAAAGGGGCGCGTAAACGAAGTCCGGGTCGAACCCGAACGTTTTGCCTTCGCCCACCAGCTCAGCGCGGGCGGCCTTGATCTGGTCCGCGTGCTCGACAATGAGGGCAAGGCCCTCGGTGATGACGGCGCGCAGCTCGGCGCGGCGCGCGATCGCCTCGGCAGTTTCCTCGCTCACGCCGATGCCTGTCCCACGGCTTCGAGACTCATGGTCCGGCTACTGGGGGAGGTGAGTTGGTCCCACCACCGCATCACCCATCGAGCGTCGCCGAGTGCGGTGTGTCGCTCGGCCTCGCTCGGGGGTTCGGCGCCGGTCGCGCGCGAAAGGTCGTAGCTGCGCATCGGCTCGGCGATGCCGAGGCGGCCCACGGCCATGTTGCCGACGTCGATCAGGTGGTAGTCCCACCGCGGCAGCCGCTGCTGTCGGCGCAGCATCGCGTCCAGAGTGTCGGCGTCGAACCAGACGTTGTAGCCCGCGAATCGGACTTGCCCGTTAGTGCTGGGAGCGGTCCAGTCGTCGACGACCGCTGCCGCGGCGGCCTCCGTCAGGTAGAAGACGTCGTCTTCCATAGTGCTGCCGTCGAATTCGTTGGCTATCTGCCAGGTAATCGACGGGGGCGGGGTGGCGCGCACCGGCGACGGATTCAGCGCGTACTTCGGGTGCCGCTGGTAGAAGCGCCCGACATCGAGCGCGCCCGGATCGGCGTGAGACAGGTCCACGTCTTCGATCAGGATCGTGATCTGGCTCTGCCAGCCGTTCGGTTCACGGCGGATCAGCGCGATCTCCCACGGCCGGCGCAGATTCGGATCGGTATGGGTGGTCTCGACGTCGACGAAGACCAGCGGAGAAGCGACAAGAGATGACACAGAAAACCTTTCGAGTTGAGGGGATGTGCAGGTCAAGCGGTGTCCGCGACTTCAGATGGCCTTCCAGCCGTGGGTGTAGCCGAGCGCATACCCAGCTGCCGCGCCGACGACCGCGACGGCGGCCGCGGTCGCCGGGCGCACGCGGATCCGCCGAGCGCGCCGGGCGGGCGGCCAACTTGGCGCACACAGCGGGCACATGGGGTTCGGCTTCACGAAGCCGGGCGTGGTTGTGGTCATTTCGGTTGTCCCCTTTACCAATCGAGATGGACTTGGTTTGAATCTCGTTATGTGCGAATGACTTTGATGAAAGCGAATGCTGGTGGCTACGTTCGGCGTCGCCTGGTCGATCAGGATCACCTGCCGCGCGTTTCGCGCTCGTGGGCTTCCCGCTCGCGAGCGCGGGCGGCGCGCTCTGCTTCGCGGGCGCGTTCGCGGAGTTGGCGCAGTCGCTGCGCCTCGGCCTGTTCGGTTTGGATGCGAAGGTGTTGAGCGCGCATTTTCTCGGTTTGGGCTTGCGCGTCGATGGCCGAGCCCAAGCGTTCGACGGCGTTTTCGATGTTCCATTCGGTGATCTGCCGGGCCATCTCTGCGGCCGACCCCGGACCTCCGTCGGTCCTGACGATGAGGTGCTTGTCTTCGTAGTGGTCCATGACTTTTTTCCTTTCTTCAGGCCACGGTGAGCGTGGCGGTGGCGGTCGGGTGACCGGCGAAAAGCCCGTCCGGGGCTTTGTCGATGCGGCTGAGCAGGGGCTGGAGCATGTCTTTGTGCCCGTTGCGGACGCTGCAATATTTGAATGGCCCTCTCGGGTCGAGCATTTCCCGCATGTGCGGGCCGACGTGGTGAAGTGCGTAATCGCTCTTCTCCAGCGGCCCGCCGGTGGCGTGCAC
>NZ_BDBY01000320.1 GCF_001613225.1 Nocardia pseudovaccinii NBRC 100343
TTCGTAGCCCTCCCACAGCAGGCCGAATTTCCAGAGAGCCTCGGGGTGACGCCACCACTCCGGGCACCACACATGCTCACTGGTATCGGTGACCTGACGTGCGTGATGGGTGGCGAGAAAGCCGTCGACGAACCACCCCAGCGACGGGAAAGCGGGCGCGAATCGGATGCCCCGCAGGATCCCGGCCAGATCCTCCATGGCCAGCGCCGGTTCTGTCTCCCAGTTGGAAGCCTCGGGAGTGTGATAGCGATCGACGCGGGCCTGAGCGGCGCGCACCACCGCCTCGAGGCGGTCGGCGGCAAGGTCCTGACTGGTGATGGGCATTGCGGTCCTTCCTTTCGCCTGAGCGGCATCCGGTCGAGGTGGTGGCCGGTGCCGCCCGACTTGTGCAGCCGAGCGACACCGGGGTCTGTGATGGTTGTGGTCAGGCAGCGGCCAAGCCGCGCTCGGCGAAACGAGCCAGGATGTGCGACCGGACAGCAGCCGCGACCGCAGCTGGGTCGGCGGGCGTATAGCCCTCCTCGGCGGGGCCTCCGCCGCCCTGGGTCTGGATGTCGATCAGCTCGTCGAGCTCGGCGGCCGCGCCGGCGGCGGCCTCGACGTCGTCGCGCATGGAGCTCCACATGGATCGGCCGGGCATCGAGGTCGCGCCCAAGGCCAGGGAAAGCACCGCGTCTACCAGGGCGTCGGCCTGGGTGGTGATGGCGGTGGTGAGGTCGGTGTTGGTCGTGCTCATCGCTGCCGCCCTCGGCTACGTGCCTGGTTCCGTTCGCGTTCGCGTTCCCGCCGCTGCCGGGCTTGGCGCTGCGACTCCATGTCAAGCAGCTGGGCGATCAGCTCGCGGTTGCGTTGGATCATGGCCGGGGCCTGCGCGACCAGCTTCCGGTTGCGCTCGAGGAATTCCGGAGTCAACTCGATGTTGGTGGGTTCCTGCATCGGGGTGGCACCCTTTCCATTTGGGGGTGATGGGCGGATCGGGCATGTTCACGATGTCCGTCCCGCTGACAACACTCTAACAGTTTAAACTGTTAGAAGTCTAGAGATTGTTCGGTGTGTTTGACGAGACCGTGTCCGCAGCGGGTTCACGCCGCTGCGGACTCCGAAATCCCGAAATCCCTTACGAGCGCTTTACAACCGCCTCCAGCAGCTCGAGCAGATCCGCCGGTTCAGGGTCGGCCAACTGCCGCAGCGTGAGCCGGTTGAGGGCCGCAAGGTCACGTGTGCACTCCGGATGTGTCCGCCACCAGGTCAACGCCTGGGCGCGTACCTCGGCCGTGAGCGATTCGCACCACCGGTTGAGGCGGTGGTAGCTCACTGTCGCCTGGCGAAGTAGTGCGCCCTGGCGCCATCTGATCGGCTCCCCCTCGGGTCGGCGATCGCCTGTCTTGGCCCAGGCCACCGGAATCCATTCGTGCCAGCGCCCGACGATCGCGGTCCGGGTGAGCTCATAGGTGAACCCGCCGCCTCCACCGCTGCCGTGGCAATCGTGGAGGTGCTCGATACCGTCAGCCGGATCGGCGATGCAGTGCCCTATGTGCTGGGGCACGCGACGTAGCAGGGCGCGCTCGTCTTCGGTCAGCAGTGGTCTCTTCATGCCACCACCCCCGGGTACTCGTCGTGCGTGCGGCCGTCGAGCTCGCGGCCCGCGGCCTTCTTGCCGACGCGGCGCATGATCTGCCGGTGCCCCATGTCGTCGAGTTCGGGACCGATAAGCAGCTCGGGCAGGTCGAACTGACCGATCCCCAATCCTGCTGGGGCCCAATCGCCGGTCTGCTTATAGAAGAACGGCACGCCCGCGGCAGCGCATTGGTCGCGGACATCGCGCGCCCAGCCTGGATCCATCGGACGTGAGCCGGGTCCGGTTTCGCCGCCGACTACAACCCAGTCGAGATATGTGGGCGGTGCGGTGCCGCGGTCGGCGGCAATTTCGCGTAGGGCGGTGCGGCCGATGTCGGCCAGGGCGGCGCTGTCTCGGGTGGTTGGTCCGTGACCGGGCATCCAGCAAGCGATGCCCGCAGGCGCGAGCCATTCGGGTTTCAGCGTGAGTGGACCGACCAGCGGCTCGGCCGAGATCCAGCGCACTGCTGCTGGGGTGCCGAGAAGTTGGGGGATGCGGAAATCCGCCCACTGCTGGCTCTCAACGCTGACACCCGCCCACACGTTGCGGAGAGGCCAGGACTCGTCCCACCCTTTGCGCCCAAGCACGTCGGCGAAGTTGCGGACTTCCTGCTGGAATTCGGTCGAGGAAAGCAGCGCGCGCATCCGGGCTGGCCGTTTGGTCAGCATTTGGAACGTGTGCTGCGGTGCGCACGCCATGGCGGTGAAGACCTGCGCGATGTAGTCGTCGGGCACCTCGTCGTGAAACAGGTCGGCCATGCTGCACACGAAGATTCGACGCGGCTTACGCCATGTCAGCGGCTTGCGGAGCCGTTCGGGGTGTAGCTGCACGGGCAGTACGGCACCGATTTGATTGCCGTCGAATCGCTTGCGCTGTACCCGCATCGGCATCTGCCGCTCGATGTAGCAGTGCAGACAGCCGGGTGAGATGCGGGTGCAGCCGGTGACCGGGTTCCAGGTCTCCTCGGTCCATTCGATTTTCGTGCTCACTGCTGCTCGCCTTGCTTGCGCAGTTCTTCGAGGAGATCTCCGACCCGGTCGGCGGGCACGAGCACGTCGCGTGCTGCGGTCCCTTCGGGTTTCGGGCCGACGATGCCGGCCTGCTCCATCAGATCCAGTAGGCGCGTGGCCTTGGCGAATCCGATCCGCATTCGGCGTTGCAGCATGCTCACCGCGCCGAACTGCGAGCGGACCACGAGATCGACGGCGCGCAGGAACATGTCGCGGTCGTCGCCGATCTCGTCGGCGTCGAGGTCGACGATGTCGACCTGGGCGTTTTGGTCGATGAGCTCGGCGTCGGCCGCGGTGACGATGTCGGGCAGGCGCTGGTCCCATCCGGTGGACCATTCGCGGCGCTCGTCGCGGTCGCGGTCGAGGAGCTGGCGCGGCATCATCAGGCCGAGAAAGCTTTCGCCGCAACGGATCAGCAGGGCGCGGCTGGCCGAGTGCGCCTCGATGTCGAGGGCCTGGCCGTAGGCGTTGGATGCGGCGCTGAAGCGCGCCATCATCTCACCGCCGACCGACATGTCGGTGAGCCGTGTGGCATCGCTGCCGTGCTGGCGGGCGATGAGTCCGGGGATGGTGCACAGGGTGCCGCCATCGGTGGGCATGCGCGGCACGGTGAGTGCGTGTCCGTCGATCAGGCCGGAGCAGTCGGTGATGGTGATCCGGTTGTTCGTGATGTCCAGGCGCAGCTCGTATTCCGGGGTGTCGCTCTTCTCCTTGCCTGCGGTGAAGATCGCCAGGATGTTCTTGATGTCGGAGGGTGCGATGTCGAC
>NZ_BDBY01000321.1 GCF_001613225.1 Nocardia pseudovaccinii NBRC 100343
TGCTGCCCGGGTTCGTCGGTGCTTTCCCAGACCGACGCGATGGCCAGGCCGGCGGTGAACATGTCGGTCGCGGTGACAACGATGTTGTGCTGGTCGATGGCGAGTCGGATGCGGTGGATAGGTGGGATCTCGCTGTCGGTGCAGGCGTGCACGCGCACAGCGTTGAGGGCGTGACGGAAGTCGGTGGTGCCGACGGTGACGGTGGTCATGATTCGGTCCGATCGGGGTCGATGATGGGGTGGACGCGGCCATCCGGCATCTCCGCGATGTCGCGGGTTGGGGTCTGCCTGTCGGTGATGTGTTCGGGCCAGGCCTCGGCGGTTCCGCAGTCGCGGCAGGCGATCGCGATTCCGGTGTCGGTGTCGACTTCGTCGAGTTGTGCGCCGCACAGGCACCTGAGCGTGGTGATCCTGTGCATCAACTGGCCGTCTTCTCGAGCAGCGGGAGGTCGGGGAATTCGTGCAGGGTCAGCGGGACGCCTTCGGCGATCTCCTTGCGCCACTGGTACATCCACTCGTCCATCGAGCTGCCGTCCTCCCAGGCGCCGACGAGGTTGCGGGCGGCGCGGTCGGCCGCGGTCGGGTCGATGCGCTGTAAGACCGACAGCAGGTAGATCAGGCCGTATCCGGCGGAGTGGCTGGCGATGAGCGAGCCCAGCAGGTGGGTGTCGACGATGCGGGCCAATTCGGGGTGGTCAGTGCGCAGGGAATTCGTCACTGTCGTGACGAAGTCGTAGCGCTGGGTGAACTTGAGCGCGAAATCGAGTCGTTCGGTCAGCAGTGACAGCGCGGGCTGGGATTTGTCGCCCGCCCATTCCGGCCACGGCCAGCTGGTGTCGTCTTCCGCTATCAGCCGGTCGCTGACCGCCTTGGCTTGCTTGGCTTGCTCTTCGGTGAGCTCGGAGGCGTGGGTGAGCGTGGCCCAGTTGATGGGAAGGGCCTCCAGCTCGGCGGCGTAGCGGCGCAGGTCCAGCCATCCGGAGCGGGTGATCAGCAGCCCCGTGGGGATATGGGTAAGCGATCGGCCGTGGTCGGCGAAGGTGAGGGTGCCGTCCTGGCGGGCGGTGAGCGTGGGCGAGATCGCGAAATGCGCGCTCACCTGCTCGGCGGTGATCGTGATCGGAGAGCCGTCGCTCCACGTGATCTCGAGACTGATCAGGGCCATTTTTTCCTCCTGGGTTGGATTTCTTCCGACGGGGGTTGGGGAATTTATGCGCCGGTGATGGGCTCGGCGAGCGCGCAGTTCATGACGCCTCTCGCAGCCGGACGAATCTGCCTGCCACACCGCAGGTCGCCAACCGGGCGGCATCGAGGGCGCCGTAGGCGACCAGGCAAGACGGCGCGCCAGCGTTTCCGGCTGCTCGGGAGCCGTCTGGCCGGTAGAAGTGCAGGCGTCCGTGCAGGAACAACACGGCGGTCGCGCGTTCCCACACGGCGTCGATGAACCAGCGGGTCTCGGTGCGCGCGAACACAATCGCAGTTCCGTGGCTGTGCTCGGCGAGTTTGGACAGCCAGCGGTCGACGGCGGCGTAAGGCGGGTTCAGCCAGACCCGCCCCGTCCAGTCGGCGGCGAGACCGTCGTCTGGTGGGGCGATGTGGTGGCGTGCGGTGTCCCATGGCCGGTCGGTGGCTGCGCACGGGTCGAGGTCGAAAGGGCCGAGCGCGGTGAGGATCCCCGGCGGGGTGAGCCACACATTCGACCCGGCGCGGGTCGAATGGTGGCTGCCGATGCTGGTCAGGGTCATGATGCCGAACGCCACTGCGCGAGGATGCGCTCGACGTTGGCGTCGACGCGGGCGCCGAGGATGATCTGGTCGGCCTCGGTGATGACCGTCCGCGGCCGGTCGCGGTGTCCGCATGGGTTGGTCCAGGTCTGGACGCGGCCTCGCCAGCGTGGGATGCCGCGGGGTTCGCCACAGCGTGGGCAGCCGGTGGAGATGTCGACGGTGCGCAGCGGACCCCATGCGCCGAGCAGCCACCTGGGGCCGCCGACGCGGTCGCGGAGGGTGACCGATCGCAGGGATCCGGGTTCGAGGGTTTCGGTCTGGGCGTGGCGGGCCATGGTGGCGGGCTCTTGGCGTGCGGCCGTGGCTTCGCGGCGCACCCAGCGCCGGTACCGGTACATCGCGATCATCGGTTGTTGTCCTTCCTGGACTGCTCGGCGTCGCCGTTCATGCGGCGCAGCTCGAGCAGGGCGGTGTGCATCTGGGTGTGCAGGGTGTGTGCGTGGTGGATTTCGTCGGTCCCCCAACTCGGTGTCGGGGTCATCTCGCCGCAGCTGCACGACCCGCTGAACAGCTGGCGGCCGGTGGCGTCGGTCTCGCGCGGCGCCAGTTGCAGCTGGTGTTGCTGGGTGGGCGCGGCCGCGCTTGCCATTCGCGAATGACGTTGGCGGTGCAGTGATTTCATGGATTCCTCCTTGGTGCGGATTCCCTGGACGAGATGGGAGCGGGGGAGTCAGCGGCGCAGTTCGTTGCGGTTGAGCTTCGGTCCGCGCGAGGAGTTGTAGGCGCCGATCATCACCAGGGCGACGAGTGCGCCGTTCTGGCCTTTCTCGGTCTCTTTCAGCGCCATCGCGCGGGCCTTGACCTGGCGGGGCGCGAGGTCGACGAGGACCTCGGCGAAGCGGTCGTGGTCGAGTTGCTGCTCGTAGCTGCGCAGGATGAGGGCGACGCCGGCGACCAGCGGGGCGTCGACGGCGTCGAGGCGAGGTCCCCAGACCTCGACGATCAGCCGCAATGTGTTGCCCAGCAGCAACTTCCCGCCGGTGCGGTGGATCCGCTCGAGGGTGCTGGTGCAGCGGATGGCGCCGTCCTTGGCGGCCTCGGCGACGCTCAGCCCGACCTCGGCGACGATGTCCTCGATCGCGGCGACGGTCGGGTCCGCGGCCGCGCGGCGTGAGCGCCACCGGTCCCACGTGGTCAGACGGCGGGTTTTCGCGTCGATTTCGTGGAACAGCCGGGCTTCGTCTGCCACGGTCAGACCGGTGTGGACGTTGGCGACCAGTGCCATGTCGGGGTTGATCAGGCGGGCGGCTTCGGCGCGGTGTTGGCCGTTGATCACCGCGTAGCGGGCCAGGGATCCCCGGCCGCGGTCGGCGACGTCGAGGACGCCGACCAGGCGGCGGTCCCATGTTTTGGCCATCGCGCGGGCCCGGGGCTTGTCGAGCTCGCGCTGATAGCTGGTGTCGACGAACATCTCGGCCACCGTGATCGCGTCGATGTAGACCTCGGGCACCGATGGGTCGGCAGGCGGGGTGTCGAGGGAGTTGGCTCGGTCCAGGACAGCGGTGGCGGTGGTGTCAGAGCTGGTCATGATCGGTCTCGGTCTCTTCGTCGTTTGGAAGGTTTGTGGTCAGTGCGTCGGCGATCCAGTCGCTGTTGTGGGCGATGGCCTCGCGGATGGCGTCGTTGACGGCCTCGGCGGTCGCCGGTTTGCCGATGTGCACGCGCATCCCATCGGGGTGGGAGTCGGTGAGGACGTAGCGGTCACCGTGGTCGACGAGCGCGATGCTGAGCTCGCCGAGCTTCGGGGTCGATCCGCGGCCGCCGATGCCGAGTTCGGCACGGCCACGGGCGAGCAGCTGCTCGATGCGGGGTGAGTAGGCGCTGGTCACGGCGCGACCTCCGTGCTGGTGTCGAATGCCGCGACGGCGGTGGCGAGCTGGGAGGCGATGCGGCGCTGGAAATCAAGCAGGTCGAACGCGAGATCCTCCTCGTCACCGGCGTTTTCGATGTCGTCGAGCGCGGAGGCGAGGTTGGCGGCGGCGCTGTGGGCGCGGTGCGCGGCCTCCGAGGCCCGGCTGATCGAGCCCGCCTCGACCGCGACGGCCAGGTGCAGCACGGCGGTGAACAGCGCGCCCGCGTCGGCGGCCGCGAGCTCGGGCAGCGTGGCGGACTCGTCGCGGGCCTCGATCAGGTCCTGCGGCTCCGCGGCGTCGTCGATGTCGATGCTGGTGTTCATGCCACGGCGTCCGCGTCGAGGGTGATGGCGTGCACGTCGTCGAGGGTGATGGCGAGGATGCGGCGGGCGATCGTCTTGTGCACGTTCTGCCAGCCGTCCTCTTTTTTGGCGAGCTTGCAGATCGTGGAGACTCCGACACTGGCGCTGGCGGCGATGCTGCGCGCGCTGCGTCCGGCGTCCAGCAGGGCGTTGATGTGGCGGTGAAGATCCTCGACCGGCGCGAAGCCCCTGCAGTCCTCGCAGGTGTTGAACTTGGCGCGGGTCGAGAACGTCGCGCCGCACTCGGTGCAGCGGACCCTCGACGCTGCCGAGCGACCAAATCCCAGCCATTCCCGCAGCTGCGCACGCTCATCAGGATCGGAGGTGCGGTATCCGCCAGCCACGGCGTACTGCTCGCCGGTGCGGACCGCGATCATGCCGCACACGTCGCGGACCGGGCAGTAGTCCCAGCAGATCTTTTTGGCTTCGGTCGCGGGGTCGTCCGAGGAGATCGGGAACCACAGGTCGGGGTCGGGATGTCCGGCGCAGGCCGCCTGATTACGCCAGTCGGTGCTGGGGGCCGAGTCGTCGAGAGCGGTGACAGTCTTGGTCATTGTCGTGGGCCTTTCGAGTCGTGAGATGTGCTGGTTGCCGCGCAGGTCAGCGGAGAACGCGGCCGGTGCCGACGAGGACGCGCAGCTGCTCGGGCAGGCGCTCACGCACGGCGGCGATCAGGGTCTCTGTGGTGATGGGCAGCTCGCCGGTGTCGAGCACCTCGAGGTAGAGGGCGTTACCGGCGGCCTCGAGGCGGGTCGCCTTCCCGATCAGGGTTTCGGGGTCGTCGAGCTCGGCCAGCAGCGTCAGCAGCTGGTGGACGCTGGCGGCGATCTTCTCGGCGAGTGCGACCTCGGTAGAGGGGGTGGTGGTTCGCATTGAGACGTCCTGTCTGTGATGATCTGAAGGGGACGTCCCAGCCAGGTTCACGCTGGCTGGGGCGTCCCTGTTTGTTCAGAGGATGTGCGGGGCGGTAACCGTCAGGACGGTGGCTGCCAACGCCTTCAACTGCGGCCGACCGGCCGGGCCGGGGCGGCGGCAAGCGCGACGGGCGCCGTAGCGTTCGATCGCTGCGGATGTGGCCAGACGCTCCATGTCGGGGGCGTTGACGTGCATCGACTCCCGATCCAGCGCGTCGTCCAGCCGCCGCCCCAGCTCGGCGAGCTGCCGGTCCCGATCCGCCAGCGCGGCCCGCAGACGCGTGACCTCGTCGGCGCGGTGACGGCGGAACGGGTGCAGGATCGTCATGGCGCTCACCGCACCGTTTCCGCTGGGTACCACGGGCCGGTGCTGATCTGGTTGCCGCGGATGACGACCTCGCGGACCATCAGCTGCGGGGTGTAGTCCTCGGCGCGCACCCCGTAGTCGCCGATGGCCTGGGCGGTCACGTCGAACATCTCGTCGCCGGCGCGGGCCCGGTCGTAAAAGACGGTCGGGGTGGTGTGGTTCGGCGAGGCGAGGCGGGTGGAGAACTTGCGCCACCAGCGGCCGTTGGGCAGCTTGATCGCGTACTGGTAGGTGACCGACGACATGGCGGTCAGAGTGTCGATCAGGGCCTGTTCGGCAGCGTTCGGCGGCGCGAGCAGGTTGCGGGCGAGATCGAAGGTGAGGGTCATGAT
>NZ_BDBY01000322.1 GCF_001613225.1 Nocardia pseudovaccinii NBRC 100343
GAACCGATATTTAACAGTTTAGACTGTTAACGGTCTATCTGTCTGTATTTCAGGCGAATTCGCCAACAGCGTCGGTGTCGTCGTCGGTGGCGGTGTCGTCGTCGCCGAGTTCGTCGAAGTCGATGCCGTCGAGGGGCTCGTCGTCGGTGTCGGCGGTGTCAGCACGCTGCTCGCCTTCGGCCAGGGCGTCACCGATCTTCTTGCTCAGTTCCTCGGCCTCGGCGTCGATCTCGGCCAGCAACCCGGTGACGTTGGGGATCTCGCCGTCACCGCGGCGACGGCGCGCGGTGTCGATCGACACGACCGGCTTGCCCCCGGCGGCGAGCTTCCCGTCGACCGTGGCGGCCTGGCCGGTGGCTTGCTGCACATGCGGGTGCGGGTAGGGCGGGTAGGTCTGCGCGGCCCAGGCCAGGTTCTCGTCAGAGACGTAGTAGGCGCGCACGCGCACGATCTGGGAGCTGGAGTCGTCGAAGACGAAGGCGATGCCGGCGCTGCCCTGGTCGGGGATGTTGGTGTTGTCGGCGCCGCGTTCGGCGGCGTGATGGTCGCCGTAGACCATGACCATCTGCTCCGGCGAGGAAAGGCGCATGCCGATCCGGATCTGGAAAAGGTCCCTGAGCATGTCGAGGATCTTCTTGTTCGCCAGCTGCGTGTATCCGGAGATGGAGATGCCCAGGGCACGACCGAGGCGCGCGATAGACACCAGCACCCGCAGGAAGTCGGTGCGGGTCTTCGGGTCGTCGAGCAGCTCGGCGATCTCGTCGATGATCAGGTGATACATCGGGGCCTGGGCGGTGATGACGGCCTTGGACAGACCCAGAGCCTCCATCTCGCGGCCGCGTTCCTCGATCACCGTCCAGCGCAGCCACTCCAGCATCTGTCCGGCCGAGCCAGCGTCGGTCGCGGTGCGGTGCAACAAGCCCTTCATCCGCGCGGCCTCGACACCGAACTTCATGTCGATCATCAAGTTCACGAGCAGCCCATCACGAGCGGCCGGGGCGGTGGCCATCAGCAGCGACGCCACGAACCCCGACTTGCCGGATCCGGGCAGGCCGACGCCGAGAATGTTGCGTTCGAACAGCGGCACGACCCAGTGCTCGCCGTCCTCGCGCATGCCGGGGTTGAGCTTCTTCAAATCGACCGGCTCGGCGGGGACCGGGACGGGGACCAGGTCCTTGATCGGGTCGAAGTAGCGCACATCCAGGCAGATCACCCGCCCCCGGGAACCGACCACCCGGGCGGCGTCGGCGTCGAGAGCGACCGCGATGCGCTTGAGCTTCTCCTCGTAGTGGCGACGCTCCTGGCCGTCGCTCATCCGCAGCCGCAGCCGCAACCCCACCGGCACGGACTGGATGCCCCAGTCCGGCGGGTAGGAGCTCTGCGAGGGCACCAGCTGCGGCCACTCCCCCGGATCGCCTTTCGCCGGATCGGGCAACCGCCCCAAGCCCAGTGCGGACCACTTCTTCACCGCATCCCAGGGGGTGGACAGGATCTGCACCGTCTCCTGGACGTCGGCGGGGAAATCGGTGACCCAGTCCGCCCACTCCCGAGCGGCGGCGCGCTCGGCGCGGGTCACCTGTGTCTTGGCCGACCACCGCGACCACGCGGCCCGTGCGGCGAGCGCGGCCGATCCGGCCAGCAGCGGCGCGACACCGATCTCCCCTGGCACACCCAGGTTTTCCGCCGTTTTGTACGCCGTCGTGAGCGCCAGGAATCCGAGCCCGGCACCGGCCAGGACGACGGGAGGGATGATTGCGGGTTCGATGTCCATCTCAAGCCACTTCCTCGGTGGTGTTGTTGTCAGTGGCGGTGAGGTACCGCCATTGGATTCGGGTGACGAGGCTGTCGGGGCGGCAGCCTCGGTGGGTGGAGCAGAAGAAGGCGACGAACTCGGACGCCGTCATGTTCGGGAAGCCCTCGGCCACGAGATCGGCCTGGCTGATCGCGGCCAGCGGTTCGCGGCTGATCGCGGTGATCTCGACTTGGGCGATGCGCACCAGCGGCTCATCGGCCTTGCGGCCCATCACTTTCCGGCACAGCGTGAGCTGGTCACCGACGCGCGCCATGCGCCAGCCCATCCGCCGGGTCACGGTCTTTTCCCGGGCGATCACTTGGGGTTCGGTCAGGCTGACCGACATGAGCCGCGCCATCACGCAGCCTGCTTCCGGGTCAGCCGCACCTGGATCTCTTCGATCCGGTCCGGGGTCCAGGCCACCCGCGCGGTCGCGGCACCGAGCTCTGCCGCCAGGCGCCGCGCGCGGCGGTCCCAGTCCTGCGGGGTCTGCCCGTTCAGCATCCGCACCCGCAGCACGACCTCGCCGCCGTCGCGGCTGGTCGATATCAGCCGCGGCACCAACTGCTCGCCGTCGCGCTGACTCTGGGTGAGTCCGGCCTTTTCGACCGCGCGCGCCCAGCGGCGGCGGCGTACACCGCGACCGGAGGAGATGCTCAGCGCCAGCAGCGCGATCGCCGCCGCCGACACCGCGGCCCCGATCGCGATCGGGGTGGCGGCCTCCACGACCTGGTCAGTCCAGTCGGCCCAGTCCGCCGGCCACATCGGGCGAGTGCAGATCCCCAGCCCGACCGGGACGCCGACCAGCATGAACACCGTCTTGCACCGTGACGAGGACTTGGTTTCGCGGCGTGGGGATTTCGA
>NZ_BDBY01000323.1 GCF_001613225.1 Nocardia pseudovaccinii NBRC 100343
GGAGTTGGCAGGGGTTAACAGCCCCTGCGGCAGCGGCGGCGATGTGGCGGTAGCGCACCGCGAGCTCACTGACTGCCGTGTGATCTGAATTGATCAGTTGAGAGCGGAGAGCGTTCGAGTCGACGATGTTCGAGCCGCTGCCTTGCGCCCGCGCGCGTACTGGTTCGGGCGATAATTCGCCCGTTTTCCAGGACGTTTCGGGCTGAGTCTGCGAAGTCATCGAGCACCCCTCCAAGAGGGAGGTCAGGGTCAAGTTATGTTCAGATCGTATCAACTGAACTATTCAGATGTAACCCTTGAACATTGCCTTGATTGCTGGTACAAGTCCCGTCGATCTGCGTCATCACCGCCGGTTGGCGTGGACTGATACCGTTCGGATGCCGTGGAAGCACAGATCAGAGAGGGCTCAGCCGGGATGACTGAATCGACCAGTAGCGAGGCCCGGCGGTGGCAGATCGCGCGTGCGCTCAGGACCGAGATCGAGTCCGGTCGGCTTCGGCCTGGTGAGAAGCTGCCGTCTTCCCGAGCCCTCGCCGAGCAATGGGGAGTCAGCCTCGGGACGGTCAACCAGGCAATGGAGCAGCTCGGTCACGAGGGGCTCATCGCCACTCGCCCGCGATCGGGGCGTGTGGTCGCCGACCGAGCCACTGGCGATCAGCAGCGCACGGCGCGGCCACGGGTCGTGTTCGTCGGCGGCTATGCGGGCAGCGGGAAAACGGCGGTCGGCCGGGTGCTGGCGCGAGAGACCAGCTGGGCGCTCCTCGACAAGGAAATGCTCACCCGCAGCGTGGTGGACGCGGCACTGGTCCAGCTCGGTAGCACGATCGCCGATCGGGAATCCGCGCTCTACCGCGATGTCGTCGAACCTGCCGAGTACCAGTGCTTGGCAGCCGCGGTGAGCGAAAACATCGCGTGCGGGGTGAGCGTCATCGCCATCGCCCCGTATCTGGAGCAATTCGGCAACCGCGCCTGGTTCGATCGCCAAGCCGCCTCACTCGCCGAACAGGGAGCCGAAATGTCGGTGATCTGGGTCGGCTGCAGCACCGAGGTGATGCGGTCTCACCTCGAGCGACGCGCGGCCGCCAAGGACACCTGGAAGCTGGGCCACTGGGATGAGTACCTCGCCGGCGTCGACACGGAGTTCGCTCCGGCCTGGCCGCACACCGTCATC
>NZ_BDBY01000324.1 GCF_001613225.1 Nocardia pseudovaccinii NBRC 100343
TGAAGACCTTCCTGCGCCACCTCGAGCCCCGCGCATGAGCACACCGGCCGCAGTAATACAGCATTCGGCAGTATCGGAGCTGTCCCCTAGCCTGGACGGCGTGGCTCGCTCATCGGCATCGGCGTTCCTGCCCGACATGGTTGACAAAGTGCTGATTTCAGCGTGCCGGGCAGCTGGTCTGGATCCCGCCGATGCGGTCATGCTCCGGCTGGGTGAGAACATGCTCTACCAGCTGGCCTCAGCGCCGGTCGTTGTCCGCATCGCACGCAACCTGCAGCATTGGGACGACGCCGCCAAGGAGATCGCGGTCGCGAACTGGCTTGCCGCCCAGCGATTCCCGGCCGCTCAGACCTACAACATCGGTGACCGAGCCCAGCCGATCCAGATCGACGGGCACCCGGTCACATTCTGGCGTTTCATCCCGGGGCGAGCAGCCAACCTCGACGAAACCGGCATCCTCGGTGGACTGCTGCGCCAGCTGCATCGCCTCGACCGGCCCGCCGACCTGTTGCTCCCGGCCGTGCAGGCATTCGGGCACGTTCCGGCACGCCTGGACACCGCGCCGATCCCGGCCGCGGACGCCGATTTCTTGCGGCACCGAGTACGCGAGTTGGAGCAGGAACTGCAAACGCTGACCTTCCAGCTCCCGGTGACCGCGCTGCACGGCGATGCCCACGTGAAGAACGTCATGATCCGCGATGACGGCCAGGCGGTGTTGATCGATCTCGAGGCGTTCGCGTTCGGGCCGGCGGAGTGGGATCTGGCCAAGACAGCGGCCGAGGCGTCGATGGGGATGCTCGACGCAGACGCGTATGCCGCGTTCGCGGAGAGCTACGGCTACGACATCACCACCTGGTCCGGGTGGCCGATCCTGCAAGGGATCCAGCAAATAAAGATGACCTCCTGGCTATCGCAGAACGTCGATCACTCCGCGCGCGTCCGCGGCGAATACGAGAAGCGGATCCGCACGCTGCGCACCGGCCAACTGACCGAACCCTGGCGAGGTCTCTGACCGTCTGGACACCACCCCCTGGACCCCGCTGTTCGCATCTGGACTTAGCACCTCCGCACACGAGAGAGGTCCCGCCATATCGGCGGGACCTCTCTTTGTCGAATGATCCTGAGACTGCGCCAAACCAGGGCCGTTTTCTGGCCGCCGACAAGGTTGCCGGCGGCCAGAATCGACTACTCCGCCCTCGTCAGGCGGCCGCACCGTCCCCGAAGCCGCGGATCTCTGCAGCGAGTGCGCGGATCTCCTCGATCAGCGTGGACAGCTCGCCGTCGTCGGCCGCGCCGGTCGACCAGGCGCGCGCCAGACCCTCCAGACGTTCCGCCAGCGGCACGAGCACCGCGCACACCTGGGCCAGCGGCGCACGCTGGGCCTGGAGCAGCGTGATCGCCAGGAAGTACCGGTAGAACAGCATCATCGACGGATTCCGGGACTGCTCAGCGCCCAGGTTCGAATCCAGCAGATTCAGCGTCGACAGCGGCACGAGAGGGTTCAGCCCCG
>NZ_BDBY01000325.1 GCF_001613225.1 Nocardia pseudovaccinii NBRC 100343
CCTTGGGGGTGACGAGTCCATGCAGCACAACACCTTGTGTCGCGCCGCGCGAACTGCGCCGTGAGAGCTGTGTCACTCCACATGCCGGACGAACGACCCCGACTCAGCATTCGCGTGCCGTACAGCGATCCGATCCGACCAGGATTGTCAGCTGCCTCACATCGCGCTCAGGTGCACCTGCGACGTTCTAGCGGGGCACCATCCGGCGCCCATGATTCATCGCCTCGAGGAGAAGCGCCTGGAAGCTCTTCCGCTCGGCGTTCGAGTAGCGCGCGTCGGCCAGCTCGGCCTCGATCGCGTGTAGCACCTCCTCGATCGCCAACGCGCGCCCGTAGGGCTGGCTGTGCGGATGCGTCGCCTCCCGGACAACCGCGGCGAGCTGCGATCTGAGGTCGGCACCCAAACGATCCATGCCCATGAGCCTAGCTCGAATCGAACCTATGTTCGACACCTGGGAGCGCTCTGTCTCGGAGGTACTTCACACGGGACGCGGGCGTATCCGGGACATAGTGTCCCGAATCGCGCACATAGTCCGCCGAATGTAGTCAGCCGTCAGCGCGTCGTCGCCACGATCGCGGGATGGTGGGTGTGCATGAGGTCGACGAACTCTACGAGCGCGGGATGACGTGAACCCGTGGCGGGGAGCCGGTTGTAGAAGTCGTGCAGGTATTGCAGGTATCTCGCTGAGCGCAGGTCACCGCCGTTGACGACGGCGGCCGCGGCCAGCGCCCCGGCATCCTCCCAGTCGCCAGCGACCAGCGATGCATCGGCGGAGACCATCTGAATGAACGCCCTGGTCCGGGGTGGGGTGTCGTCGGTGAGGGCGTCGCTGACGAACGTGCGGGTCTGGGGCACGAGTTGCAGATCGCGCCAGCAGTGGCTGGCGTCGCCCGCGAGTTCGGCGGGGTCGTAGTAGCCGATCCAGGTCGGTTCGTCGCCGTGGCGGCGCTCGAAGAGTTGCTCGGCGCGGTGGATCGCGGCCGCGGTGCCCTTGCGATCAGACAGGCTGGCCAGCCCGCGCGCCTCCATCATCACGGCCATGGCATCGACGCTGGGTGTGCCGTGTCCCCGCAGCGCCGACTGCGCCGCCCGCGCGTACATGACCGCGTCGTCGAAGCGGTGGACGAAATTGCTCTGATGGGACAGGTTGGCCAGCAGCCGGGCACCCATCTGATGGTCACCGGCTTCCTCGGCGAGGCGAAGGCCTTGGATGAAGTATCTGATCGCGGCTGGGTGGCGGCCGGCGTCGTAGGCGCTCCAGCCCAGCAGCTGAGCGACTTCGGCAGCAGCGGAGAAGATCTCGCGGCGCACCCGCTGCGGATGTACGGCGTGCAGCTCGGGCACGACCTCGGCGCGGAAGAACGCCAGCAGCGTGCGCCGCACATGCCCACCACCTCGCGCGAAGTCCATCGACATCATCGCCGCGACCGTGTCGCGGATCCGGGCCGCGATCGCTACCCCGTGGACCGGCCCGGCCGGCTCCGCGGTCAGGGTGGGCGATTGCGCGAACAGGTACCCGGTCACGACCTGGGACGCGCCCATGCTGGTGATCGCGCCCGCGGTGGCCAGTTCCGGATCGTTGCCGTTGTCGCTGTCGGCCAACCCGTCGAGCACGGTGATCGCATCCGCGATGTCGCGCTGGTACTCACGACCTTGAGCGAGCGGGTCACCGGCATAGGGCAGATGCAGCACCTTCGCCAGCAGCCGCGAGTACATGACGTTGGGCGCGACGTGGCCGTTTTCCCAGCGGCTGATCGAGGTCTTCAGCGAGGCCGGGGTCATCAGGTGGATGCCATCGCGGCCTGCGGCCTCGATCAGGGCCGCAACAAGGATCGGGATCGACCATCCCCTCGCGTTCCGGGCTGCCCGGATGTCCTCGCCTCGCATCACGTTCCGCTCGCTGGTTCGTCCTATGGAATGGTGTCGGTCAGCGTGCTCGAGTCGATGTCGAGCAGCACCTCGGAGCGGTCGGTGAGGACATGCCAGCGACGAGAGAGGCATTCGCGCACAGCGTGCGCCGCCGACAACAACGCATCAGCGTTCGACTTCCCAGCCAGCAAGGTGCCGATGTCACCGGCGGAGGCCTCGTCGCAGGCGGGCACCAGCGTGTGCGGCATCCCCACCAGGGCGGCGAGGATGTCGATCTGGTCGGACGGGATCAGGGCGTAGGCGGCGGTCAGCACGGCGGCGGGCACGATGATGGTGTTGCCCGATTCGACGGTCGCCCAGGTGATGGCATGGGGGTACGGATCGCGGCGGCACCAGCCGCGTACAGCGGCCAGGTCGAGCACGACCCCGGACAGGGCCGTTGCGCTCATGCGGCGCCAGCAGCAGTCTGATCGTCAGAAGACAGTGGCGGCAGGCCCAGCAGCTCGCGGCCGCGGTTGATCATCTCCAACGGCGGCCGCCCGCCGTACACGGATTCGATTGTGGCCAGGGACTTTTGCCGATCGACAGCTGCCTGGATCGACTCGGCGACGAACGCGCTCACCGACTCGATCGTGCCGCCATCGCGCCAGTTGTCGAGAGTAACCGCGACCTCCTCGGGCACGGTCACAGTCACTTTCCGGGTCTGCCGCCGTCTTGCCATACCCGAATGCTACTCCGGTATGTACATACAAGGAGCCTGGCGGGCGATCATGCTGAGCAGAACCGCTGGAGTGTTCGAAGTTCGTCTGTACTCGGCGGTCTGAGTGCATTGCCCGCCTGCTGTGGATGGTGTTGGCACGTGGCATTTTTCGAGCATCGATGTTGGTTTCAGTGGATGCGGTATCGGGCTCGGCTGCCGGGTTAGCGGCGTAGAATCCGGCGGCGGTTAGAACATCGATGACCTGGCCCGGTATCGCGGGGTGGGGTGCTGGGAGGGATTCTCGTGTTGGAGACGGTGTCGGCGATCGTGGCCGAGGCGGTAGCGGTGGGTGCGGTGGCGGGGTTGAGCGATACCGCTAAGCAGGCGGTGATCGATGCTTATGAGAAGTTGAGGGCTTTGGTGTCGGGTCGTGTCGGGCTGTCGGGTGTGGAATCGGTTGAGCAACAACCTGATTCGGTCGCCCGACGTTCGGTCCTGGTCGAGGATCTCCAGCGTGCTGGCGCTGAGGATGACCAGGAATTGCTCGCGGCGGCGCAAGCGTTGCTCGCCGCCGTGCGCGCGCACGAGGCAGCAGCTGGGGCTGCGGTGGGTGTGGATTTGGAGCGGGTATCCGCGGCGGCGTTGCGGATACGGGAAGTGGAGTCGACCGGGACCGGGGTGCGGGTCGTGGGAGGCACGTTTGTGGGCGATGTCGAGATCGGTTCGGTGAAAGCGGGCAAGTCTGAGCCGCAGGACCCTTCCTCGGCGCGCCGGTAGCCCCCGCTCCGACCGCGTCGCCACACCAGTTGCCAGGGGGGATCAGTCTCGCCGGGGTGGTCGCCGGGACCCTTGCGATCGGTGCCACCCCGGCGCCCGCGCATGGCCGCGGTGACCAACCGATCCAGGTGGTCACGACGCAACCGCCACCGCCGCGGGAGCCCGTCACATCGAGTCTTCCCGCCCTTCCGCGTGATTTTCTGGGCCGTGCCCAGGAATTGCGGCAGATCCTGGACGCCGCCAGCGGGGGGCGGGTAGTAGCAATCCATGCGATCAACGGTATGGCCGGTATCGGCAAAACCACCCTCGCTGTTCACGCGGCCCACCAACTGGCACCGAGGTTCCCCGATGGGCAGTACTTCGTCCAGTTGCACGCCCATACTCCCGGACAACCCGCAGCAGATGCGGCGGCGGTACTGGCCGGGCTGCTGATCGCCATCGGCACCGACCCGCGCAACCTACCCGATACCGTGGCCGAGCGTCGCGACCTGTGGCGTCATCTGCTCGCTGGCAGGAAGATGCTGCTGGTGCTCGACGACGCAGCCGACCGGGAACAGATCGAGCCATTGCTGCCGAGTGGATCGGGATGCCTAACCCTGATCACCAGTCGGCACCGGCTCACTCTGCCGGATACCAATCCCTTGGCGCTGGAGGTTCTCGACCCGCCCGCGGCGGTGGATCTGGTCTTCACTGTTACCGGCCGCGACCGCACTGACGAGACCGAACGTAACGCTGCGGCCCGCATTGCCGACGTTTGCGGGTGCCTGCCGCTGGCGGTCGTACTGGTCGCCGGACAACTTGCGCACCACAGGACATGGACGGCAGCCGACATCGACGACTATGCCGGTGGGGTCGAAGCTGCGGCGAATCGGCTGGCCGCCCTCGACGACGACGCCCCAGCGGTGCGCGCCGCGTTCGACCTGTCGTATCGTGCCCTGCCACCGCAGCGACAGCAGGTGTTCCGACGTCTGGGGCTGCATCCCGGCCGCGACCTGGACGCGTACGCAGCGGCGGCGCTGGTCGAGGTGGATGTTGCAACCGCCAAGCGGGAATTGCTGGCTCTCTACCAGGACCATCTGCTCAACGAAACCGGCCGAGGCCGGTACCGGCTACACGATCTGCTGCGCTCCTACGCCAACAGCCTCACTACCACCGACGCGGATGCCGACACTACCGGCGCAATGCACCGGTTGCTGGACTACTACCAGCACACCGCCGCCCGCGCGGACCGATGGCCAGCATCGTCCACCCACACCGGCATTGACCACGCCATCGCATCTGCCGCAGCGCGTGATGCGATGGTGCCGGAATTCGGCGACCAACTGCAGGCGCTCACCTGGCTGCGCATCGAGCGGGACAACCTGCTGGACTGCCTGGACCACACCGCCAGTCGTGACCTCGCACGAATGGTTGCCTTGACCGCATCAGTGGAAAGGTTTCTGGAGTTCGACGGGGAGTGGCCCCTGGCCGCGAGACTGCACCAGCGTGCCGCTGACACCGCACGCCACCTTGGCGACCGTCTCGGAGAAGCCGATGCCCTCAACGCACTTGGCCGCGTGCGCCGACTCACCGGGGACTATCAGCAGGCTGCCGA
>NZ_BDBY01000326.1 GCF_001613225.1 Nocardia pseudovaccinii NBRC 100343
TGCAGGCGCTGACTCAGTATCGCGCCCTCGGCCACCGCCACGGCGAAGCCGACGCACTCGACGCCCTCGGCGACCTCCGCCGGCATACCAAGGATGACGGGCAGGCTGCCGACCTGTACCAGCAGGCACTCACCCTCTATCGAGCCCTCGACTACCGCCTCGGAGAAGCCGACGCCCTTAAAAACCTCGGCCGCGTACGCGAGACCAGAGAGGATTACGGTCAGGCCGCCGAGTTGTACAAGCAGGCGCAGACGCTCTATCGCACCCTCGGCCACCGCCACGGCGAAGCCGACGCCCTCAACGCCCTCGATGCCCTCCATCGACTCATCGAGGATGACCGGCAGGCTGCCGACCTGCACCAGCAGGCACCGATACAGCAGCTGGACAGCGCTTCGGCGGCGGCGTCGACCTCCGCCCCCCAGAGCGTGCGCGCTCGCTTTATGCGCCGGATAAGAGGTCAGCGTGGCATCGCCGCAGTCGAGCCGGTGCTGCAGCCGCTGGCCGGCGTGCATCGCGAGCTGTATCCGAAAGCGAACCTGACGCTGCTGCAGCGCGCCTTCGACGTCGCCGACGAGCGGCACAAGCATCAGTTCCGCAAATCCAGTGACCCGTACATCACCCACCCGCTCGCGGTCGCCAACATCCTTGCCGAGCTCGGCATGGACACCACCACGCTGGTGGCGGCGCTGCTGCACGACACGGTCAATTACACCGGCTACTCGCTGGAGCAGTTGACCGAGGACTTCGGTTCCGAGGTGGCGCACCTGGTCGACGGCGTCACCGAACTCGACAAGGTCAACCTGGGCGCGGCCGCCGAGGCCGAGACCATCCGCAAGATGATCATCGCGATGGCGCGTGATCCGCGCGTGCTGGTGATCAAGGTGGCCGACCGTCTGCACAACATGCGCACCATACGTTTCCTGCCGCCGGAGAAGCAGGCCAAGCAGGCCAAGGAAACCCTCGAAGTCATTGCGCCGCTTGCCCATCGCCTCGGCGTGGGGACGGTCAAATGGGAGCTCGAGGATCTGGCCTTTGCGATCCTGCACCAGAAGAAATACGACGAGATCGTCCGCTTGGTCGTCGCCCGTGCCCCCGCGCGCGGCGCTTATCTGGCCCGGGTGCGCGCCGGAATCGTCACCTCGCTGAGCGCGAGCCGCATCGCCGCGGTGGTCGAGGGTCGCCCGCAGCACTACTGGTCGATGTATCAGAAGATGATCGTCAAGGGTAAGGACTTCGACGATATCCATGACCTGGTCGGCATCCGCATCCTGTGCGATGAGGTACGCGACTGCTATGCGGCGGTCGGTGTGGTGCATTCGCTGTGGCAGCCGATGGCGGGCCGGTTCAAGGACTACATCGCCCAGCCGCGCTATGGCTACCAGTCGCTGCATACCACGGTTGTCGGGCCCGAAGGTAAGCCGCTGGAGGTGCAGATCCGCACTCAGGACATGCATCGCACCGCGGAATTCGGCATTGCCGCGCACTGGCGCTACAAGGTAGTCCGCGGTAAGCATTCCAGCGATTCCACCGAGGTCGACGATATGGCGTGGATGCGGCAGCTGCTCGATTGGCAGCGGGAGGCCGCCGATCCGGCCGAGTTCCTGGAGTCGTTGCGCTTCGACCTGGTGTCGCCGGAGATCTTCGTGTTCACCCCGAAGGGTGATGTGATCACGTTGCCGTATAGGTCGACTCCGGTCGATTTCGCTTATGCCGTGCATACCGAGGTCGGGCATCGCTGTATCGGCGCGCGGGTCAATGGCCGTCTGGTTGCACTGGAGCGTCAGCTCGAAAGCGGTGAGGTCGTCGAGGTATTCACCTCCACCGCAGGGAACGCCGGGCCCAGTCGTGACTGGCAGAACTTCGTGGTTTCTCCGCGCGCCAAGGCCAAGATTCGGCAGTGGTTTGCCAAGGTACGCCGCGAAGAGGCGCTGGAGGCAGGTAAGGAAGCGATCACAAGTGAGGTCCGCCGCGTCGGGCTGCCGCTGTACCGGTTGATGAACGTGGACGCGATGACCGCCGTCGTGCATGAGTTCGACTACACCGACATCTCGGAGCTCTACGCCGCCGTCGGCGTGAACGAGGTGTCCGCGCACCATCTCGTGCAGCGACTCGTGGCCCAACTCGGCGGCATCGGTGATGTGGAGAACGAGTTGGCCGAGCGCTCCACCCCGTCGACGACGCCAAGCAGGCAGTGGGTCACCGGCGACGCGGGCGTGCTGATCCCGAGCGCGCGGGGCATGGTCGCCAAGCTGGCGAAGTGCTGCATGCCGGTGCCGGGCGACGAGATCATGGGCTTCGTCAAACGCGGCCGCGAGATCAGTGTGCACCGCACCGAATGCACCAACGCCGGATCGCTACAGGATCAGGTTGAACGCATCACCGACGTCGAATGGGCGCCATCACCGTCCTCGGTATTCCTGGTGGCCGTTCAGATCGAGGCGCTGGACCGCACCGGCCTGCTGCTGGACATAGTCAAGGCGCTGACCGTCGAGCAGGTCTATATCCTGTCCGCCTCGGTCGCCACGAACGGTGACCGGGTCGTGATCAGCAAGTTCACCTTCGAGATGGGCGACCTGAAGCACCTGAGCCACCTGCTCCGCGTGCTCCGCAACGTAGAGGGCGTCTACGACGCCTATAGGCCTACTGGCCCCAATGCCATGTAATTCACACTCGCAGATGCGAAAAGGCCACCGCCAAGTCACTCAGCACCCAGTACAGGCCACGCATTACTTGAGGGCTTGCTCGATGCGGCGCGCGTGCTGGACGAGGGCGGCGGCGAAGGCGCGTGCTTCGTCCGGGTGCTTCTGGGCGCGCTTGGCGACTTTGTCAGCGAGGGTGGCGATCCGATGGCCTTCGGACTCGAACCATGAAGGCGAGTCACCGGTTTGGTCGGCGGGCGGTTCACCAGTCGTCATTTTGAGGATGGTCCGCACGACCTCGGTGACGGTTTCGCGGTTCCATGCTGTTCCGGGTGGCAGGGCGGCGACGGTGGCGGCGACGGTCTTCTGCACGAGATCCGCGGTGACCCTGGGGCCGCTGCCGTTGGTGGTTTCCTGGGCCAGAGTCAGATACAGCTCCGCTGCGGCCTGGTCACCGTGCTGGCTGGCCAAGGGAAGCAGTTCCCGGACTTGGCGTTCGTTGATTTTGTCCCCCATGGGGGACAACGCGATGGGCTCGGCGACGGCTGCGGCGCTGATGAGCCGGTATGCCTGGGAGGTCTGCATCTGCCAGCGGTCCACCACGTACGCCTCGAACGTTTCGTGAGTTTCCCGGTACAACTTCGCGCCGTTGATGACCTTGAGCGCCTTACCGGCTCGCCAGAACGCAACCCGCAATACGTCCAAGGCAGCCTCGCAGGCAGCGAGGTGACTGCGCTCCTGGGCGGTGAGTTCACCTGTCGCGTCGGGCTGTTCGTAGGGCTCGGGGATATCGGCGACGGCCGTAGAGGCCGCGACCGGTTGGCCGATCGCGACGTGCTCGGCGGTGCTGGCTCCGCCGGAGACTCCCCGTTCGAGGACGACAGTGGTTCCTTCGACTTTCGGGATCTCTCGACGTGCCATCAGTTCGTCACTTCCTGGATCTGGTGCTCGCCGATCGCGGCGAGGTAGTTGTCGACGTAGGACTCCGCGGCGATTTGCATGGCGATGCGGGATTTGGCGTCGTCGGCGGCTTGAGGTGGCTCGGAAAACTCGACGGCACGCTCGGCGCCGGCGGACAGATGCAGGTGCGGTGTCCAGACGGTGCTCCCCCACGTTGTGATCGCTTCGTCGGTCCGCTGCTTGTGGGTGAGGACGTTGGTGCGGACTTGGTTGATGACCACGCCGATGAAACGGGCACGCATGTTCAGCGAGAGCTGATAGTGCGGGTCGCCGATCATGGCGTCGAGGCGGCGTACACCTCGCAGGCCGTCGTAGTTGGGTGTCATGACGGCGATGACATTGACCCCGTGACCGTCCGTGCTGGGGGCGACGGACGCGAGCGAGAGGTGCAGCAGATGCCCGAGCGTTGGGGCAGCGTCGATGAGGACATCGTCGTAGTGATCGAGCAAAGGGGTGAGGGCTTTCCGCAACCGCAGATGCGATCCCGGTATCCCGGCCTCGGGGACCCGGTTTTCCAGCTCGATGCGTGACGGGGCCAGCGTGATGTTGTCGGCCCAGTCGCCCTCCCACTGGCACGGCAGCAGGCAGCTTTGGAGGACCTCGGGTGAGGCGGTCTGAATCACTTCGGCCATGCTGGGTCGCTGCTCGATCTGTTCCTCGAGGTAGCCCATCCGGCGGGTGAGATTTCCTTGCGGGTCAAGGTCGATACACAGGACCCGGCGGGGCTTCCCGCCGTGTCGGCGCCGTTTGGCCAGCTCGGCGGCAGTGAGAGTGAGTACCTGCGTTTTCCCGACACCACCTTTGTGATTGCCGAAAACGGTGGGTCGCGCCGCCATGATGCGAGTCCTTTCACGATGCCTTGTCGCCGTGGCGTTTTCGCCTGACCAGCCCTTCTCGGCCGAGGGCAGCAACTGCGCGCGGATGAGCTTTGTCCCCCGTGGGGGACAAAGGGTGTCCGACTCGAATCGCTGACGTCAAATCCTGGCGGCGACACCGGGATCATATAAGTCAGACCGACACCGCGCCTTGATCCGGAGCCAGTGTCAAGCGGGCAACCGCGGACTCGGACCGGGTGCGGCGACGACTGGTCGGTGGTGGCAATCCCTGGGGCGGATGCTGGCCAAGCGGTGTCGGCGGCCTCGACCTGGACCGGCACGGACGCCGCCGGACACCGGATCGGCCAGGCAATTTACACCAATTCGCCTACGAGGCAACCGGTTTCGCCTCGACTGCCTGCGTTGTTACTTACCCTGAATAGATCGAGGCCGTCGTAGAGGCCAAGGGCGCAAGGGGGTTTCAGAATGATCGGCAACAGCAAGGCGATTCGCCGGATGCTCACCGTCATACTGGCGGTCGGGGCCTTAACCTTGACCGCCGCGTGCACAACGGACTCGCCGAAGGAACAACCCGAGCGCGAGCGCAAGGCTGCGACCGTGCCGGTATTCAAGCTGCACATGACCAATGATCTGTGGACCCGCACCAATCACAACGACGACAACTTCGGCCCTCAGCGAAATATCGACAAGCCGAAGAATCTGGCAGAAGAGCCGAACGGCATGGTGACTGTCGAGTTGACTGGCCCGCAGATGGTCGACTACCTCCAGATCCTCGACTACAACGGGCACGGCGGTGCGGCCGCTAAAGAGAAGGCGCTCGCCATGGCCGTCTACGACGTGGTAGCGCCGGTGGTGGACAAGATCGAGACTCCCCCAGCACCTGGCGCCCCTGCACCGGAGATCACCATCACTGCCGCAGTCGGATCCGGCACCCCGACGCCGAGCGCCACGACAGCGCCGGCGGCGCCATCGTCGGGAAGATGAATGGTGGTCTTCATACCTGTATCCCGCCGCGGGGATGCTTCTACTGTGGGCTGATGGCAACCGCAATCATCGAGATGGACGACGTCTTATTCGCGCGGATACAGCAGGCAGCTGGGGAGAACTTCTCGGAATGGGTCTCCAAGGCGTGCCGGTCTCGGTTGCTGGCCGACGGGGTCCGGGACGCGGTTGTGTGGGAGCGCGCACACCCCGTCGAGGCTGCTCGGGAGCGAGTCGAGGAAGCGGTCCGATCCCTGGAATCCGAAGCTGAACAAGAGATCCGGTACCAGGCCGAGGATGCTGCCCGCCGCCGCGGTGGTGACCAGGCCGAGCCGACCGCTGAGGAAATCGCCGAGGCCGAGCGGCGAGTGCGCGCTCTCTTCGAGCGGGCCGAGCGGCGACTTCGTGAACGCGAAGAAGGCGGCGGCGCGTAACCCGAGACACCGAGACGGGAAGGGCAGGGAAAGCGCGCGATCCGGACTTGGGCTGAAACTGCTGCGTGACCGGAAGTTGCCCTGGTCAGGGTGAGAATTCCTGTGGTGTGGGCTGGAATCCATTCACAGCCATGGCCAGCCTACTAGAGGAAGTTCTTAATAGGAGAGAACTAAAGGCGGACGCGATTTTGTGCGTGTCACCTGCGCAGATACAGGGTCGCGGTCGGCAAGGTATGCGAGTGGGTCGGCAAGGTATGCGAGCGCTCTTGGGAAAACACGGCCGCTCTGGTCGGCAACGTATGCGTGGATAACTTGCTGGCAGCGGCGGCGGATCCCCAGATTGGGGACTGGTCGGCAAGGTATGCGAGGACAACTCCGCTTCGAAGCCGGTCGGCAAAGTATGCGTGGATAACCGTCTCGGGTCGGCAAGGTATGCGAGCCGGAGCGCGTTTCCTGGTGCTGTGGCCGCCACGGTCGGCAAGGTATGCGAGTGGTACCGCTACAACGGCGCGGTGCTCTGGCAGGCTGGCCCGCATGCCCCGGCAGAAACGCAGCGACCTGGACTTCTTCAACGCCGCGGTCGAGCTGTGGGATGCCGAGCCTGAAATCGGTTATCTGGCCAGGCTGTTCACCCAAACTTCCCTGCCGTACAAGGAACCCAAGAACAATCCGGCGGCGTGGCGACGGGTCAACGGCAACACCCAGCTCATCGTGCGACCCGGGGTCATTTTCGGCCCGGACGGCGAGGCCGTCTCGCTCGGATACCCGTTCGGCAGCATCCCGCGGCTGGTCCTGACGTGGATGAGCACCGAAGCGGTCCGCACGAAAAGCCGGGACCTGGTGCTGGGTGCGAGCCTGACCGAGTTCATGCGCAAAGTCGGGTTGATCAAGGATCACGAACTACCCACCGGCGGCAAGAAGGGCAACGGCACACGCGCCAAGCAGCAGATGGAACGCCTTTTCCGATCCACGGTCTCGGTGGAGTACATCGGCGACGAGAACCGGCAGCTGGGCGCCCAGATGTCGGTGGCGTCGGGATATGACCTGTGGTGGAAACCGGGCTCCGAAGATGACCAGCCGTCGCTGATGGAGTCCATGGTGCGGTTGTCACCGGAATTCTTCGAGCAGGTCGTCGAACGCCCGGTGCCCGTGGACATGCAGGCGCTGATGCTGCTGCGCGAATCACCGATGCGGCTCGATATCTACACCTGGCTGACCTACCGCATGTCGCGGCTGAAGAAGCAGACCACCGTGCCGTGGGCCTCGCTCAAAGGCCAGTTCGGATCCGAGCTGGCCGACACCAAACAGGGCAACTACCAGTTCAAACGCGATTTCAAGAAGCGCCTCGCCGAGGTGACAACGGTGTACAAGGAGGCCAACGTAGACGTCACCGACTCAGGCCTGGTACTGCGCCCCAGCCTCACTCACGTACGCAAAAGTCCCGGCTTCCTCGCCTTGGAACGCGGCACGTAGTTCCGGTGGGCTCAGCCAGCCCACTCCGGTCGATCGAATCGTGGGCGGGACACACCTGTAGGAATCAGTGATTGGCGCGAACTCGGATGCCATCCTCGATGGCTGCGAAGGTATTCGGTGACTCAAGTGTTCGGGGAGGCTGAGCAGTGTCCACCGTGGTAAAGGTCAAGAACGGTGTGGAACCGACCGATCAAGAGGCTGAGCGCTGGCTAGCTGCGACTGAGTTGGCCAGCGATCAGCGGGCAGCCATATTGCTGACGCGCGCGATGTTTCCGACACGGTACGGGTTCGCGAAACGAGAACCCCTGATCCCGCCGGCCGTGGACAGTGATTCCGCTGCAAAGGTGATGTGGCTACTGAAAGTTGGGCAGACACCCACGCCTGGTGCTGTTCTGAACGCGGCGGTTCCCATTGAGGGGGCGCTCACCAAGTCCGCGAAGAAGCTGGCCAGAACGCAGGAATGGTTCGCCATGCAACAGCGTGCGAAGAAGGTCATCGCCACGACCAAAGACATGAGCGCTCTGAGCAGGCTGCTGGCCGACGCGGTGGCAGTACATTGGCGCGAGCACGGCACCGGCCCGCACTGGAGCGAGGCTGCGGACGCCCCCGAGGTTGCGCAGTGGTGGACCGAGGCGACCGGCATGGCGTACCTCGGCCCGGACTTCCGACCAGCCATCTTCCGGATGGCGCGGAAATTGGGGTGGATCGGGTTCAACACCCGGGAACGCTCCCTATGCACCGGGCGGCGGTTTCACCGACGCAACCTCGGCGCCGACATCTCAAAGGCTCCGCACGAGGACATCGGCTATTCCACCGCCGCCTACATCAGCGTCCATCAAGCCATTCACGGCCACAGCCCGGATTGGGCACAGATCGCCGAATCAGCCACCGACCAGCACGGTCTCCGGTTATTCCTCGATGCCGATGACGCGACGGCACAATCCCGATGGATCGCCACGCATGGCTGGATCTCCCTGCGAGACGGAAGCATCCAACCGGGAAAGCGCGTCGCTGCAGAGGCTCGCAGTCGGGGCCACAGCATGCCAGTGGTGGACAAGATCGAGACTCCCCCACCATCACCCGGCGCGCCTGCACCGGAGATCACCATCACCGCCGCAGTCGGCTCTTCATAGATCCGGTTCTATTGACTGATCGGCGCGGCTCGCTCATCAATGAGCCCAGCCAGCTGTTTTACAAACGTATAATCTGCTGGTGGGGTATGAGTGGCCCTCTTGGGCACTGGAAGCGCTCGAGAGGCTCGGTGTCGAGCCGCACGAGGTGATGCGGGTACTGACCGGTCCCGGCCGCCGCTGGCCGCGTCCAGTGCGAGGCAAGGGCGACCTACCCGCTTTGATGGTCATCGGACGGACCGAGGCCGGCCAGGTGCTGGCGATCGTGGTACGGCCGGTGACGCAGTGGGACCACCAGATCATCGGCGTCCGGCCCGTGACCGGTGACCTATTGGCAGAGTTCGAACAATGGGAAGAAGGCCCACGATGACCAAACGGGACGAATACCCGCAGACCGCCGAGGAAGCCGACGAGTTCCTCGACAGCCTGACCTTCGACGACGACGCGCCGGTGCCGCAACTGCCCGGACCAGACGCCCCCGTCACGGTGCTCCGCGCCGTTCGCATCCCCGTTGAGATGGACCAGCGAATCCGCCACGAAGCCGAAACCCGCGGAGTGTCCATGTCTGACCTCATCCGCGACTGGCTCGCGATCGAACTGGCCGCACTCAACGAGGACGACACCCCCATCAGTCGCGCAGACGCCCAGCGAGCACTCACCGCAGCGCTCGCCAACCTCCACCCACTGCAGCGGCCAGCCTGACACAGCATGCCTGATCGACCGCTGACCTGAGCGTTGCCGCGCAGGAGTGTGCTCACGTGGATACCGTCATCGGCATGGGCCACGCAGATTTCGATGATCTCGAGTTCGCACGCCAGCAGCTGTACATCGCGGTCGCGGAATTGGCTGAGAGCGCGATGTCGCCGGAACTGCGAGTTCAGTTAGGGCTGCTGGCGGCGCAGGTTGCCCTCGCTGATCGCCTCTCCGCGGCTCTGTCCCTTGAAAACGGCTCTGCTGCTTCTGATTCCGGCGACTCACCGCCCGATCCAGAGGCCATCGCTGATGGCATCGAATGGACCACAGCGCTGGCGGAGAAGATACTGCGAACGTCGACGCCTGGCGGCTTTCGGCTGGTGCAGGCCCTGGTCGCTGAAGGCGGATCCGCCAGCGTCGACAAGCTCGTCGACCTGACCGGCGACGCCGTACTCCGGTCGGCCACACAATCTCTCAACATGGCGGCCCGGCGCGCGGGCATCGTTCACCAACTTCCGGATGGACGACTGATCCAGGCCTACCGCTATCCGAATCCGATCACGTCCAAGGTGAGTGCGTACACGCTTCCCGCCGAATCGGTGCTGGCGTTTTCCGCGGCGGTCAGCCTCCTGGACGAACTACACCGCCGAATCCACGAGACCCGTCTGCCGACTGAATAGTCTTGGTGCCAATACTGGGGATGTTTTAACCCAATATCGGGGACATTCGGGGTCACTTTGGTGGCTGTGGAGGTGTCCAGGCTGGCAGGACTAGCGTGGCACGCATGGAATCAGGCCCCTTCGCCGATCTGCTGTCGCCGCTCACGAGCGCTCGACGGGCTCACACGCTGGAGGTGGGTCGCAAGGTATGGAGCGTCGCGCATCGCGTGCCTGAGCACTTGCGCGAGGACACAGTCACCGCAGCGTTCCTTCATGATGTTGGATACGGATACCCCGTGACAGGCTTCCATCCGATCGACGGTGCCAATCTGCTCGCGTCACAAGGGTTCTCGCCTGTCGTGTGCAGCCTTGTGGCATTCCACTCAGCCGCCACGGTAGAGGCCGACGTGCGCGGCCTCGATCCTCAGTTGTTCAAGGCGTTCGCCGTTCCCCGCGATGCCGATCTGGATGCCGCCAACGATTTCGTGTGGTGGGCGGATATGACCACCGGCCCGACCGGCGGAACGTTGACCATTGATCAACGCCTTGCTGATATCAAGGACCGGTACGAAGAAGGCAGCATTGTCCGCACTGCGATAGACCGAGCTGAACCTCTGTTACGAGGCGCCGTTCAGCGTGTGTCGGGGTCAATGTAGGGCTGGACCGAGCGCAGCGCCCAGTCGATCCGCTTACGCTGGCTGGGATCCATCTGCAGATGCGGAATCCGATCGATAGGCACCCACTCGACGCGTGTGCTTTCGCTGCTCGGGGTTGGCTCTCCGCTTATGGGTTCGGCTCGGTAGATGATGGTGAATTCCTGCCGAACCTCGTCGTTGCTCGTGTAGTGGATGACGTGGTCAGGATCGGTGAAGATCCCGATGATTCCGATAAGCCGTACAGTTACACCGGTTTCTTCCTGCGTCTCGCGGATGGCCGTACGGCTGAGTGATTCACCAGGATCGTGTGCGCCGCCGGGCATGGACCAATTGCCATTGTCGGAGCGGCAAATGAGCAGGATTGCGTCCTCGCGGCGCACATATGTGCCAGCGCTGGGTCGGACCGAGTTGGCCGCCGGCGCACCGGGGTCACCGTGGTGGTAATCAATGCGCCGTCCCATCTTGGTCACAGTACTGCCGGGCGCGCCACGGCCCACACTGCTTCGAACGAATTCAGGTAGTAGTCGAACAGTTTCCCTCCTGGGACGCGCTGCAAGTGCTGAACAGGCGACTTCGCTGCATACGCCCCATAGCCATGGGTGTTGAGCAGCATCGAACCATCAAACCGAAAAATGCTGTTGTACAGCGGTGTTTGGTGGATGCGGATATCCACCCGTGGGAGATCGTGCACCTCCCACAGGTACTCAAGCGTGCTCTGGCACCGTTGTGGCAGAGACGGCAGGCCTTCCTCGCGTGCGCGCTGGCGGACGGCCTCACACTCGCTGTCTCCAAGGAGGATCCGAATCTCGGCTCCCGCTGCCGACTTTGTGCGAACGACGTTGACGAAATCGAGCGATTCAACCAGGAATCCGCCCGCGTAGACGAGAACCTGGATGTTCTCAGATGCCTGGCGCATGAGCGCCCGCCACACTTCATGGGGAACATCGGAGCGGGCAGGCCAGATCTGAACCAGCTCAGACATTGAGACATTTGTTCGGCTGCCCGCCAACAGCTCCGGCCACAGATACGTCTCGTCCTGATCGAGCGCGGCAGCGATCTTGTAGCGCATTCTGGGGTGAGGGAGGCGCCCTTGGGTGATCCAGCGCTCAACCGTCTTCGGGGTGGTACCGAGTTGCTCGGCCAGCGCGCTCTTGGTGAAGTTCTGTGCAGCCATGGCACCCCGGAGTCGGACGTTCGTCACAATCTCTAGTATGCAACGAATATGTCCCCAAATGTCCTTATTCGGGGGTTTCGAAGTCCCCATCTTCTGGCTTATCGTTAATTCATGGCCGCAACCAGATCCTTGCCAGCACCCCTCACAGCTCGAACATGCTCCCTGAGTACGGAGTTCAGCGAGTTCAGCGAGCGTGTGGACGCAGTTCTGTCCGCCGAGGTCCGGGAAAAACTCGGGCCTGATGGGCTCGCTGGGATCAAGGAGCTGGTGTTTCTGCATCAGCAGGGTTTGGTCGACGTTGTGGCTGAAGACGGTGAGTGGAGCTTCTATGTCGCCGAGTAGCCCGTGTGCAAGCCGCTGCCCTGGCGAGTTCGTCGATGGTTGTTAACCGCTGCCAACTACCGACACGCCGAGTGTTGCGGCGACGGTGTGGTGGACCGTTCGGTTCGAAAGGGGCAGAGATTGTTTCAGCGCGCACTGCGTGTGGGCCTTGGGGCTGATTCTGATCGGTTACCGCGTAGAATCACACTAACTGTAAACAGTCTAAACTGTTAGAATATTGAAGATGGTCTGAGCATCGTGAACATGCCCAGGCTTCTCTCCCACCCGTATCTCGTCCCGAGGATGCTCCCGATGAAGATCACCTTGCCGAAGAAGAAGTCCGAGCTGCCCGCCGTGTTGGAGCACCGCGTCCAGAAGGCGCGCGCGGTACTGGCCCACCAGCACGACCCAGCGCTTGTTGAAGCGCTGTCCGAGCAGGAACTGGCCGAGAAACGGGCCTTGGCCGAGGCCAAGCGCTCCCACGAGCTCAAAGACCAGCAGGCCCGGCTGGACTCGGCCGCGGCCGCAGCCAAGCGGACCCGTGACACGGTGGCCAAGCTCGCTGACCGTGAGGCCGAGGAACTGCTTCTGGCGCAGCGCGCCATCAACGAAGCGCGGCGTGCCACCAGCCCGCAATCGCTTCTCGCGCACCTTTACAAGCGCCGCACTCTGGTGCTGCGCATCCTGACCGGGGTCATGATCGCCGCGATGGCCTACAGCGCGTTCACCGTGCAGAACAACATCGCCCCGGGCGGAAAGGGTGACCCGCTGTTCTGGCTGTCCTACGCCCTGGAGGGTCTGATCAGCGGTGTGCTGATCGCGATCATGCTCTCCACCAGCGACACGGCCCAGTGGATCCGCGTCAATGACAAGGACGTCTGGAAAACCCACGTGACCGAGGGCATCCTGCTGGCACTGACCGTCGGGCTCAACACCTTCCCGTATCTGCATTGGGGCGACAACAAGGACCTCGACGTCTACGGCGTCGCCGTGCACGCGATCGCGCCGATCATGATGGGCGTCGCGCTGGCGACTCATGACCGGGTGTCCAAGCACTATGGCCAAGCGATCGCGGTGGTAGCCGACACCATCTCCGAGACCGACGAGATCGCCACACGCCTGGCCGAGCTGACACAGATGTCCCTCGAGCCGATGGACGCCTTCGCGCCCACAGCGCCGGTCACCCACCACCGGACCGCTGAGCGCGTCGACCTCTCCCCCGCACCCGCACTGGAGCAGCCCGCACCCGCAGCGCGGGACGACGCGGAAACCCGCACCCCGCACCTGGAAACCCGCACCACTGCGGGCACGGGTCAGCCCGCACCCGCAGCAGATCCCGCACCTGCACCCGCACCCGCAGTTGACCCCGCAGCGGCCCGCACCACTGCGGGCCCCGCACCCGCACCTGCGCCCGCAGTGCGGGAAGACGCGGCGGCCGTGAACCCGCACGACACGGCCGATTCGGCCGCTGAGCTGGCGTTGGTGCGGACCCGCACCGATTTCCCGCACCCCGCAGCCAGCGGCGACGCGATCGACGCCGAAACCCGCACCACCAACGCCGACGACGGCCTCCACAGCGCCGATCAGAGCTCTGGTGCGGGCACCGAGACCAGCGACAACGCCGACACCAGCATCGACGCTGGCCTGCGGCCCGCAGTGACCGAGCCGCCCGACGCGGCGCAGGCCTCCTTCGACGAGCACACCAGCGCGGCGGATGCCGACACCGACACCATCGACGACCAAGCGCGCACCGACGCATCGGCCCCGGTCGTCGAGCGGCCCCTGGCGGAGGCCAAGCCCGCAGTGCGGACCCGCACCACCCCGCACCAGCTGACGTCTCCCCGGATCAGCCCGGCGTCCGCACCGGCCCGCACCAGCGCTCCCCTCGTCACCGCGGCCGCGACGGCCCAGCAGCTGCCGGAGTGGATGTCGCCGGTGTTCGAACTCGCCGAGGCGGTCAAGGCGCGCGGCATCGCCAAGACCAAGACGGTCGAGGAGGTGGCCGCGGTCATCACCGCGATCGACGCAGGTGCGGCGAACAACCGCATCGCGAAGGCGCCGGAGACCCAGATGTCGCACCAGACCGTGGGAAGCATCCGGAAGGCTGCTGCCGAGATCCGCAACGAGCACCGCGGCGGCGGCCGCGTCATCGAGCTGAGGAAGTAGGAGACACAGGATGGCCCGGACGAGCAACGCGGCGGAAGCGGAAGCCGTCATAAACACTGACGGTTTCCGCTATTTCGGACCGTCAGCGCTTCTCACGGTCCAAACCATCAGTCGGCCTGACGCTTTGGTGGATGCACAGGATGGCCCAGGACGGCAGCTCGGTGGCGGCGCGGCGCGCAGTGGTGTGCCGTGCCGCCCGGGTGTTCACTTTCAAATGCGGATTGGGGCCTGGTACAACGGCTCCCAGAGCCTTACCAGAGGCGATGCGGGCAATCCGCCGATGGCACACACACAGTGTGTGTGCGTGTCGCAAGCGGCTTTTCCGGTGCGATTGTGGTGGGGTGAGAACAAGGAATGGCCGCTCAGCGGCCGAAGCTCGACAGCAAGAAACCCCGGTCTCCGAACGTTTGGCCGCGTGCGAGATCCGGGGTTCCCGTTACCCAAGCTGGGTGCGAGGCCTCAAATGAGGGGCCCTGCGTGTATGACCATACATCCCCGCTCGGACATCGTCCGAACGGACCGGGTCAATTCACAGGGCGTGTCGCATCCGGCTCTGACCAGAAGGACACCAGAGACGATGTGCCACCCGGCACCCCGAGCAAAACGATCAGCAGTCGCGTCGAGTACGCTCCGCGGCCATCTCATAGACCGCGCACCGGTCCGGCGCGCGGGGCATACGGCCGTTACCCGTCTGCCCCGCTGCCGCCAGACTCTGTTGTGCGCCAGGACATTCCGTCACCGACCGGAGGAGGTGCTGCTGACCAACACCTAACTTCACCCTCGTTGCTGCAGACGGTGTGACCTCTACCTCGCCACCACACGATGTAGTCCCACCAACTGCTTTCGAAAGACGGATTTCTCGTCCGCCCTTCGTCATCGAAAAGACGCCTGCGAATCGCAGATGCGTCCCTCTTTTGTGTCCTCAGAAAGGACTGCTCCTTGCAAAGCAGGTCCAATGGTAAAGCACGTCCGCACCCGGGCGCGACGCTCCTGATTGAGAAAGTTCGCCACCGCGCTGGTATCGACGACGACGCGACCGTGCTCGAGGAGACGATCGCCGAGCTCAACGCCACCCAGCGTGGCGCCAGCTGGTCGCTGCCGGTCCCTGACAGCGCCGAGGCCGCCACGCCGGTGTGGCACGGCCCGGAACACTGGATCGAGACCGTGCGCGTCCTGCTGACCACCGAACACGGCCAGCAGCTGGTCGCCCGCTACCACACCAACGCCGACACCGTCCTGGTCGTCGCCGGCGACCTCGCCGCGCGCGCGGACGGGCTGACCGGTCGTGGTGTCACCGTTTCCGACGCGACTGTTTCCGACACGGTCGGGCTTGCTGTCAAGGTTGTGCGACGCGGCCGCTACGTGCTGCGCGACCTGGGCCTGGCCCGCTCGCTGGTCACCGGCCGCAAGCTGACCCTGGTCGAGCAGGCCGCCGCGTGGCTGCACCACGGTGGCGCGCAGATCGCCGCGGCGAGCGTGTGGGCACTGACGATCCCCCGCGAAGCCGCCGCCGTCGCCCGCCCGCTCATCCCGCGCCGCAAGTCCGCGTCGCTGGGACGGCTCAGCCGTGCCGCGCACACAGCGGCCGCTACCGACACCACATCGACGACGGCGAACCAGCAGCCGGGACCACCTACTACAGATCTCTCTGTTAGAGAGATCTGTTCTGTAGCGAATTACTCACCAAGCGCGCGCGAGCGCGATGGAAAAAAGTCGAAAAAATCCAGGAGGAGCAAGGAAACCGGCCCGCGTTCCCTGGAGCTGCAGTTCACGGCGGCCGAGCTCATCCACCACATCCCCGGCATAGACCGGCAGCAGTGGATCAGCACGCCCGGATCGGGCTCCTACGTGCGGCTTCCTGGCTGGCACATCGGCCGGGTCGCGGATCTGATCGCCGATGCCGGCATCGACAGCACCTGGTGGACCGGTCGCGCTATCGCGGTCCGTTTGAGCCGCTACATGGCCGATCAGGGCTACAGCTGGCCGGATCGGATCACCAACCCCGGCGGATTCCTGCGAGCGCTCCTGGCGGCCGTGGACTGGACCGAGCAGACCCCGGCGATGCCCGCGGCCGCCGTCCGGGAGCGCCGCCGCGCGCTGCAGCGCTCCGACGAGCTCGAACAGCAGCAGCGCCAGGCCGAGCGGGCCCGTATCGCCGCCCAGAAACGCCAGGAAGCGGCCCAGAAAGCCGCCGAGAAGGCTCACAGTGGCGAGTGCGGGCTCTGCCACGACACCGGCTGGATCGTCGCATTCGGTGAAGGCGATCCGATCGCGCCGATGCGCTGCATCTGCCCCGGCCTGGACCGCCCAGCCTTGGATCTGCCCGTGCCATCGGATCCGATCGCACCGGAGCCGGAGCAGCCCGTCGTCGACGCGGTGGCGCCTGCGGCGGTCGAGGCCGAGAAGGACCAGCGCGCGGCGGAGCTCGACGCCGTTGCGGGGCCGACGTGCCTGATGTGCTCGGCATCTCCCGGCACCGTCCGGACGTCGATGCCTTCGCGGCCAGTGGTCTGCGATCCGTGCTGGCACGCCGCCGGATTCGATGGGGTGCCCAACTGCGAAGACCACCGCACCGCCGCTGTCTGACATCTGCCCTGGTCGCAGCATTTTACGGTCGAAACCCACAAACTATAGACGTCTAACAGTTTAAACTGTTAATATAGAAGTAGAAGGAACCCCGCAACCGGAAGGCGAACCGAGACCATGATCAGCAACTGGAACGCCGACTACGAAGCCCTCCGCCGCGAGCTCGTCGCCCTCATCGAGGAATCCGACACCCGAGACATGAGCGAGTACTGGGGCCTGATCCGCCGCGACGGCTATCCGGTGGCCAGCGCCGTAGTCCACAACGCGGCGCGCTGCACCACCCTGGCTCGCACCGCGCGCAGTGTGGCCGCCGACGAGCGCGACGCGCAGCTGGTCCGCGCCGCGGAGCGCATCGCCGAAATCGCCGAAGAACTCAACCGCATCGCCTGACGGACTACCGGAAGCCACCAGGAAGGCCCCCGATGAACACCAGCTCCCAGTACCCGGCCAGCGTGGCCCCCACGTTCCTCCTGGTGCTCCTGCTCGCCGTGGGCGTGGCCATTCTGATCGCCACCTACGTGCTCCCGGCCGCCAGCCGCCCTCGCAAGGGCAGCAAGGGCCCGGCGCGCCGCAGCGCCAAGAAGGCCGCGCGCATCGACTTCGGGTTCGGTGTGCAGATGGGGCCGCTCGGCCCGATGCCGCTGACGCTGCGTACCGCCGCGGATCGCCTCGCCATCTACGAGCTGGCCCTGGCCGAGCTGGACCGCCTCGAGGCCGCCGAGCACAACGCCGGCGCCGAGGTGAGCTTGCGCATCGGCCCTGTGGCCTACGACGGGGACACCGCAGTGATCGCCCGAAACACCCACAAGCCGGTCGTGCTGCCGATTCCGGAGCTGCGCAAGCGCATTGCGCTCTACCGCCGCAACCACGTCCGCAACCTGGCCAAGGCCAAGGTTCGTGCCACCGAGGCCCGCCACGCTGCCCGTCAGTCGCGTCCGCCGCGGCTGACCTCCTCATTCAAGAGTCAAACAGCCTAGACATTTAACAACTTAAACTGACCCGCTCAACCAAAGGGAAATCCGATGTACGACAACACAATTCGCGAGGGCTACCAAGGCAAGACCGAGTGCTGCTCGCGGCCCCTCGGCGTGATGAACACCCATATTGCCGAGGACGGCCGCACCGCCGAGGGCGTGCGATTCTACGAAATCGCCTGCAACCTGTGCCTCGATGTCGTCGGCCGCCGCTACTTCTGAACGCACTCCCCCCACCGAGACATGCAAGGAGAACCCAGCGATGACCGAGAAGTATGTCTACGTGCAGCCCCGCTTCGGCGAACCCGGCCGAGTCGGGGTAGTGGTGCCCCGTGGCGGCCGACACCGGGTGATCACCGACGACATCGGTTTTCGATGGCTGGTCGTGCGCGCCTGGTACGGCCGGGTGGTCCGGCGGATGCCCGTCGTCGGCTACTGGTGAGCCCCGACAAAATCCGAACCCCGACACCACATTCGACTGAGGAGATTCGCATGGGCCAACTGTTCAGGGCCGTTCTGCTCGCCCCCGCCGCCGATGCCGTCACCGGCTACCTGGAGCCCCACGACTACGACTCCGGCGGCAAGCTCGCCGAGCACTCCTGGATCGGCTCGCTGTTCGTCACCGCTGTCGAGCAGCTGCTCACCGAGCCCACGCGTGTGGTGTGGGCCGGTGACGCCGCTGCCGACGAACCCGGCCAGGACCGCAACCTCTACGCCCTCACCCAGCAGGCCCCGGCAGCGGTCCCACCGCGGCGCGTCGTGCTGGCCGCGATCGCGGAGCCGGACCCGCAGCGCGCCAGGATGCGAACGCGGTTGCAGCCGGTTCCGGCCCCGACCGGCCGCTACGTCATCAACCACGACCAGCGCAGCTACGTCGACAAGGACGCCGTTCCAGCGGACGCGCACGGCGAGCGGATCCACCCGCTTCCAGTGCTCACGATGGAAGCACGTACCGGCATGGGCGCCGGGATCTTCCGCGAGGACCGCACCAGCGGCAACACCGCCCTGGCTGGCACGTGGGCGCGCGACCGGATCACCGTCGCCGACACCATCCCCGCCGGCTACCGCGAAACCCAGTTCGACTTGATCGAACACGGCCGCGAGCAATAGCGACCCCGCCCGGCGCGCCTTGCAGCACGCCGGGCCGCTGCCGCATACTTACCACCAAAGAAGGAAGGAAAGAAAGAATGTAACGAAACCGTGGAAGGAATGGAATTTGAGGGAAAATTACGTTATTATTGTAGATAGCAACCCCAAGGCAGAGGAAGGAAAAGGCAATGGCCGCAGTCGACAAGCTCGACAACATCGAGACGGTGACCACTCGCCTGCGCGAGTACGATCTGGTACTGCTCGATCAGGCGATCGCGCGGTGGAAGATGGAAATCGGCTCGCGGAAGATCGATGTCGGTATCGCATTGAACGCCGCAGTGCTTATGATCTTGCGCGCGGACAACGAAGAGTTGGTCCGAGAGTACGCCGCATCGAAGGGATACTCCGAGGACAAGGTGGGCCAGATGATCACGGCACACAAGTTCTTCATGGACGAGTTCTTCGACGTGCTGGAGGATGTGGTCGAGACGCGGAAGCGCTTGGACGGACGAATCAAGACCAACAAGAAGATCGCATAGGAATAAATAGTGCGGGTTGGAAAAAAGTCCGGGAAACAACGTGACAAAACTCCAGCCCGCACGCTATACTAGAGCTATGACCAGGGAGAACGCGAGAAACCGCCACTACGACGAAAAGGTAGATTACCATGGGAAGGAATAAAGGAAGAAAGGTAAGTAAGGAAGAAAGTAAGTATTGTAACAAACAGTTTGTTACAATACTTACTTTCTTCCT